>JAPXTA010000041.1:0-33960 GCA_033812735.1 Hyphomicrobiaceae bacterium | reverse complement strand
GCTGCGTCCGTGACGGACGCTCGCCAAGCAGCAGCACACCCAGCAGGATTGTGAAGAACGCCTGCGCCTGCAGCATGACGGCGCCAAGACCCGACGGCAGCCCGAAGGCAAAAGCCGTGAACAGCACGCCAAATTTGACGATGCCGAACAGGAAGCCGAACGCCAGTAGTGGCCACCAGCCACAGGCAGGACGCTTGACGAAAAACACCATCGGAACGGCGGCGAGGCCAAATCGTAACGCGGTCAGAAGCAGCGGCGGGAACTCGCTCACCGCATGCTTCATGACGATGAAGTTGAAGCCCCACGTCACGGCGACCGTGAGTGCCGCCAGGATGGCTGTGAGCGGCAAGCCCTGAGGTTGCCCCTGGGCCTGCCCCTGAGGCAGCGTTGAGCCAGGGCTAGGCACGCCGGCGGCTGGCCTGTTGAGCGCGCTGCGGCACGGTCTCGCCACGGGCGATCGCGAGGCATGCATCGAGTTCGCTCGCGATCGCCTCGAGCCGCTTCGACAACGACACCGGCTTGGCAGCCGCCTTGCCGGCAGCCTTCGCGCGAACCGGCGCCGCGGCCTCGACGAACTCAGGAGCACCGTTCTCGGCGGCAAGCGTCTTCACGGCATCGACGCCTTGTTCGCGCAGGATCTTCTGCACGCCCTTGATCGTAAATCCGGCGCTATGCAGCAGATGATGAATGCCACGCAGCAGTGCGACATCCTCCGGCCGGTAGAGCCGCCGCCCGCCGCCGCGCTTCATCGGTTTGATCTGCGGGAAACGTGCCTCCCAGAACCGCAGGACGTGCTTTGGCACGTCGAGCAGATCCGAAACTTCGCCGATCGTTCGGAAGGCTTCCAGCGACTTGCCCATGTCGGCCTCGATCGTTGCAGGAGCGAGCCGCGACAGGCGGCGCCTCATGTGAACGCAAACGCGATGACTGGTGCGAACTCTGTAAGCGTAGACGGCGAACTGCGACAAAAATCAGGTTGGGTCTCTAACGCGGGCTCCCGGCACTCACTCGGCGCCCGAGCCGTTCGGCTTCTTGCCGGCGCGAACCGTATTGATGCGGTCCTTCATGATGTTGCTCGGCCGGAATACCAGAACACGGCGCGGCGTGATCGGCACTTCCTTGCCGGTCTTCGGGTTGCGGCCGATCCGCTGGCCCTTCGAACGGATGCCGAACGAACCGAACGACGACAGCTTGACCTGCTTGCCCGCCGCAAGGCTGTCCGAGATCTCCTTGAGGATCAACTCGACCATTTCCTGCGACTCGTTGCGCGGAAGACCGACCTTCTGGACCATGGCCTCCGCCAGATCCGCACGCGTCAACGTCTTGCCAGCCATCGTTACCTCCCTAACCCCAATTGGCGCGGACGTTAGCCACCCGAGCGCGCGGGGTCAATGATCTCCACAGCTCAACCGGCTGAAAATACGTCGATTTCTTGAGGAATGCTAAAATCCGGCCGAGCCGTGTCGCGATTCGGGTCAGCACGGCATTCGTTTACCAGCGAGCCAGCACGGCGCCCCAACTCAAGCCGCCGCCGATGGCCTCCATGAGCACCAGCTTACCCTCGCCGAGCCTGTGCGCCTCGAGCGCGTAGTTGAGGGCGAGGGGGATAGACGCGGCCGAGGTGTTGCCGTGGTACGAAAGTGTCGAGACGATCCGATCGCTCGGAACGCGGAGCTTCTTGGCGATGCCATCGAGGATGCGTTGGTTGGCCTGATGCGGCACGAACAGATCGATCTCTTCGGCGGTGAAACCCGACTCGATCAGCGTCTCGTCGATGACACCGGAGATCTTTTGCACGGCATGACGGAACACTTCCCGTCCATTCATGCGCAAATGTCCGACGGTCTTGGTCGATCCGGGGCCACCGTCGACATAGAGCAGATCTTCATAGCGGCCGTCGGACCGAATCCGGGTTGCCAGAATGCCGCGGTCTGTACGCTCGCCCTTGGTCGGTTGCGCCTCGAGCACGACCGCCCCCGCGCCATCCCCGAACAGCACACAGGTGGAGCGATCGCTCCAATCGAGAATCCGTGTGAACGTCTCGGCGCCGACGACAAGCGCGCGCTTGAACTGTCCGGTCTTGAGAAAGTTGTCAGCGGTGGTCATCGCATATATGAAGCCCGAGCAGACCGCCTGGATGTCGAAGGCCGCGCCCTTCGTCACGCCGAGACCAGCCTGGATACGCACGGCGGTCGCCGGAAACGTCCGGTCCGGCGTCGAGGTCGCGCAGATCACGAGGTCGATATCGACCGGGTCAATGCCCGAGCGGACCAAGGCTTGACGCGAGGCCGCGATGCCGAGGTCGGACGTCAACTCGCCTTCGGCCGCGACGTGACGGGCCCGAATGCCCGTCCGTTCGACGATCCATTCATCCGTCGTGTCGACCATCTTCGAGAGGTCGGCATTGGTCAGCACTTTCTTCGGCAGGTACGCACCGACGCCGCGGATGACCGAGCGATTGACTACCACGTTCCACCTCGTCCCCAGTTGGCGCCAACGGCTGCCTGATTGTGAAGGCCGAGCCCCTCACGCCTTCGTTTCCGCCTTTGCATTGGCAATGGCGTCTAGTTTGCCGTGAAAAGCAGTCAGTTCCGCTTCCAGGCGCTGCACGATCCCGCTGCGGGACATGCCATAGCCGACCTCGATGGCGCTGGCGAATCCGACGGCATCCGTCCCGCCGTGACTCTTGATCGCGATCCCATTGAGGCCGAGGAAGGTGCCACCGTTGACCCGCCGGGGGTCCATCCGATGTTTCAATATGGCGAACCCGCTTTTCGCCAACAAGGCGCCGGCCTTCGTCTTGATCGACGACGTCATGGCCTCTTTGAGATAGATCCCGATCTGCCGCGCGGTGCCTTCAGCGGTCTTCAAGGCGATGTTTCCAGCGAAACCTTCGACCACAACGACATCCACCACGCCCTGGCCGATCTGATCGCCTTCGACGAAGCCGTGATACTTGATCGGCAGGTCGGCGTCCTTGAGCCAGCTGTGTGCCAGCTTCACTTCGTCGACACCCTTGACCTCTTCGACCCCGACGTTGAGCAGCCCGACCGTCGGCTTTTCGACGTCGAAGATCGCACGCGCCATGGCCGCGCCCATCAACGCGAAATCGCAGAGATCGCGCGCGCTCGCGCCGATGTTCGCGCCGACGTCGAGGACGATGCTCGGGCGATGGATGGTCGGCCACTGCCCCGCAAGAGCCGGCCGGTCAATGCCGGGAACCGTCCGCAGGATCATCCGCGACAGCGCCATCAGAGCGCCGGTGTTACCAGCGGACACGCAAAAATCCGCTTGCTTGTCGCGCACCGCTTCGAGCGCTTTCCACATGCTGGACCCGCGCCCGCGCCGCAGCGCCTGGCTCGGCTTTGCGTCCATACCGATGACAAGGTCGGTATGATGCACCGTCGCGCGGGCCTTGAGCTCCGGATTGGCGTCGAGATGCGGTCTGATCTTGCTCTCGTCACCATAGAGCTGCACTTGCAGCTGCGGATGGCGGGACAGCGCTATGGCAGCGCCTGGGACGACAACGGACGGACCGTGATCGCCGCCCATGGCGTCGAGCGCCAAAATACGTGGCTCCGCCATAGAGGACCCGTGCTTCGCTCAAAAATTGGCTTCAAACCCCCGTCCGAGCGGCGATATCCGCCCGTCCGTAACCGTGCCGCCTGTTGGCGACGCGGGAACATACCCCGTTGCAGGCGCAGAACAATAGGTCAAGGGGCGCTCGGCGTTAATGACAGCCCCGCTGCGCCCCGATCACGACTTGTTCTTGAGCTTCGCCAGGGCAGCAAAGGGGCTCACGACACCAGCTTTGTCGGGCTCCGGCGCCCTCCAGTCGAACGCCGCACCGTCCTTGCGGGGGTAGAGATCGATCGCCGAGGCGAGTGTTTCGAAAACAACGCGGCCGACGTTCATCCGCCCGCCGGAGATGGGCTCGATGTCGAAGTCCGACTCGAAATCGACCGAGAGGTCTTCCCCCTCGTCGTCTGCGGTAGGCGGCCTGCGCGTCCGCTCCTCGGGCTGGAACTCGACCTCGATCGTCTCGTCGATAAAGCTATCGACCGGCTCGAGGGTAACGACGCACGCCTGCGTGGCATGAGCCTTGAGCCGCCCCGTCAGCCGGTAGACGCCGCCGCCGGCGTTCTTGATGCGATAGTCGACCGTGAGCGCATCGAGCGACAAGAGCCCGATCATGTCCGCGATCGCCTTCAACTCGTCCGCGCTGGCGGCTCGTTTGGTCTCAAGTCCGCCTTGCGGAATGCTTTCCGGCGTATGGGACCAGGATGAGAGGGGCGTTTCGCCCGGATCTGCCGTCATGAAACGCCTCCGTCAAGCCGCAGCGGGAAAGCTGACGCGCCCCGCGGCCAGGTCGCTGTCACTCGACGCGCCGAGTTGCGGCGCGATCCGGGCGGCATAGGCTGCGAGCAGACCTTTATCCACGCGGTCGTTGCCGGCAAGCTCTGCCAATTGTTCCCGCAACGCCGCGCCCCAAGCACTGACGGGATCCTCGGCCGCGATTGCCGCTCCATAGGATTTGTGGCGATCGTAGAGCGCCGCCGCAGCCTTCTTGACCTTGCGCGGCACGCTGAGATCGCCCACGCCAAAATCACGCATCGCGTCGTCCATGTCGATGACGAATCGCTCGGTAAGCGGCTTCGAGAGCCGCCGCGCCGTATCTTCCGCTTTGCCAAGCCTGTCGAGCAGGGCCGCCAAATGCAGAGCGAGCATTTCGAACCGCCCCTCGAGCGTATCGGGCACCCCGTAGGCGGCAAAGAGCGTCGGCTGGCGCGCGGCTTCCAGCGCGGTTTCGTACAGCCGCTTCGCAGCGGCCTTCTCGCTCGATTGTCCGAACAAGCCGAACATGTCGTCGTATCCTTCTACGACCCAAGCCGAATTTGCCTGGGGATCGTTGGCCAGAACTATCCCGAACCTTGTTGCTGATATCTTGGCCGTCAGTTACCCGGCTTTGTAAGCCATGGCCAGAGCGAGTCGCAGTCT
This sequence comes from Hyphomicrobiaceae bacterium, assembly GCA_033812735.1. Lineage (GTDB taxonomy): Bacteria > Pseudomonadota > Alphaproteobacteria > Rhizobiales > Hyphomicrobiaceae > JABFRJ01. The sequence continues at coordinate 28,962 of JAPXTA010000041.1, read as the reverse complement.
CGCCCCAGTGTGGCCATGAACGCCGTGCAAATGGCGGTGGGGAACCTGGTGGGACAGCTCGTGAGAAAGAACGTGAGCCGGGGGATGAGAAGTTTCGCTCGGACAGGGATGGCGGCGCTCGCGATGGCGGCAACGCTGCTTACGGGCGCGTGCGCGCCGACCATCACCAAGCATGGCCACCAATTCCAGGATAGCGACGTCGCGCAGATCTCGAACGGCATGAGCCAGGAACAGGTGAAGACCGTTCTCGGTTCGCCGACCACGACGGCGACCGTCGGCGGCGGGTCGGCGTTCTACTACATCTCCTCGACGCAGCAACAGACCGCCTTCATGAAGCCCGACGAGGTCGACCGCAAAGTTCTTGCCGTCTATTTCAGCCAATTCGGCGCGGTCGAGCGCGTCTCCCAGTACGGCCTGAAGGACGGCAAGGTCATCAACTACTCGAAGAACCAGACCCAGCACTACGTCCGCGACGAAAGCATCCTGAAGATGCTCTTCCGCAATCTCGGTACCAAGCAGCTCGGCCTGGAGTAGACGAACCCCTTACGGGCTGCCCCGCACAACGCCGTCCTTGAAGAATAGCCGGAACGGCGTCGTCCCCGTCGCCCCGCCGTCGAAGGCGCGCCACTTGCCGTTGCTGCACAGGATGCCGCCGGCCGCCGGCACCGCATCGAATTCGATGACATTGGGATAGACCGCCGGGTTGTCGCCCGCCTCCACCGCCATGAACGTCGTCACGCACTTGCCCTTTGTCACGACGGGGTCGTAACCCTTGATCGTAATGCCGCCGCCGCCCGTCGATGGGAACGTGCTGCGCAACACCGGCCAGCGGTCATAATCCTCGCTTTGTGCTGCAACCTGAGCCCCTGAAAGCGTAGCAATCACGGCTGCGACTGCGATTGAAGTAATCCTTGGCATGCGATGTCTCCCGGTCGCAAACGCTGCACTGAGTGAAAGATACGGCCAACCTGCATCCCGGTTTCACCCTGCGAAAAACATTCCCGGGCGACCTTCCCAAGTCGATCGGACATCGCCATCATGAACCCCGCCGCCGCAATCGAAGAAGGCGTGATGCTGTCGACGTCGTCCGATCTTGAAGTGTTGATGTCCAGGATCGCCACCGGCGACCGGCGGGCATTCGCCGGACTGTACGAGGCGACATCCGCGAAACTTTATGGCGTCATCCTCCGTATCTTGCGGCGTCGGGATATCGCCGACGAAGTCCTGCAAGAGACCTACGTGCGGATCTGGAACAATGCGGTGAGCTTCGATCCGGCACGTGCCTCGCCGATCACGTGGATGGTGACGATCGCCCGCAATCGCGCCTTGGATGAAGTACGCCGTGCGGTGCCCATGTCGCTTGATGCTGCCCCCGAAGCGCTGGAGGTCGCCGACAGCGGCATGCTTGCCTCCGAGCGGGTCGAGATTGCCAGCGATCTCGCCCGTCTGACGGCGTGCCTCGACGGTTTGGAGCCTGAGCGCCGCGATATCGTAAAGCTTGCCTACCTCGACGGTTTGTCACGGGAAGAACTCGGCCAGCGCTTCGGCCATCCGCCAGGAACGATCAAGACGTGGCTGCACCGCAGCCTGAAACAACTGAAAGCGTGTCTGACGTCATGACTGCGCGCGACGACATCGATGCCCTCGCAGGCGAGTACGTGCTCGGCACGCTCGATGCGGCGGAGCGTGCGTCGATTGCGGCCCGTCGCCAACGCGAGCCCGATCTCGACGCCGCAATCGTCGCGTGGGAACGCCGTTTGTCACCGCTTGTTGCCGCGGCAAAGCCGGTCGCACCGCCGCCCGATCTGTTCCGCCAGATCGAGCGCCGCCTCGACGGCCACGTCCCGTCACGCGAGGCGACCGAACTCGCAACCGTGCGCCTGCAATTGCAGCGCTGGCGCCGCATCGGCCTGGCGGCATCCGCGATCGCCGCAGCCCTATTGGTCGCAGTCGGTGTCCGTGAAGCGACGCGGCAGGAGACACCGCAAACCTATGTCGCGGTCTTCGCCAAGGACGACGTTCTGCCGGCCTTCTACATGACGTTCGACCTTGAGCGCCGTGAGTTGACGATCCGCCCCGTCGACGCGCAACGCCAGCCTGGCAAAACCTATCAGCTCTGGATTGCCTCAGATCAGCTCGGTCCAGCGCCGCGATCGCTCGGCCTCGTCGACGAGACCTTGGCACCCACGACCAAAGTGCTCTCGCAATACGACCAGGGCCTGCTCCAGCGCGCGACCTTCGGCGTCAGCCTCGAGCCGTCTGGCGGCTCACCCACTGGCCGCCCGACGAGCCCCGCGCTGCACGCCAAACTGCTCCCCGTCGCAAAATAAAAGCGCACGTCTGAAACCGCCGGCATCTCACCCCGTATCTTCGACAGCTCAGAGACAAGTGAGCTGATCGAGAGCAGGGAGAGATGATCATGAGCATTCGAAACATCACCAAAACAAGCATGGCCGCTGTTGCAGCGGTACTTCTGGCCGCAGCCGCAACGACAGCCGCCGACGCTGCAACGCTCGCAGCACTCGTGGACGGCAAGTCGATCGCCTGGATCGATAGCGACCAGAAGAAAGTGACCGGCATGGTCACCCTCGATGGCGGCGCGTCCGTCGTCGGTATCGACGTCAGACCGTCAGACGGAAAACTCTACGGCGTCACCGCCGACGGTGTCATCGTCACCATCGATGCCAAGTCCGGCAAGTGGGAAAAGAAGAGCCAGTTGAGCGAGAAGTTGCCGGCAGGCGCGACGATCTCGATCGACTTCAACCCGGCAGCAGATCGCATGCGCATCATCGCCTCGACCGGCATGAGCCTGCGCGTCAACGTTGACGACGGCAAGGCGGTCGTCGACGGCTCGCTGAAGTACGCCGAGACCGATCCGAACAAAGGCAAGACGCCGAACGTCACGGCCGCGGGCTATTCCAACAGCTTCGCCGGCACCAAGGAAACCGCGCTCTATGACGTCGACGCGGCCAGCGGCATGCTCTTGAAGCAGGCGCCGCCGAATGACGGCATCGTCTCGGGCATCGGCAAGCTCGGCGTCGCGCTCGACGGTCCCGTCGCCTTCGACATCTGGTCGGACGGCAAGGGCGCCAACGTCGGCTGGCTCCTCGCCGGCGGCAATCTGCATACCGTCGATCTCGCGACCGGCGCCGCCAAAACGGCCGGCGCGATCGTTGGCCTCAAGGGCAAGGTGAGCGACATCGCGATCCTCCCTGCGATGTAACTCATCAGCCCAAAGCGAAGCCGGCGATTGTCCCCCATTCGCGCCGGTTCCGCCCCTGACCCGGCGTGTTGGAGACGCCGGGTCAGTCCCGCCGACAGGAGCTGTCACGCCACAATCAGCGCCGCTGCCGTTTCGACGGTGTCGGCGTCGGCGGCTGGCTTGTCCCAGCGTATCCGGTGAATGCGCGGGAAACGCAGTGCGATGCCCGATTTGTGCCGTGTCGATCGCTGCACGGCATCGAACGCAACTTCGAACACTAATAGGTGCTCGACCGCCCGCACCGGCCCGAAACGTTCAGTCGTGTGCTCGCGCACGAAGCGGTCGAGTTGGCGTAGTTCCTCGTCGGTGAACCCGGAGTACGCCTTGCCGACGGGAACCAGCGCGCGCGTGCCGTCGTCAGCCTCCTTCCAGCAGCCGAACGTGTAATCGGAATAGAACGACGATCGCTTGCCGGAGCCGCGCTGGGCATACATCAGCACGCAATCGAGCGTCAGCGCCGCGCGCTTCCATTTCCACCACAATCCCCTTGGCCTACCGGAGACATAGAGACTGTCGCGCCGCTTCAGCATCATGCCCTCGATGCCGATATCGCGCGTCGAGGCCCACGTCTGGATCAGCGCCTCGCGCGTGTCGAACGACAGCACGGCAGACAGATCCGTGCGCGCCGGCTTCACCTGCGCATGCCAGGCTTCGAGCCGCTTGCGCCGTTCATCGAGCGGTAAGCCGCGCAGGTCCTCGCCGTCGATCTCGAGCGCATCGTAGAGCCGCACGTGCGCTGGATACCCGCGCATCATCCGCGGCGAGACGGCCTTGCGATTGAGGCGCTGCTGCAAGTCGTTGAACGGCGCGACTTCGCCGTTGCGCGCCACCAGCAATTCGCCGTCAATGACCGCACTGAACGAGAACGCGCCGACGAGATCGGGAAAGCTCTGGCCGATATCGTCGCCTGTGCGAGAATAAAGCCGCGCTTCGCCGCGCCCCGCCGCGATCTGCACACGTATGCCGTCCCACTTCCACTCCGCGACATAGTCGTCGACGTCGAGCTTCGCGAGATCGGCCTCCTCGAGCGGGTGTGACAGCATCAAGGGGCGGAACACCGGAGCACCCGTGATGTCGGGTTTGGCCGCGCGCCCTTCGAGCCAGGCGAACAGTGCGTGATACGGCGGCTTCAAGCCGTGCCAGATACCTTCGATATCGGCGACGTCGTGGCCATAGGTTTCAGCGAGCGCCGTCTTCGCAAGCCGCGCTGATACACCCACGCGGAACGCACCGGTCAGCAGCTTGAGCAACGCCCAGCGCCCGTTGGCATCGAGGGCGTCGAGCCACCGTTCGAGATGAACCCCGAGCTCGCCACGGTTCATCAGCGCCAGATCGGCGACGATGTCGGCGAGGCGAGGGGCCGCGCCCTTCTCCTCCGGTTCCGGCCAGCACAGCGCCACCGTCTCTGCCGTATCGCCAACGTAATCCCGCGACAGCCGGAATAGCTCGCCGTCCATTCGCGTCGCCATCAAGTCGGCGAGCGTTCGCCGGATCGGGAACGAGAACGGCAAGCCATCAGTCAGCGCTGCGAGCGCAAAGCCCCGGTCAGGATCGCCCGTTGTGCGGAAGTAGTCGCTCAGGAGCGCGATCTTGGCGTTGCGGCCCGGCGTATAAGAGAGCCTGTCGAGCAGGACAGCGAAGGGGAGCATCAGTCCAAGCTGGCAATTCTCGCGCAAAAATTCAATGTGCTGGTCGCGCGCATCGTTTTCCGTTAAGCCGCTCGCCAATCGAGCTTGCGGAGCCGCGCCACCCCATGACCCTGAAAGCCGCCATCGTCCCCGTGACGCCGTTCCAGCAGAATTGCACGTTGGTGTTCGACGACGAGACCAAGAAGGGCGTGGTGATCGATCCGGGCGGCGACATCGAGCGCATCGAGGATGCGATCAAGCAGATCGGCATGACCGTCGAGGAGATCATCCTCACGCACGGCCACATCGACCACGCCGGCGCCGCGACCGACCTCAAGGCGAAGCTCGGCGTCAACATCACCGGCCCCCACAAGGCCGACAAGTTCTTGCTCGATGGTTTGGCGGCGCAGGCGCTGAGCTACGGCTTTCCCGGCATGAAGAACGTCACGCCGGACCGCTGGCTGGACGAGGGCGACAAGGTCACCATCGCGGGCGTTGTCTTCGATGTTTACCATTGTCCAGGCCATTCCCCGGGTTCCCTCGTCTACGTCAACAAGGCCGCCGGCATCGCCTTTGTCGGCGACGTCATCTTCCAAGGCTCGATCGGCCGGACCGACTTTCCTTACGGCGACCACGACGCCCTCATCAGCGCCATCCGCACCAAGCTCTTCCCTCTCGGCGACGACATCGTCTTCGTCTGCGGCCATGGCCCGGCGAGCACGTTCGGAGAGGAACGTCGCACGAACCCGTTCTGCGGCGACGGCGCCTGAACGGGCCTGAACGGGCCTGAACGCCTGAAACACCGCGTTTTGACGCTATCGTAACGAGGCTTGCGGAAGAACGCTTCACAGCGGCCTCGATCCCGACTAAACGTCGCGACTTCAATAAGTTCCTCAGAGCGTTCTATCGATGACGTCGGAAACCGAGACCGTTCTGGACCGCCGCAGCCTGCGCCGCCGCATCGGCTTGTGGCGTGGCCTGGCCATTGCCGCGGGCGCTGCTGCCGTCGCGGCGCTTGCATCCATCTGGATGCCGGCGAGTCTGGTTGAAACCCGGCATATCGCCCGCGTCACCGTGGAAGGTATGATTACCGAGGACCGCGACTTCATCCGGATGATGAAGCGGCTCGGCGACAGCACCGGCCCGCAGGGCGTCATCCTGTTCATCAATTCCCCTGGCGGCACGACCACGGGCGGGGAAGCCCTGTTCGAAGCCGTCCGCAACCTCTCCAAGAAAAAGCCGGTGGTGGCCCAGTTCGGCACCGTCGCCGCCTCAGCGGCCTACATCACCGGCCTCGCCGCCGACCACATCGTCGCCCGCGGCAACTCGATCACTGGCTCGGTCGGCGTGATCTTCCAGTGGCCGGAAGTCTCCGGCCTGATGGAGAAGGTCGGCGTCAAGGTCAACGAAGTCAAAAGTGGGCCGCTGAAGGCCGTTCCGTCCATGTATGAGCCACTGTCGCCGGAAGGCCGGCGCGTCACCGAGCAGATGGTGGCTGAATCCCAGCAATGGTTCGTAAACCTCGTTCGCAGCCGCCGCCACGTCGCCACAGCCGAGATCCCTGGCCTCGAACAGGGCCGCGTCTTCTCTGGCCGCGAGGCCCTGACCCACAAGCTTGTGGACGCCATCGGCGGCGAGGACGAGGCGATCCGCTACCTCGAAACGACGCGGCAGGTACCCAAGGACCTCAAGGTCGTCGACTGGAAGCCGCGCCGGCAGTCCGACTATGGCTGGTTCCGGTTCGCAGCCGCTTTCGCCGGTTGGGCGACCGGATCGTCAGAGGTTGAAAACCAATTACTCAACAGTCGCAGCGGATTGTCATCTCTGATGCTTGACGGTCTCGTGTCAGTTTGGCAACCTGCTGAAAAATAATGAAGAATGAACGGGCCGGCGTGAAGCGGGTCTGAAACCGGTCCGGGAGCGCTGGCGAGCCAGCGGGCGTCGAGAGGGGCAGTAGAGTGATCAAGTCCGAACTCATTCAAAAGATCGCGGCCACAAACCAGCATCTTTTTCATCGCGACATCGAGCGCATCGTCAATGTCATGTTCGACGAGATCGTCGAGGCATTGGCGCGCGGCGACCGGGTGGAACTGCGCGGCTTCGGTGCCTTCACCGTGAAGCATCGCGCCCCGCGCGTCGGCCGCAATCCACGCACCGGCGCACCGGTGAGCGTGGTCGAGAAGTTCGTGCCGTTCTTCAAGACCGGCAAGGAACTGCGCGAACGCTTGAACACCGACGGCAAGGGCGGTGACCCCGCGACGTCGAAGCCACGCAAGAAGGCTGCATCGAAAGCCGCCAAGGCCGCGGCCTCATCTGCAGCCGCACCGGCACAACCGGCCGCAACGCCTGCTCAGCCCGCACGCAAGTCGGCTGCTGTGCAGAAGACGCAAGAAAGCGCTTGATCGAACCTGCCAACTCGTCGGCGGGGTGAGATCTTTCCGTCCACTTGACGGTCCTTGGAGTGATTGCGCGTGTTGAAACGGGCTCTTTGGTTTTTGCTCGCCATTCCAGCGGCGATCCTCTTGGTATCGATCGCCGTGTCGAACCGTGCGCCCGTCCGCCTCGTGCTCGATCCCTTCCGTCCCGAGGCGCCGGTGCTCTCGGTGTCGCTGCCGTTCTATGCCTACTTGTTGGGCGCGCTGACCCTCGGCGTCGTGCTCGGCGGTGTCGCCACATGGCTCACACAGGGACGCTGGCGCCGCACCGCGCGTCTGCGCACGCAAGACGCCATGCGCTGGCAGGCAGAAGCCGACCGTCTCACGCGCGAGCGCGACAGCAATGTCGAGAAGCAGAAGCGCCTCGCGCTCACGGGCTAATCAACGCCATTACGCTTTGAGCAACGTCGCCAAGAGGAATCCTGTGAGCAGCAGGACCTTCAATGGGTAGACGACCCAAACCTTCTTGCAAACCGGGATGTATTCGACCGGCCCACCGTCTATGCCGCCGCCCCAAGTTGTCTCGTAAAACTCATGCGGCAGCAGCCGAAGGCCTTTCTCCCGCTGTAACCAAGCAAGTGTATCGTTGGTCCAGCCGAGAAAGTTGATCCACAGAAGAAGCAGGGCAACATACATCCCCTCGCTTTGCGGCGGGAATGTTGGGCCTCGGTAGGCCACCAAGCAGGCCCAGAGAAACAGCAAGCCAGTTAATGCGGTCGCGATTGCTGCCAAAACGACGGACTTCAACATGCCGTCAATGTAAATTTGGACTGTGAAAGAACTATTGCAGTCCTACCCCAAACTCTCCTGCACCGATCCCGCCTTGTGCACCAGATGCTGCCGCAGAATGCCCGCCAGTGCCGCACCATCGCGCGCCCGCAGCGCCACCATCATCTGCTCATGGTCGTCGATCGCTTGCCGCCAGCGCTCCGGCGTCTTCCGCGCGACGAACCGCACCGCGTGAATGCGCACCAATAATTGCTGATAGAGCGCGGCGAGCGCCGCATTCCCCGACGCCTCGAAGATCGCTTCGTGTATCTGTCGGTTGAGCTTCGAATAGCCAAGCCAATCGCCATCACGAAACCGCGCGACCATATCGCCGTGCAATCGCTCCAAGCTCGCAAGCTGCCGCTCCGTGATCCGCACGCACGCCGCTTCGCCCGCCAACGCTTCGAGCGCACCGATGATCGGAAACAACTCGTCGATCTCTTGCTGCGTGATCTTGGCGACGCTCGCACCTCGGTTGAGCGTGAGTACCACGAGCCCTTCCGCCGCGAGCACCTTCAACGCCTCCCGCATCGGCGTCCGCGACACACCGAAGCGCGTGCACAGCTCCGCCTCAGGCACCTTGGCTCCGGGCTCGAGTTCGCCTGTGATGATGAGATCGCGCACGCGCGCTACGAGTTCGTCGGTGAGGCTTTTGCGAACGATCGCGGTGGTCATGACGACGCACTCGCGACGCCGTCCTCATCCTCTCTCGACTTGCGTCCCCGGAATTCGTTGCGATCCCGCGACGAATATCCGGGGTCTTTACGTGTCCGTGAATAACGATGCCGATGCCGCGCCTCACCGGCGAAAGATCCCGGATAATCGCGTGTCTCTCGCCACGCGATTTCCGGGAACGCAAGCATGTGGGGAGTTCGCATGCCGTCAAGCCTTGCCGCCCGGCGCCGTCGCGGCGAGATAGTCCATGGCAGCGGTCACACCCGCCGCCTTGTGCGGCACGCCCGCAAGCTTCAAGCCCATTTCGCAGCCTGCGACGGTCGCGATGACGGTGAGATCGTTGGTGTCGCCGAGATGTCCGATGCGGAACACCTTGCCCGCAACCTTCGACAAGCCAGTGCCGAGCGACATGTCGAAGTTTTCGAGCACGATCTTGCGGAACGTATCGGCGTTGTGGCCCTCAGGCATGACCACCGCCGTCAAGACCGGCGAGAAATGCCGCGGGTTCGTCACGAGGTTTTCGAGCCCCCACGCGGCGACCGCACGGCGCACCGCTTCGCCATGCCGTTCGTGCCGCGCGAACACGCGATCGAGGCCTTCCTCGTGCAGCATGTCGACAGCCTCGGCGAGGCCGTAAAGCAGGTTCGTCGCCGGCGTGTAGGGGAAGTAGCCGTTCTTATTGTTGGCGATCATCTCGTCCCACGCCCAGAACAACTTCGGCAGCTTCGCCGTCTTCGACACCGCCAGCGCCTTCTCCGACACCGCATTGAAAGAAATGCCGGGTGGCAGCATCAGCCCCTTCTGCGAACCCGAGACCGTGACGTCCACGCCCCACTCGTCGTGCTTGTAGTCGGCCGACGCGAGGCCCGAGATCGTATCGACCATCAGCAGGGCAGGGTGCCCCGCGGCATCGATGGCTTTGCGCACCTCGTCGATCCGGCTCGTCGCGCCGGTGGAGGTCTCGTTGTGCACGACGCAGACCGCCTTGATCGCGTGTCCCTTGTCCTCCTTGAGCCGCGCCTCGATGCGCGCCGGATCGACGCCTGCGCGCCAGTCGCTCGCAAGGAATTCTGCATTGATGCCGAGTTTCGCCGCCATGTTCTTCCACAGCGTCGCAAAATGTCCGGTCTCGTACATCAGCACGTGATCACCCGGCGACAGGACATTGGCTAGAGCCGCTTCCCAGGCACCAGTCCCAGACGCCGGATAGATGATGACGGGCCCCTTGGTCTTGAAAACAGTCTTGATCCCATCGAGCACACGATGCCCGAGCTTCTGGAACTCGGGCCCGCGATGATCGAGCACCGGCATTGCCATTGCTTTGAGGATGCGGTCGGGGACCGGCGAGGGGCCCGGGATCTGCAGGAAATGGCGGCCGGCGACACGCGGCTTGGCATTGCTGGTCATCGGCTGATCTCCATGGTCTTGCCAACAGGCTCGTTGGCGCATAATGAATATTGCATTCAAAATGCAGTCAAGGGCAAAGTGGGGAAATCATGGTCACAGTGGCCCATCCCGGAGTGGCCCATCCCGGACTTGCGGAACGCATGAAGCGCGAGCTCGGCGGGACGGCAGATGTCATGTTCGACGCCTTCAGCCGCGGCCGCTATGCAACCGATGCGTCGAGTTATCAGATCATGCCGGCGGGCGTCGTCGCGCCGCGAACGCCAGAGGCGGCGCGCGCCGCGCTCGACATCGCCCGCAGCGCCGGGATGCCCGTCACCGCGCGCGGCGGCGGCACCTCCCAGTGCGGCCAGACCATCAATAGCGGCATCGTCGTCGACGGCTCGAAGTACCTCAACCGCATCCTCGACCTCGACGTTTCAGGACAGACGTGTCGCGTCGAACCGGGCATCGTCCTCGACGACCTCAATCGACAACTGAAGAAGCACGGCCTCTGGTTCCCGGTGGACGTCTCGACAGCGTCGCGCGCCACCATCGGCGGCATGGTCGGTAACAACTCCTGCGGTGGCCGCTCGCTGCGTTACGGCACGACCCGCGACAACGTCACCGCCATCGATGCAATCCTCGCCGACGGCACTGCTGCCCGCTTCGCCGATGTCGCCCCAGACCTTTCCGATGTTCCAGCCAATAGTCCTTTGCGATCACTCTTCGCCGACATGCTCGCCCTTGGCGCCCGCGAAGCCGGCGAGATCGCCGCGCGTTTCCCCAAGGTCCAGCGCCGCGTCGGCGGCTACAACATCGACGCCCTCGTGCCCGGCAAGAACCGCCTCAACATGGCGCATCTCCTCGTCGGCTCGGAAGGCACGCTCGGCTATTCCACGGCCATCGACCTGAAACTGTCGCCCTTGCTCGGCAAGCGCGCCCTCGGCGTCTGCCATTTCGGTTCGTTCCGCCAAGCGATGGATGCGGCCCAGCACCTCGTCACGCTCAGGCCGATCGCGGTCGAACTCGTCGACGACACCATGCTCGCGCTCGCGGGCGACATCGCCATGTTCCGCCCGACCCTCGAGAAGTTCGTGCGCGGCAAGCCGGCGGCCCTGCTTCTTGTCGAGTTCGCCGAGGAGCCCGACGAGAACGCCGCGCGCATGAAACGCCTCTCCGAAATGATGGGCGATCTCGGTTTCGCCTGGGACAAGACCGGCGCGCACTACGGCGGCGTCGTCGAGGTCAACGATCCCGCGCTGCAGGCGGCGATTGCCGATCTGCGCACCTCCGGCCTCAACATCATGATGAGCATGAAGGACGCGCGAAAGCCCGTATCCTTCGTCGAAGATTGCGCCGTGCCGCTCGCGCACCTCGGCGACTACACCGACAAGCTGACGGCGGTGTTCGCGAAGCATGGCACGAAAGGGACATGGTACGCGCACGCCTCTGAAGGCTGCCTGCATGTGCGGCCCGTCCTGAACCTCAAGCAGGACAAAGATCTAAAAGCGATGCGCGCCATCGCGGAAGAAGCGTTCGAACTCGTGCGCCAATACAAGGGGTCGCATTCCGGCGAGCATGGCGACGGCATCGTTCGCTCCGAATTCCACGAAGACATGTTCGGATCGCGCCTCGTACGAGCCTTCGAACAGGTCAAGGACCGCTTTGACCCGCACGGCCTCTACAATCCAAACAAGATCGTGCGCGCCCCGAAGTTCGATGATCGAAAACTGCTGCGCTTCAACGACAACTACCGCGAAGCCGAGTTCGCGCCGCGCCTCGATTGGAGCGACTATCCCGGCCCTTCCGGTGGATTTCAGGCCGCCGTCGAGATGTGCAACAACAACGGCGCCTGCCGCAAACGCGAGGGCGGCGCGATGTGCCCATCGTTCCGCGTGACAGGCGACGAACAGCACGTCACGCGCGGTCGCGCCAACACGCTCAGGCTCGCCCTCTCTGGTCAGCTCGGCCCCGACGCGCTTGCTTCCGATGACATGGCAGCGGCTCTGCAACTCTGTGTCTCGTGCAAGGCGTGCCGCCGCGAATGCCCGACCGGCGTCGATATGGCGCGCATGAAGATCGAGGTGCAGGCAGCACGAGTGGCGAAGAACGGCCTATCGCTGCGCGACCGCCTCGTCGCCTATCTACCGCGTTACGCACCCTATGCCGCCAAGCTCGCGCCGCTCATGAACCTGCGCAACAAGAGCGTCGCATTGCGCCGTTTGATGCAGGCGGTAACGGGCTTCAGCGAACATCGCAATCTGCCGTCATGGCGGCGTGATGTGTTTCGTTCACCCCCACCCCCGACCCCTCCCCACAAGGGGGAGGGGGGCGATGCGGCTCGGCCCATTGAGAGTTATCCCGGACGCGGTGCCATTCAGTCAACGAGCACTGGTGCCGTCGAGGATGCCGACGTCTCGGTCGCGGCTGGCTCTAGCCGCACAACCATCGCGCGGTCGGTCATTGCGGAGGCGTCGCCAAATGCGCCGCTCGAATCCCCCTCCCCCTCATGGGGAGGGGATAGGGGTGGGGAGCGCGTGGTAGCTCCTGAAGTCGTCCTTCTCGCTGACACCTTCAACCGCTACTTCGAGCGCGAAAATCTCGACGCGGCGATCACAGTACTCGAGGCGGCGGGGTATCGCGTTCACATCGCCGAAGCCAACGACGGGTCCAAGCGCGCGCTCTGCTGCGGCCGCACCTTTTTGTCTGCAGGCCTCGTCGACGAGGCCCGCAAGGAGGCTGAGCGAGCGGTTCGATCGCTCGCGCCGTTCGCCGCCCGCGGCGTGCCGATCATCGGCCTGGAGCCGAGCTGTCTCTTTTCGTTTCGCGACGAAGTGCCCGCCATGATCAAAGGTGACGCTGCACGCGACGTCGCCAAGCACGCGCGCCTGTTTGAGGAATTCATCTCGGACGAAATCGCGGCGGGCCGCTTCAAGGTCGACCTGAACCCGCTCCGCGAGACAATCCTCCTTCACGGCCACTGCCATCAGAAGTCGTTTGGTGCGATGGGCGCGGTCGAAAAAGCGCTGCGGCTCATCCCGGATCTGAAACTGGAGACCATCGAGTCCAGCTGCTGCGGCATGGCCGGCAGCTTCGGCTACCAAGCGGAGACCTATCAAACCTCGATCGCCATGGCGGAGCAGTCGCTACTGCCTGCCGTACGCAAAGCGCCTAACGATGCGATTGTCGTGGCCGACGGCACCTCCTGCCGCCACCAGATCGCTGATGGCAGCAGCAAGACGGCGGTGCACGTCGCAGTCCTGCTCGCAAAGACACTCAAACCGCGGCCCTAGACAGCCGGTGTCCGCCACGCGTCGGCTCAGAAATCGAGTTCGCCATAGTGTGGCGGCGGATGCGCCCCCGGCACGCGGTCGGTGAGGATCGCTCTTAGCGAGGGCCGCGACTTGACCCGCATGTACCAGTCCTTCGCCGCGGGATGCTCGTCCCAAGGGACCTCGCCAAGGTAGTCGATCGTCGACAGATGCGCCGCAGCCGCGATGTCCGCGAAACTCAGTGCTTCACCGGCGAGCCAGTTTCGCTGATAGGCGAGAAAGCCGACGTAGCTCAAGTGATAGCGCAGGTTCGAGCGGATCGCCCGCAGCATGTCGACGTCGGGCGTGTGACGCATGCCACCCGCCATGCGCGAGTAGACCTTCTCGTAGAGGAATTCCCGGGTCACCTCGCGGTGCATCTTTCCGTTGAACCAATCGACGAGCCGCCGCACTTCGGCGCGATCCTCGCGCGATCCAGGAAAAAGCGAAATCGGCGCAGCGGCAATCGCCGACTCGTCGAGCCCCGCGACAATGCCTTCTTCGGCGATGAACTCCGAGATGGCGTAGGCGCCGCAGAGCAGCTGTCCGTCATCGAGTTGAAGGACAGGCAACTCGGCGGCCGGATTGAGGTCGAGAAACTGCGGACGCCAGTCCCACGGCTTTTCCTCGACCAGAGCGCACGCAATGCCGCTCTCGCTCAAAGCCATGCGGATTGAGCGGGACAACGGGCAAAGTCGGAAATGCCAAAGCGTGTGCATGCCACGCTGACAGAGCGGCCGATTCGGTAAGCGAACCGTAAACGGCCGCCCGCCGCATCAGGACACCACGTGCAAGTGGCCCGCCGGCTGACCAGCGGAAACGCCTGGATTGGCCGACGCCGGCCCAAGGTCGGCCCGCTCCAGGGCAGCTCCCTCGATGGTATGCGTCTGAATGTTGCCGCTGATCCGTCCGCCCGTTGCGATGCAGAGCTGTCCGTAGCGAACTTCTGCCGTGATGTTGCCGGTCGAGCGGATATCGAGCAGCTGTTCCGCGATCAACGACCCCTCGATGAACCCGTGTGCTTCGACGAACTCGGCGTAGATGTTACCCTTGAACGTCGCACCCTCGCGCACGATGACGGCGCTCGCCGTCACGTCGCCGTCGAAGTCGCCCTGGATCTCGATCACGCTCGCGTTCTTGATCTCGCCGGTCGATTTCGTGCCTTTGCCGACTAGAACCACGCCTTCCGCGTTGACGCCCGCGAAAGGGGATTGGCGTCCGGGTGGTGGAGCCGTCTTGGCGGCAACCGGGGGCGCCTTCACGGCGGGTTGCGGCGGGGGAAACTTGGCCGTCTCCGTTGAAGCAGTATCTTTTCTGAAAAGCATCGCGTTTGACCCTCTACGCAACAAAAACTGGAAAATGACAATCCAGCGACACACGGTATGCATGCGGATTAACCGTGTGCAATGAACCTGGGCGTGCACACAGAATCGGTAAAATTATAAAACTCGATCTGAGAGTTACGGCGACCTACGCGGCGACACGCGCGGTCTTCGTGTTGAGCCGCTTTGGTGCGAAGCCAGCGGCCTCGAGAAAGTTTGCGAGCATCGCGTGCCCGTGTTCGGAGGCGATACTTTCGGGATGAAACTGCACACCGTGGATCGGCAAGTCGTGATGCTGCATCGCCATGATCAGCCCGTCGTCGGTCTCTGCGGTGATCTCGAGACAAGACGGCAATGTCTCGCGTTCCACGATCAGCGAGTGGTAACGCGTCACCTCGATCGATCTTGGCAATCCGTTGAACAGTCCCTTGCGCGTCGTCTTGATGGTCGAAAGCTTGCCGTGCATCGGCACCGGCGCGCGTTTCACAACGCCGCCGAACGCCTGGCCAATCGTCTGATGACCGAGGCAGACGCCGAGCAGCGGGACTTTCGCCTTCGCAGCGGCGGCGACGAGATCGAGGCATATCCCCGCTTCCGTCGGCGTGCAGGGGCCGGGCGAGAGCACGATGCCTTTGGGCTTCAGGGAAAGCGCGTCATCGACGCTGATCTTGTCGTTGCGGCGGACCTCGATGTCCGCGCCGAGCTCGCCGAGATAATGGACGAGATTGTAGGTGAAGCTGTCGTAGTTATCGATGAGGAGAAGCATGTGCGTTGCGCCTTTGGACGAGCGTTACCGGCTTTTCCCGTCGGTGGTCTCGCATTGGCGCGCGAAAGCCGAGAGGTCCAGCGTGTGGATGAGAAGAGTGATAGACGGTCGGTCAAAACCGCGCAAGCTCGCTAAACCGCGTTGTTCGCCGTGATCAACCGCCGCCAATTGAAGAAGCGCGGGACTTCCCGGCAATACTGGTCATAGGCCTCGCCGTAGATCTCGCGCAGCCAAGGCTCTTCGGCGAGCACCATCAGAAAATAGACCAGCATCATCGCGCCGGAGAGCACGTAGACCGGCCAGCGGTCGGCGGCGAGTGCGAGTGCAGCGTAGACCACGATCAGCATCGCGTTCTGCGGATTGCGGCTCCACTGGTAGATGCCCGCCGTCACAAGGCCGTCGCTCGCGCCGTAGCTGTTGTCGCGGCCGAGCACGAAGAAGGCGTAGAGAAAGACCGCGATCGAGGCGATGAGCACGGCGAGTGCGAGCAGCCGTAGCCACATCGGCAACCCCAGCGCCGGTGCTCCACCCAGTCCGGCAATCGCGACGGCAAACGTGAGCACATTCAACCCGCGAAACAGCACCCACCACACGTAGTATTGCCACGTGCCGGGCCCCGGCGTCGGCCAGATGCGCAACGGTCTGTATGTAAGCGTCGCCAGCAGCAACACATTCAAGACGACGGCAACGATGCCGCCGAGCCAAATCAAAGGCGTTTCAAGAGTTGGAAACATCGGGGCGCGCTATTTCAACCATGCCTGCAAGCGACGGATGCCTTCCTGCACGTCGTCGGTGGTGATCGAATAGGAGAAGCGCACGAACTGTTCGCCGCGCTTGGCTTCTTCGGCTGCCGATGCCGCACCCACCACGGGGAAATCGCCGCGCATATGGAAATCCGCGCCGCCGGTCGCCGCGATACCCGCTTCATCGAGCATCTTGCGCGTGAAGGCCGAAGAGCTATCGGTCAGTTTCGAGACATTGGCATAGAGATAGAACGCGCCATCCGCAGGCACCGAGCAGTCGAAGCCGAGCTTCGGCAATGCGTCCACCAGCAACGCGCGATTGGCGGCGTAGACTTTTTTCAGCCGCTCGAGTTCCGGCGTCGCGTCGAATGCCGCGAGTGCCGCGTGCTGCGACACGGTCGGCGGGCAGATGAAATAGTTCTGCGCCAAGCGCTCGACCGTGCGCACGAGCCGCTCGTGTACGACCATCCAGCCGATTCGCCAGCCGGTCATCGAGTGATACTTGGAGAACGAGTTGATGACGATCGCGTCGTCGCTGTAGGCAAGCGCACTTTGCTCCGGCACGCCGTAAGTGAGACCGTGATAGATCTCGTCGGATATGAGCCACATGCCGGCATCGCGGCAGGCCTTGACGACCGCCTCCAGCCGTTCCGGTGGGAGCATCGTTCCCGTCGGATTGTTCGGGCTCGCGACCAGCAGCGCCTTGGCGCCGAACTGACGCGCGGTGTCGGCAAGGTGATCCGTGTCGAGCGTCCAGCGATTGTCAGGGCCGCTCGCGAGAAACACCGGCGACAAGTTCAGCGACAGCGCGACGTTGAGATAGCAGGGGTAACCGGGTGTCGGCAGCAGGATGCGGTCGCCTGCGTCGAGGGCGGAAATGAAAGACAGCAGGAATCCGCTCGACGAGCCGGTCGTCACTACGATCCGCTCGGGCGCGATCGAGAGGCCGTAGCGATCGCGGTAGAGCTGTGAGATCCGCGCCCGCAATTCCGGCAGGCCAAGCGCCAGCGTATAGCCCATTTTGTCGGTGCGCATGATGCGCTCGACGGCACCGAGCGCCTCGTCTGGCGCCGCCGTGCCCGGCTGGCCCACTTCCATGTGGATGACCCGGTGCCCGGCCGCCTCTCGCGCCGCCGCCGCCCGCATCACGTCCATGACCTTGAACGGTTCGACCTCGCTCCGCCGCGAAGGGGCCGGCCCCGCTGAATTTGGCTTCGACTGCGCGTCCATCATCCATCCCACTGGAGTTGCGGCAAATTCCCGCCATCGCGGCCACCGCATCGCCGCAATCACGGCTGATAGCACAATTCACGCTGCCCTGTTGTCATGGTTTCTCCCCGTCTGCGCAGCTATATGTAGGGACGCCGGCCCGCGTTACCGCCGGCAGCTCAGCCTGAGGAGGGTCGCCGCGTGCCAGTTATCGCACCGGATCGTCGCAATCGCACATCGGTTGGCCGGACCGCTGCCGCCGCCGTCGCAGCCGCAGCCTTGCTCGTCTCCACCGCCGCGCCGGTTGCCGCACAGGGTATCCCGCTCATCCGCGACACCGAGATCGAGGGCGTTCTCAAGGATTATGCCCGTCCGCTGTTCAAAGTGGCCGGCCTCGGCGCCAACAACATCGCCGTCCGCATCGTGCGGCACGATTCGTTCAACGCGTTCGTCGCCGACGGCCGCAACGTCTTCATAAATTCCGGCACCCTTACCCAGGCGAAGACGCCGAACGAGGTGATCGGTGTCCTCGCTCACGAGATTGGCCACATTACCGGCGGCCACCTTGCCGCATTGCGCACCCGCATCGCGCGCGACCAGACCAAGGCACTGTTGATCACCGCGCTGGGGCTTGGCGCGCTCATCGCCGGGGCGACGTCGGGCAACGATAGTGGCCGCGAACTCGGCAACGTCGGCCAAGGCGTGATGCTCGGCGGCAACGACGTCATCATGCGCTCGCTTCTTGCCGAGCGCCGCTCGCAGGAAGCCGCCGCCGATCAAGCAGGCCTCAACTACCTCAACGCCACGAAGCAGTCCGGCAAGGGCATGCTCGATACGTTCGAGCGCTTTGCACGCCAGGAGTACATTTCCGAACAATACCAGGATCCGTTCGTGCGCAGCCACCCCGTGGCGACCGACCGCATCGCCCAGCTGCGCAATCGCGTCAACTCAAGCCCGCACCTGACCGTGACCGACCCGCCGGCGCTTCAATTGCGGCATGACATGATGCGGGCCAAGATCGCCGGTTATTTGGACCGCCCGGGCAATGTCTTCAATCGCTACCCGGCCTCGGACAACAGCCTTCCCGCCCGCTATGCCCGGGCCATCGCGCGCAACTGCTCGGGCCGCTGCACCGATGCGATTGCCGAGGTCGACGCCCTCATCCGCGAGCAGCCGAACAACCCCTATTTCTGGGAACTGAAGGGCACGCTCCACTACCAGCAGGGCAAGTACCGCGAGGCCATACCGCACATGCGCAAGGCCCTACAACTTGCGGGCGGCGAAGAGCCGTTGATGCAGGTGTACCTCGCCCAGGCCCAACTCGGCACGGAAGACCCGGCGCTGGTCGATGATTCGCTCGCTCTGCTGCGCCGCGCCGCCGTTAGGGATGTCGACAATTCGAACGCCTACCATCAGTTGGCGAAGGCTTATTACAAAAAGGGCCTTGGTCCGCAGGCCGATTTGTCCGCCGCCCAGGCCCATTTCATCGAAGGCAACGTCAAACAGGCTCAAATCTTCGCGAAGCGGGCCCAAACTAAGTTGCCACAAGGCACGCCAGAGTGGATTAAGGCCGAGGATATCATTGCCTACAAGCCGCCGACCTGATCGCTGGCAACCATCGAACACGAGACCACGCCGTCCGCCAGGGGCGGTCCATAGGAGTTCCGAAATGTCCCTTTCCAAGGTCGGCGCCATCTATCAGGCCCTGACGGCACGCAGTCTGACGGTACGCAACCTGACGGCACGCAAGGCGATCGCCCTCGCCGTCCCGGCGGTCTTGCTCGTTGGGGCTGCGGCTCTCATCGGCCAGCGCCCGGTCGGTGTGGCGGAAGCCGCCGGTCTCCCGGTTGGTCTGCCGCCGCCGGTCGCGGCACTGCCTGTTATCAAGACCCAGGGCGCCGCTGAGTTTTCGGCTGACCAGAAGAAGCAGATCGAGGCCATCATCAAAGACTACCTCATGAAGAACCCTGAGGTGATGATGGAAGTGCAGACCGCGCTCGAATCCAAAATGGAGAAGATCCAGTCCGAGCGTATGCAGGTCGCACTCAAGGACAACGCCGACGAGATCTTCCGCGCGCCGTCCGCGCCGGTTGCCGGCAATCCCAAGGGCGATGTGACGATCGTCGAGTTCTTCGATTACAACTGCGGCTACTGCAAGAAGGCGCTACCCGACCTCGCCCGGGTCGCCGACAAGGACAAGAACGTCAAGATCGTCCTCAAGGAGTTCCCGATCCTGTCGAAAGGCTCGGAAGAAGCAGCGCGCGTGGCGCTCGCAGCCAAGATGCAGGGCAAGTACTGGGAATTCCACCGCGCCATGCTCGAGACGCAGGGCCAGGCGAACGAGGCAAGCGCGCTTCGCGCCGCAGAGAAGCTCGGCCTCAACATGCCGAAAATCAAAACCGATATGGCGTCAGCCGAAGTGAAGAAAGAAATCGACCGCACGCGTGCGCTCGCGCAGAAGATGGGCATTCAGGGAACGCCGCACTTCCTAGTCGGCGACAAGGTCATTCCTGGCGCCCCCGAAGGTCTGAGCGAATTGCTCGCGGCCGCAGTGGTCGATCTGCGCAAGAACGGCGGCTGCAAGGTCTGCTGACGGCCATCACCGCAAGAAACAGAGAGCCCGGGACGCATCCCGGGCTCTTTGCATTTCGGCTGGCTGCATTTAGCGGTGCAGCCTCACCAGCGGAACCCGCCACCGCCGAAGCCGATGAAGCCGCCGCGATGACCGATGCTCAGCGAAAATCCCGGCCGATAGCGGTAACCCCAGCCGTAGTAGCCGTCGTCATAGGTGCGGTAGGGCCGATACGCGTACGTTGAATAGTACCGCGGACGATGGACGACCCGGTAACGCGGCACGGCATGGTACACGACCCGGTAGCGTGGCACGCTGCGGTAGACGACGCGAACACGATCGCCGCGCCAGTACCGGCCATGCGCCTCCGCCGACGGCGCCGGCAACATCCAAGCGCCGACGGCAGCGGCAGCGCCGATCAGAGAAAGTTTTCCGACATTCATTACCCGGCTCCCTTATCTTTGACGGTGCGGCCGGAACAATCCGGCTTGAAGGGGCTAACGCAGCGGCAGGCGAAAGGATGCATGATCCCCAGCCTGCTTCCACCGCGCTTTAGAAAGATCACTTTCATCGTCCGGCTATGCTAGCCAAGACCATGCAAAGACGTCTGATTCGCATCCTCGGCATCGATCCCGGTCTACGCCGCACCGGATGGGGCATCATCGAGTCCGATGGCGTGCGGCTCGTCTACGTCGCAAGCGGCCTGATCACCTCCGATGCCGAGACATCGCTCGCCGAACGGCTGAGCGAACTGTTCATCGGCCTCACGTCGGTGATTGCCGCTCACACCCCTGAAGAGGCGGCCGTCGAAGAGACCTTCGTCAACGAAAACGCCAAAGCGACGTTGAAGCTCGGCCAGGCCCGCGGCATCGCGTTGCTCGCCCCCGCCATGAAATCCGTCCGTGTGGCCGAGTACACGCCGAACCTGATCAAGAAGTCAGTTGTTGGTGCGGGGCACGCCGACAAGAAGCAAATCCAGATGATGGTCGGCATGCTGCTGCCGAAAGCAAAATTCGAGAGCGCGGACGAGGCCGATGCGCTCGCCATCGCCATCTGCCATGCCAATCATCGCGGCGTGCGCGACATCGCCGCACTGGCAGCCAGGCAAAACGCGTAAGAGGGGTTCGACATGATTGGCAAGCTACGCGGCAAGGTCGATGCCATCGGCGAGAGCCACCTCATCATCGACGTCGGCGGCGTCGGCTACGAGGTGCAAGCCTCGGCGCGGGCGTTGCGCAATCTGAAGATCGGCGATGATGCGACGCTGACGATCGATACGCACGTGCGCGAGGATGCGATCCGCCTCTATGGCTTCGTATCCGAACTCGAACGCACCTGGTTCCGCACCCTTCAGAACATCCAAGGCGTCGGCGCAAAAGTGTCCTTGGCCGTACTCGGGACACTGTCACCGAACGACCTTGCCAATGCCATTGCCCTCGGCAACTGGCAGGCGGTCGAGCAGACGCAAGGCGTCGGCAAGAAGCTCGCCCAGCGCATCGTGATGGAGTTGAAGGACAAGGCGCCGGCGTTGTCGGTGGCTGGTCTGAATGTCCCGGCGGGAACGCCACCGAAGGCCGGCGCTGTGGGGGCCGTCGAAAGCAACGCGACGGCAGAAGCCATCTCCGCGCTGACCAATCTCGGCTATCAGCCGATGCAGGCGGCGCAAGCCGTCGCCGCCGCGGCGCAGGAGCTGGGCGAGGGCGCCGACGTCGCCAAGCTTATCCGGCGCGGCTTGAAGGAACTGGCGCGCTGATGACGCGGACGTTGCCGTTGTCGCCGCTGATGACCCACGCGTAAATCAGCTCATACATCGCCGCGTCCTCGACATAGCCATCGAGTTCGGTGCGCACGCGAGTGTAGTTCATCGACGTGGCGATGATCGCCAGACCGGGCTCGATCTCGACCAGCTGTTCGTGGCGAAGTCCGTTGATGTCGAAGTCGTCGACGTCGAAAATGAGTACGAGCGGCGGTGACACATGCCGCCCCTCGATCGTCATGCGCGTCAGGTACGACGGCTCATTTTTGGCCGTCACGACTGCCTCAATGCACCAGTGCGATCTGCTGGCGTTGCGGGGTCGTGATGTCGACCCGGCGCGAGGTGATTGTTGCCGACCCAGCCATCGTCGGCACGGTGATCTTGTATGGCACGAACACGTTGGCGCTGGGGATCGGACGCAGCACGATTTCGATGCCCTCGCTCTGAGCCATTTGTTTGGTTTCCTGGTCGGCCTTGTGACCGGCGATCGGAACGTATTTCACGCGGCAGACGTAGCCTTCACCCGGCTGTCCACTCGGCTTTTGCTCAGACAGACGAACCATGCCGCGCGGCGACAAGACGAGGTCGAAACGTGCCTTGCCGTCATAGATCGGGATCCGCCGTTGGCAGGGGTTGCCGTCCGTCCCCTTGGCAACGGCCATGATCGCCGTCAGCGGATCGAGAACGCCGCTCAAGTGCTGCGGCATCACCGGGACGATACCGTCCTTTGGCGGTGACGGCGGCTCGTGCAGAACCTGCGTGACTTGGTTGCCAGCGAACGCCATCCGGGTCGAGCCGGATTTTGCTGTACCTGAATAGCCGAACGTGAAGCTTTTGGGCTGGGTATTGTCGCCTGCCATCTGCCCGACGGTCCGCGTATCGCCCGACCATTTGAGCGCGCCGAGCAGCAGCGACAACCGGCCGGCCCCGTTGAGGGTATAGGTGGTGCCATCTTGGCTCGAGCTGAACTCGAACGTCCCGACGTTCAAGCCATTGAAATCGATATCGTAAAGGGCCTGAACACGCGCGGGCCAGGCTTCGTTGGCGAAGGCGGCTGAGCTGGCGGCCAGTGTGGTGGCCAATGCGGTGGTGAGGGTTACGGCCGCAGCGGAAAGGCGGGCGGCAAGCGATACGAGGAACATGATGGACTCGCGAACTCGAGCTACGCGGGACAACGCAGACCTACGCCCAAACATCTAGTCTGAACCCCACCCGTCGCGGGTAAGCGGTTTTTGCGTCGAAACTGAGGACAAACCCTACCGGCGGTTGATTAACAGACTGTTATGCTCCGGCCCATCCCAGGACGGCACGCCGGTGCAAAACGTCCGGCCAGCGGTCCGGTGGCATCGGCAATTGTGGCGGCCGTACCATAGCCAAGGCGGGTCCGGCCCTGCTAAGAGCATGGTTAACAACGGTCAGCGCGGGCTGGCCTTCTTGGCTCCAGAGGGATCTGTCATGCGTATTGGACTTGTGTCGCGAGCAGCCTTTACCGCAGTCGCTTTGGCGGTTGCTGCAACCGCAGCCGACGCCAAGTGCACGCGGCTTGCCTTTTCCGTGAACGATTACGGCAAGGACGGCCCGACGAAGGACGCGATGAAGTTGCTCGACACGTACATCGCCAAGTGGGCTGCCGATAACGGGATCAAAAAGTACACGACCGGCAAGAAGTCTGTGAGTTGCGAACTCTATCTCGATCTGCTCCTGTTCGACGAGCATACCTGCAAGGCAGAGGCGAGCGTGTGCTGGGGCGAGGGCGGACCTGCCACAACGACGTCTGCTCCGGCCGGCACCGTCCCTGCTGCTGCCGCAACCCCGAATGCGCCGTCTAAAAAGGCGGTCCCAGCGAAAACCGCCCCGAAGGCTGCCGAGCCAGCATCGGCCCCCGCCGGAACGGGCACGCCGACGGCCCGCCCTGCCGCACCGAAGGCGAAACCCGGCACGCAGTCCTGACGCTGCCATCAGGCGTTCACCAACGCCTTTCAGGGCCACGGCAAATCGCCGCTCTCGACTTCCCACGGCGCTCCGCACCTTATAGGTAGCGGGAGCCTACCTGTGTGGAGCCGCGCCCGCCTATGTCGCCCTCGCATCGCCTCGCCCGTCCCCTTGCTGCCGCCCGCGAGCGCTACGACGTCATCGTCGTTGGCTCGGGATATGGCGGTGCTGTCGCGGCGCAGCGGCTTTCGCGTGCGGGCAAGACGGTTTGCGTTCTCGAGCGCGGCCGCGAATTCGTCACGGGTGAATTCCCTGGCAAGTTCCCCGATATGCGCCGCGAGATGCAGGTGCGCGGTGCGGCCTATGACGTCGGGCCGGATACCGCGCTCTTCGACGTCCGCCTCGGTCAGGACATGCACGTCCTCGTCGGCTGCGGCCTCGGCGGCGGGTCGCTCGTCAATGCCGGCGTGGCACTGCGCCCCGACGACCGCGTGTTCGCCGATCCGGTCTGGCCCCATCAGATCCGCCAGGACGGCCTGCTCGACGAGGGCTACGCGCGTGCCCGCCGCTGGCTGCGACCCACTCCGGGCCCCCGCGCCCGCGAGATGACCAAGTTCAAGGCGTTCGAGAAGGCGCACGCTGACTTGCCCGCGCCTGTTACGCCACCTGTCGTCGTCTCGTTCGAGGCCAATCGCAATCCCGCAGGCATCGATCAGCCCGCCTGCACCAACTGCGGCGACTGCTGCGGCGGCTGCAACGTTGGCGCCAAGAATACGGTTGCGCTGACCTATCTGCCGGATGCCGTCCGCCATGGCGCCGAATGCTTCACCGAGGCCAAGGTCAGCCACATCGAGAAGAACGCAGACGGCAGCTGGTCGGTCGTCGCATCAGACATTTCGCTAAAGGACCGGCCGACGCGCACGTTGACGGCCGCCATGGTCGTCGTCGCAGCCGGCACGCTCGGCTCAACTGAAATCATGCTGCGCTCGCGCGACAAGGGCCTCCCGTTGTCAGCGCGCCTCGGCCAGCGGTTCTCGGCCAACGGCGACATTATCGCCTTCGGCTACGGCGCAAAAGTGCCGGTGCATTCGGTCGGTGTCGGCCATCCAGCCAAGCTCGACAATCACGAGGTCGGCGCCGCCGTATCGGGCCAGATCGAGATCGTCGACAAGGACGACCTCTCGAAATCGATGACCATCCAGGAAGGCGCTATCCCCTCGGCGATCGCGCCTGCCCTGCCGATCATGTTCGTGCCGAACGGGCGTCTCCTCGGTGCGCTGCAGAGCCTCGTCTCCGGTGTCTACAAGGGGCCGTTCGCCTCGCTGCAGACCTTCTTCGCGGTTTCCCACGACAGCGCGTCGGGCCGCTTCACCCTCGATGGCGACCGTCTGACGCTCGCCTGGCCGAACGCCAAGGATGAGCCTGTCTACCAGCGCCTCGACGCCGCGCTGAGCAAAATCGTAGGCTCCGTCGGCGGCTCCTACGTCAAGAACCCGCTGGCCGGCACTGTGATGGGCCATCAGCCCGCGACCGCGCATCCCCTCGGCGGCTGCGGCATGGGCCGCGACGCCAGCGACGGCGTTGTCGATCACCAGGGCCGGGTCTTCGATCCAAATGGCGGCGTGCATGCGGGCTTGCACGTCATCGACGGCTCGATCATCCCGCGCTCGCTCGGCTGCAACCCGCTGCTCACCATCACCGCGCTTGCCGAACGCGCGCTACTCCACATCGGCGCCGACCTCGGCCTCGACATGCGCGACGATGACCGCGCTGGCGATGCGCGTGTGTCCGTTGCGGCGCCTGGCGCGGTGAGGCTGTGAGAACGCTGCGGGGGAGAGTGCTGCTTCTCGCTCGCTGTGAACGAAGCCGGCTCTGTTCATTGGTCACAGGCGATTTTGCGCTGTCGTCACGCGCAAGCGGCGATCAGCTTGCACAACGCCCGCATACCCACCGGTGTCATCCTCGGGCTTGTCCCGAGGACCCATCGTGCGCAGTGATCCGAACGTCGAAATTGACCCGGCGCAGACGTTGACCACCGAACGCGCCTTCCCCCAAATGTCATGGCAGGCCTTGTGCCTGCCACCCATTGAGCCTCGCACTCAATGGGGAAGTGAGTGCGAGATGTGGCTGCAGCTGAGCCACAACTCGAGGTTCACGCGAGCCGCCCGATGGGTGGTCGGGACAAGCCCGACCATGACAACGGTGGGTGAGGCGCGCACCCGGGCCGGATGTTGGCTGTTGGCCCATCGCGACGGACCGCAACCGCATCCCCTTGGGTCCTCGGGACAGGCCTGCGGATGATACCTATAGGGGCGGCGAGTGTAGTGTGCCGATGTCTGAACCTCGCAGACATGAGACGACATTGTTCGCCGCGTCGCTGTCGGCCGTGGCAACGGTTCGCCATCCTTGCCTCGACCACCCCCACGGCCTACGTTGGCGGCGATCAACGCTTCCCCCGGGTCTCGCATGCCGCATCACACACGCCTGCTCTTCTTCGCTGGCTCGGCCCGCGAGGCATCGCTCAACAAGAAACTCGCCCGCCTCGGCAGCACGATCGCCGCCGCGAATGGGATCGCGGCGACATTCGCCGACATCGGCGACTATCCGCTGCCGCTCTACGACGGCGATGCGGAGGCGCGCGACGGCGTGCCCGACAATGCGGTGAAACTTCGCGCCCTCATGCAGGCGCACCAAGGCATCTTCATCGCCTCGCCTGAGTACAACGCCTCCTACACGCCGCTGCTCAAGAATGCGCTCGATTGGGTCAGCCGCATCAAGGACGAGGACGCGATTGCCGTCCCTGTTTACCGCACCCGCGTATTCGCGCTCGGCTCAGCCTCGCCCGGCGCGCTCGGCGGGTTGCGGTCGCTCGGCGATCTTCGCGGCGTACTCGAACTGGGCCTCGGCGCTCTGGTGCTTCCCGACCAGATTGCGGTTGGCAAGGCGCACGAGGCCTTTGACGAGCACGGCCACTTGAAGGACAAAGCGCTCCAGGACAAGTTCAAGGCGATCATTCAGCGGCTCGCGCATGCGGCCAAGATCATGCGGAGCGAGCCGGCATGACTGTCAGTACCGACGAAGCGAAGTCGCGCCTGTTCGTGGCGATCGACGTTCCCGACGTGACGCGCGCCCGCGCTCTGGTCGAACGGCTAGGCGCGGATGCGTCCTGCTACAAAGTCGGTCTCGAACTGTTGTTCGGCGGCGGCATCCAGTTCGCGCAGGGCCTCAAGGCCAGCGGCAAGCAAGTCTTCTTGGACATGAAGCTGCTCGACATCCCGAACACTGTCGAGAAGGCGGCAGCCAACATTGCGGCGCTCGGCGTCGACTATTTGACGGTCCACGGCACCGACCGAAAGACCCTGGAAGCGGCTGTGAAGGGCCGGGGCTCCAGCAATCTCAAGCTTCTAGCCGTCACGGTATTGACGAGCTTGGACAAGGCCGATCTCGAACAGCAGGGCATCTCAGGGCTCGACCCGACGGCACTGGTCGTGCGCCGTGCGCGGCTCGCCAAGCAGGCCGGTTTCGACGGCGTCATCGCCTCAGGCCAGGAAGCAGCCCCGGTGCGCGCCGCCGTAGGGCCCGACTTCCTCATCGTCACCCCCGGCATACGCCTCGTCGAAGGCGTGGACCGGGATCAAGCCCGCGTCATGACGCCGGAAAGGGCCATTGCGACCGGTGCCTCGCATCTGGTCGTCGGCCGACCAATCACCGAGGCCGCTGACCCCGCCGCTGTCGCGCGCCGCATAGCAGGTGATATCGCAGCCAGCCTTCGCTGACATACAACCCATCCAGAACCAGGAGACCAACATGCCCAAAGGATACGTCATCGCGCGCGCGGCCGTCACCAACGCGTCGAAGTGGGCCGAGTACGCGGCACTCGCGACCGAAGCCATCAAGAAGTATGGCGGCAAGCCGCTCGCCCGCGGTGGCATGATGACCGTCGCCGAAGGCGAGGGCCGTGCCCGCAACGTCATCATCGAATTCGAGAGCTTCGAGGCCGCCAAGGCTTATGCCTTCTCGCAAGAGTACGCTGCGGCCCGCAAACTGCGCGAAGGCGCCGGAGTCATCGACATCGTCTGCGTCGAAGGCGCATGATCAGACGCGGCTCGCAAAAGCAGGCAGCGGACACTATACCGGCTGCCTGCTTCTGCTGCCTGCTTCTACCTCACCGGCACTTGCTGAAGCGATAGTTCGGCCCGTTGTCGATGTGGATGTGGTTCATGCACGAGTAGGTGCCGACGCCACCTTCGTGATTGGCATACAACCACAGCACCACCGCCTTGTACTTTCCTGACGGCGGGACGAAGTCGACCGCGCGGCAACTGCCGTGATAGCTCGGTTTGCCCGATCCGTTGATGCGAGCCCCAGGCCGGTGGGTCGAGACGACCTTGATGCCGCCAAAGCGGCTGCGGATCTGTGACAGCCTCGTCTTGAGAACGCCCGGCAAACAGCTCTCGCTGCTGGTCGCGCCGCCACCGCCGCCTCTACGCCCGCGTGCTTCGGCGTCGTTTGTCTGAGCCAAGCATGCAGCGAGAAGCGCGGCCATCGCCACGCCCAGCGTGTATATCTTCATTGGGATAGTCCCCCGGTTGTTCAAACCGGGGCGGGGTATAGTCTCGCGTTAACGAATTTGCCCGCGTCGATGGCCGAAATGGTTAACGCAGCGCAGCCAAATTGTGGCGAGGACTGCCGGTCAGTCGCCCTTCTTGGCGGCGTCGGCGGCCTTGAGGGCCTCCAGCGGCGGCATGGCCACCATATTGTACCCGCAGTCCACAAAGTGGACTTCGCCCGTCACCGCGCCAGACATCGGCGATAGCAGGTACAAGGCCGAACCACCGACTTCGTCGAGCTGCGGCGTCCGGCGCAGCGGCGCATGCGTGGCCTGATAGTTGAAGATCACCCGGGCATCGCCGACGCCCGCGCCCGACAGGGTGCGCATCGGACCGGCGGAAAGCGCGTTCACCCGGATACCGTTCGGACCGAGGTCGGCGGCCAGATAGCGGACGGAGGCTTCCAGCGCGGCCTTGGCGACGCCCATGACGTTGTAGGACGGGACCCAGCGCGTCGCGCCGCCGAACGAGAGCGTGATCATCGAGCCGCCGTTGGGCATCAGCGCTGCCGCGCGTTTCGCGACTTCGGTGAACGAGAAGCAGGAGATGACCATCGAGTTGACGAAGTTTTCGCGCGTGGTGTCCAC
>JAPXTA010000040.1:0-34893 GCA_033812735.1 Hyphomicrobiaceae bacterium | reverse complement strand
CCTTCTTGCCTTCGGTGACGAGCCATTTCGCAAGCTTGCCCTCCTCCATCGTGGGGGACAGCGCGGGCATCAGGATGTCGGTTGGCATTTTGCGGGCTCGTGATGTCGAATGGGCGGAGTATCGGGGTGGGCGGGTGTCAGGTGGTAGACAGCGTCTCTGGCGGGTCGAACGGCCAGAGTAGGCCGAGCTTGAACTTCAAAATGTCGAACGGTGGAGCGCAGACCTCAGCATCGTCGAAATATGTTCCCGTCAGCAGCCAAGTCTTTTCGACGCGGCGGAACGTTTCCAATGATTTCGAACGCGGATCGATCTGCCAAAGGTAGTCGATGCCGTAAAGCGCGTAGATGGTTCGCTTGTCACCCTTGTCGTATTTCTCGGTGCTCGGCGACAATCCCTCGCAAACCCAATCGGGAGCGACTTCGAAGTATGCCTTTTCCGCAGGTTCCGTCATGCGCTCGCGACGCCATCCGGCGATATCGGGCACGACGACGTGCGGTCCCAGATGCAGTTCCGGTTCATCGACAAAAATCCAGCCACCAGGGCCGCCGTTGCCGAACTGATACGAGCCGATCGTGAGGGCACCTAGTGCCGACGTCGCGCCGCCGTGACGACGCACGGGGCGCGGATGCGTTATCAAATTGCCAAAGATGATCTCACCCACGAGATGCGCGGGCAGCGCCTCGAGGTCGGCATAGGTCGCGTTCTTTTTGGCGACGGTGGTCATCTAAAGTGCGGATTTCACTCGTCTGGAAGTTTGGATTTATGAATTCATCTCGGGGACGAGCCGCGGGATGACAAGTCACTCCGCAGCGACCGGGCTTGGGAGGAGGACGTCGGTCCAGAGTTCGCTCGGATCGGGTTCAGGGTCGTTCTGGGCGAATTCGGCGGCCGCGTTCATGGTCTCGCGGACCTTGCTGTCCATCGCTTTCAGTTCGTCCTCGGTGGCGAGGCCGCCTTCCATGAGGCGTCGGCGCACCTGTTCGATCGGGTCGCGGTTCTCGCGCATCTTGTCGACTTCCTCGCGCGTGCGGTACTTCGCGGGATCGGACATGGAGTGGCCGCGATAGCGGTAGGTCATCATCTCGAGGATGTAGGGGCCATTGCCTTCGCGCACCCATTTGACGACGCGGTCGCCAACGGCCTTTACCGCACGGACGTCCATGCCGTCGACCTGCTCGCCGGGAATATCGAACGAAGCGCCGCGATGGGAAAAATCGGTCGTCGCGGCGGCGCGCACAGTCGCCGTGCCCATGGCGTAGCCGTTGTTCTCGATGATGAAGATGACGGGAAGCTTCCAGAGCTTCGCCATGTTGAAGGTTTCGTAGACCTGGCCCTGGTTGGCGGCGCCGTCACCGAAGTAGGTGAGGCAGACGTGATCGTTGCCGCGATACTTGTTGGCGAAGGCGAGACCGGCGCCGAGCGGCACATTGGCGCCGACGATACCGTGGCCGCCGTAGAACGCCTTCTCCTTGCTGAACATGTGCATGGAGCCGCCTTTGCCGCGCGAGTACCCGCCGCGGCGGCCTGTCAGCTCGGCCATGACGCCCTTGGGGTCCATGCCGGTTGCAAGCATGTGGCCATGGTCGCGATAGGTGGTGATGACCTGGTCGCCCGGCTTGATGGCCATTTGCATGCCGACGACAACGGCTTCCTGGCCGATGTAAAGGTGGCAGAAGCCGCCGATGAAGCCCATGCCGTAGAGCTGGCCGGCCTTTTCCTCGAAGCGGCGGATGGCCAGCATTTCGCGATAGGCGTGCAGTTCCTGATCCTTGGTGAAGTCAGGAACGGAATACTGGCCGTTGCTTTGCGACACAGGCGGGCTCCCACGGAAATTTGTGCGGCGCAACAAAGGTTTGCGACGTCTATTATGGTGATAGCCGAAGTGCCACGAAAGACAAGTGCCCGGGTGGAACAGGTTGAACAGCGGGCGATAGAAATGGGCGACCGAAACCGCGCAAAGGGGCCGCGAAATAGCCAAGTCCCAGCCTGCACCTGACGATTGGTCAAATGCACGCTGGGACTTCGCACAATGGCAGGTGCCTCGATGAGCGCGCGCGGCGCTCGGGCCAAGCAACACAACGGCTGAGCGGCGGCTGCTACGGGGCAATCTGCTGAGCGTCACTCGCTACGGCGACCGACGCTGGTTTTACGCGGAACAGGGTCTGTTCTACCGGCCAAGAATTAACGTCACGTGTAAGACCGTGCCGATTTCAGGCGAAGCGGTCGGGACGATAGGGGGCCGGGTCGGTAAAGGGTGTCGCGCCGGTGACGAGGTCGGCCAGCAGGCGGCCGCTGACGGGGCCGAGGGTGAAGCCAAGGTGATGATGGCCGAAATCGGCCCAGAGGCCTGGATTGCCAGGGATGGCACCGATGGCCGGTAGCATGTCCGGAAGGCAGGGGCGGGCGCCGAGCCAGGGCTCGGGATCGACGCGATCCTGCAAGGGGAACAACCGCTTAGCTGCTGGTTCGACCTTCTCGAGCTGGACCGGTGTCTTGGGGGCATCGCGGCGGGCGAACTCGGCACCGGTGGTCAAGCGGATGCCTTTGCGCATCGGGGCGAGAACGTAGCCGTTGTCGGTGTCGAGGACCGGACGGTTCAAGACAGCATTGCCTTTGGCGCTGTAATGCATGTGGTAGCCGCGCTTGACGCCGAGCGGGATCCAGAAGCCGAATTTTTTCAGCAGCTCATCGGACCAGGGGCCCAAGGCGATGACGACGTCGCGGGCGGTAACGGGGCCATTGCCGGTCATCACCTGCCAGCCGTTCTGAACACGCTCGAGGGTGCGGGCTTCGCCGCGCATGAATTTGCCGCTGCGATCGACGAACAGGGTTGCATACGCCTTCGCGACGGCCTCCGGGTCCGGCACGCTCGCCGGGTCAGGCATCAAGATGCCGCCCGCGACGGTTTCGGCCAAATGCGGCTCCATTTCGGCGACCGTCTTGCTGTCGATCGCCTTGAAGTTCACGCCCCATTTGTCGCGGTCGGCCGTCTCCTCGGCAATCGCGCGTTCGTAGAGGGCTGGATTGCGATAGAGGCGCAAATAGCCGGTCCGGCGGATCATGCCTTCGATGCCGGCTTCCCGCATGAGCGCTTCGTGTTCGGCAATGCAACGCTCGACCAGGGGTTTCGCGGCGTTGGCCGACCGGTCGAGGCCCGCCGGATTGGATGCCATGAAGTAGCGCAGCAGCCATGGCCCGATCTTCGGTAGGGCGGACCAATGAAAATTGGCGTCGGGGAGCATGTTGAAGGCGTATTTCACCAGCTTCGCGGGGTCGCGGGGGAAGGGGTAGGGAACGACGCCTTCGATCTGGATCAGTCCCGCGTTGCCGTAGCTCGTCTCCTCGCCCGCGCCGCGGCGGTCGATCAGAACGACTGACCGGCCCCGCTTCTGCAATTGGACAGCGGCTGATACGCCGACCATACCGGCGCCGAGGACGATCACATCAGTGTTCATAGAGGTCACGCAGGAAGGGGGCACGAGGGGGCCACGAACCGCGCTATCGGGGTCTGTGGCAGGAAACCCTTGAATGCGATCCTTCCTAGCTCGGCGTCAAGTCATGGCAGAGGCCGCAAAATCGCGCGCTCTGCGTAAACAACCAGCAGCGGGCCCGCGATGAAGAACAAGCCGAAGATGCCGCCGATCATCGGCTTCCAGGCATCGGTGGCGGTCAACAGGGCGGCGCCAAACGCAACCTGAAGCAGGAGCATCGCGCGGATCGCGGTAGCTGTGGCCGTGCGGTTCGGCCAGGACAACGCCAGAACGGCGATGCCGACGAAGCTCAAGGCGAACTTCAAATTGCTCTCGGCCATCTGCCAGCGCACGCTCGAGGCGAGAACGCCACTGCCGTCGCCTTCCGTTGCCTCGCGTAACAGCACCAGCAGATGGCTGTCTTCCAGCAAATCGAGGGCTGTGACGAGCAACATCCTCCCAAGGCCGATGCCGACGGCGAGCGGCGAGGCGCCCTGTTCGCTCTGACGGGACGCCCAAGCGATAAAGAAGACCGTGAAGGAGGCGATGAAGCAGACGTCGACGGCGAGCAGCAACCGGAGGCTTGCTTCGCGGGCTCTCATTTCGGCCACGTATCCGGGTAGCGCCCTGACGACTTCGAAGGCTTCCTGGGTTGTGCCTGTCCAACGCATGACGGCGAACATGGCGAGCGCTGTCGCCGCCGTCGCCCAGGCAGCGGGTTCGAGAAACCGGGAGAAGCTGTGCGCCGTCATCGATCCCCCATTGCGACGCCGATCGGCGCCAAGTCCAATTGAACCTGGCTGCCCGAGGTGGTACGGCGACGACACAAGCATGGCAGCGCCCCGGAGACCAACATGATTCCCCGCTATTCCCGGCCCGAAATGGTCGCGATCTGGTCGCCGGAAACGCGCTTTCGCATCTGGTTCGAGATCGAGGCCTACGCGGCGGAGGGGTGCGCCGAGATCGGCATGATCCCGAAGTCGGCGGCCAAGAACATCTGGGAGAAAGGTTCGGCGGCAACGTTCGACGTCGCCAAGATCGACGCGATCGAGGCCGTTACGAAGCACGACGTGATCGCGTTCCTGACGCATCTAGCCGAGTTCATCGGCGACGATTCGCGCTTCGTGCACCAGGGCATGACGTCGTCTGATGTGCTGGACACCTGCCTCAACGTGCAGCTGACGCGCGCGGCAGACATTCTCGTCGCGGGGATGGATCGCGTGCTCGCGGCACTCAAGACGCGGGCGATGGAACACAAGACCACGATCACGATCGGCCGCAGCCATGGCATTCACGCCGAGCCGACGACGTTCGGCGTCAAACTCGCTTATGCCCATGCCGAGTTCGCGCGTGGGCGCGAGCGGCTCGTGGCGGCGCGCAAGGAAGTCGCGACGTGTGCCATCTCAGGCGCGATTGGTACGTTCGCCAACATCGATCCGCGCGTCGAAGCGCATGTGGCAAAGAAGCTCGGTCTCGCAGTGGAGCCGGTATCGACGCAGGTGATCCCGCGCGACCGGCACGCCATGTTCTTCGCGACGCTTGGCGTCATCGCCTCGTCGGTCGAGCGTTTGGCGACGGAGATCCGTCATTTGCAGCGGACCGAAGTGCTCGAAGCGGAAGAGTATTTCTCGCCGGGGCAAAAGGGCTCGTCGGCAATGCCGCACAAGCGCAATCCCGTCTTGACGGAGAATTTGACGGGTCTCGCGCGCATGGTGCGCGCGTTTGCGATGCCCGCCATGGAGAACGTGGCGCTTTGGCACGAGCGCGACATTTCGCATTCGTCGGTGGAACGGATGATCGGGCCGGATGCGACGATCACGCTCGACTTCGCGCTCAACCGGCTTGCGGGCGTGATCGAGAAGCTCCTCGTCTATCCCGCCAACATGAAGAAGAACCTCGACAAGCTCGGCGGCTTGCACAATTCCCAGCGCGTGTTGCTCGCGCTCACTCAGGCGGGCGTGTCACGCGAAGACAGCTACCGTCTCGTGCAGCGCAACGCGATGAAGACTTGGGAGCACGGCAAGGACTTCCTGAGCGAGCTCAAAGCAGACGCTGAGGTTACGGCGAAGCTCTCGGCGAAAGAGCTCGAAGCGATGTTCGACGACGCCTATCATTTGAAGCACGTCGATACGATCTTTGCGCGGGTGTTTGGCTAACGCCGCCGACCGTTCCGTACTGACGCCATCAATTGCGGACGAGGGTCAGTGGCTGACCTGGGATTGCGAGCGCACCTGCGTCTGCAGCGCGTACGCGTGCCGGCTCGCCCTTCGCCTGAATGGGTTCGACAGGAGCGGGCCTCGGTACGACGGGGCGAACTTGCAGCAGCCGGCCCGATTGGCCATCGAACTTCGGTGCGATCGAACGGGCCGCCCGGTCTCGCGCCCGCGACATCGGCGGCATGTCCTTTGGATCGGTTGACGGCGGCAGCGTCATACCGACGCCGATCAGCTCTTTGCCCGCCGGCACTTTGCCATTCGCGGCAGCATTCTTCTCTGGCTTTTTGCTCTTCGACGCTTTGATGTCGACGGCCTTCAAGATATCGAGAGCCTTTGCTGCCGCCGCACGCTCTTGCGCGGCTGAGGCATCCGCTTTCTTCAAACGCTGGTCGAGTTCGTCTGCTTGCTTGCGTGCGTCCTTGTCGCCTTTGGTACCCTTCTCTTGAAGCGCGTAGAGCTTGTGGCGCTCTAGTGCTTCGTGCTGCCAGGGATGCGGACGGCACGTGCACTGGGCATTGTAGCTGGTGCGGAATCGGAATGCGGTCGGCAGCTTTTTATAGGGCTTGCCGTCCATGTCCTCCATGTCTTCGACCTCAGAACCAGGGTTCTGATAATAGAACATGCGGGCCTGACCACCGCAGGTCGCCTCGCACCGGTCGGCATCGCGCTCTAGCTTGTCGCGCGTGGTCGAGAAGCTGATCGGTACGTAGAAGCCGTCGCAGAGACGAACACACACCGTTCGATAGGTGCCGCCGCCCCAGCTCTTGCCGCCGCTACTGCCTCCGCCTCGTGATGAACTGCGCGGGGCTTCGACTACTTCGCCGTCTTCGTTCAAGTTCAGCGGGGGCGGACCGCCAAGACGGCTGGGTGCGGCGGGGGCGGAGGTGGGGGTTTCCACTCGCGCGACAGCGGCCATTTTCGGACCACTCTGGCGTGCGCTCTGGCCCGACTGCGATTTGAAGATTTTTTGGGTGCGAACGCTCTCGAACCAGTCGTCGTCGGTGGGGACCATGCTTCTTACGATCAAGGTCCCGTCAACTGAGGCTTCACGCGCCGCGCCCCACGGTAAAGGCGTCATTCCATCAACGGGCAGGAATGAGGATGTGCGAGGTTTTTCAGAGAGTTGTTCTTTGACAACCGTCAGCGCGCCGGCGAGCGCGACAACGACGGCAGAACACGCAATAGCCGTATCTCTTGCCGGCCTCGACCAAGAAATCCGACGCAGAACATCAATTAAAGTATGCGGACGCAAGGCCATGGGACGGCCACCAATTCGATGAGAGCTGTGCTCGGAGGAGCGACGGTAACAACGCTAGATTTGCCAAAGCGTTGCAACGTCATCTGCGCACGGTTTCGCATCGATCAGTGGACGTGCCAATGGCGCAAGGCGTAAAAAGTGTTTCCTTGCGCCATCAACACTTCGAGAGGGTTAATCGCGTTCGTCAGCGCGGCGCCATGCGGATTGCGCCGTCGAGACGGATTGCCTCGCCGTTCAACATGCTGTTTTCACAGATGAAACATGCGAGCGAGGCATACTCGGCCGGGTCGCCGAGGCGCGAAGGAAACGGCACCGAGGCTTCGAGCGAACGCTGCGCGTCTTCAGGCAGGCCAGCCATCATCGGGGTTTTGAACAATCCAGGCATGATGGTGTTCACGCGGATGCCCGATTGGGCGAGGTCACGTGCGATCGGCAGCGTCATGCCGAGAACGCCACCCTTGGAAGCCGAATAAGCGACCTGACCGATTTGGCCGTCAGTCGCGGCGACCGATGCCGTGTTGACGATGACACCGCGTTCGCCGTCTGCCGTTACCGGGGCAAGGCTCTGCATGTTCGCCGAGCACTTGGCGATCATCAGGAACGTGCCCGTCAGGTTCACCTGGATGACCTTGGCGAACGACGCGAGATCGTGGGGTTCAATCGCGCCGGTTTCCTTGTTCTTGCGGGTGATGCGCTTTGCGATCCCGATCCCGGCGCAATTCACCAAAATGCGTTCGGCGCCGAGATCCTTGCGTGCGGCGGCGAGACCGGCATCGACGCTCGCTTCGCTCGACACGTCGACTTTGTAGAATTTGCCACCGATCGCCGCGGCATGGGCCTGCCCCGCCGCTTCGTTCATATCAAAAATGGCGACTTTCACGCCTTTGGCGGCGAGGGCCTTGGCGGTTGCGCCACCGAGGCCGGATGCGCCCCCAGTAACGACGGCGGTCAAGGCGTTTGACAACTGCATGAGCGTACTCCTCCGGAAGCGGCTTGGTTCGTCAATAGGCGGGACGATCGTCTCGCATAGAGTTTCAAGGCGTTCAATGATCGGCCGCAATCGCAACAGATGAGCGCGAGGCCCTTTTTTCAGTGGCTACCCTTGGAGAACAACGTCGATGCGGCCAAGCCGGCCAACAGCGCGAGCACGACCGTGGCAAGACCATAGAAGAAGGGCTGCTTGAACGCGAAGTTATGCAGCCAAAGCTCCAAGCCCTCGCGCTCGAGGTTGAGGCGCAGATTGTACTGGCTGATCAGCCGCTCGTCCTTGAACAGGTAAACGCGCGTATCGAACGGGCCAACTGTAACGTTGGCCGGCAAGGCGATGGTGGCACGGAAGAGGCTCTTGCCGATGAATACGACACCGTGCGGTTCAGCGACGTAGAGACCGTCTTTCTGCTTCAAGCGGACCACGGCCTCGCGAAACGCCTTCATCTGTGCGGGCGGCAAGCGCTCCTGCGAGGTAGGGTTCATGCGGACATGCTCGAAGCCAATCTCGTAACCGATAAGGGTGGCTTCGGGGGCGACCTCGTCGAGCGGCCGGGTCGAGGCAATGGCGTAGTAACTCGGGACGCCTTCGAAAGAGGTCGACGACGTATTGAGCCAAATGCCGAGTACCGGCTCCTTCTTGCGTGCCGTTATTCTGCTCGGCGTGCCTTCAACGACGACGACAACGTCATACAGGCCCGCCTCGGCACTTGCTTGGCGGCTATTATCGATCGCACCGAAGACGACAATTTCGGTGCCGGTGAAGCTCGATGTTACCGCCACGTTGCGGGTCGAGACGTCGGCTTGAACGACCTCGACCGGTTCCGGCGGGCGCGTTTCGGCCGCTTTGGGTTCGGCTCCCTTGGGGTCTTCGGCCTTTGCGGGCGCGTCGGCTTTCGGCGCGGGCGTCGTTTTGGGGTTCGGCAAGGGTTTGATCGGGACGTTCTGGCCTCGCCGTGGCTGCTGCTGGGCGACCGCGTCGATGCCGGTCGCGACGAGCGCCAGTGTCGCCAACGTCAAAGCGAAGGCGCGCCAAGTCAGATATGGCGCGATCCAATTTGCGAGCCTTGAGCGCAGGTCTTTCATTGTACCGGCGGTCATCCTTGGCCGACCTGAATCGAAAAGGGCTCAGCTGGCGTTGCGATCAAGCCCCATGCCATCCGCAGACAAACGATGAGAACGAGCATCGCCAGCAGGAAGCGGAACTGCTCTGCCTTCAACTTCGCGCCGGCCGTCGCGCCGAATTGGGCGCCGACGACGCCCCCCAACATCAGCAGCAGCGCGAGGATGACATCCACAGTCTTGTTGAATGTCGCGTGAAGAAGAGTTGTGGCGGCTGTCACAAATACGATCTGGAATAGGGATGTGCCTGCGACGACGTTGGTCGGCACTTTCAAGAGGTAGATAAGCGCGGGCACCATAATGAAGCCGCCACCGACACCCATGATGGCGGCCAGCAAACCGACAAACGCACCAATCATGAATGGCGGGACGGCACTGATATAGAGTTTCGAGCGATGAAACCGCATCTGGAACGGCAGCTTATGGATCCAGCTGTGCTGTCCTGATTTGCGGGTCGCGACCACTTGGCCGGCTCGCGCCTTGCGGATGGAATTCAGGCTTTCGATCAGCATCAAGCCGCCGATCACGCCCAAGAACAGAACGTACGTCGCGGAGACGAACAGATCGAACTGACCGGTGCGGCGCAGCACACTGACAAGCTGCACACCGATGGCGGAGCCGAGGATACCGCCGAGCAGGAGAACGATCCCGAGCTTCACATCGACGTTCTTGCGGCGCCAATGGTTGAGTGCGCCTGAAACGGACGTCGCTACGATCTGTGCTGCCTCGGTGCCGACTGCGACCGCCGAGGGCACGCCAGAGAAGATCAGCAGCGGTGTCATCAAGAAGCCGCCACCGACGCCGAACAGCCCGGACAAGAAACCTACTGCCGCACCCATGCCGAGGAAGATCAATACGTTGACCGACATCTCAGCGATGGGCAGATAAAAATTCATTCGGCCGGTCTCGTCCGCGAGCGGGTCACGCAGTGGATGATGGCCCCTCTCGCGCCGTGGGCTTCAACGACCGTTCTGTTCCCATCCGCCACGAGGCGCCACGCTACCGCAGCATCGTCGCAAGCAGCGAGCCAAAGCCCGACAAAGCCAGCGCTCAGGAAGCGCTATTCTCTCGGCGACGGCTCGAGATGGAGACGCGGAACCGTATTGTTGAATTCGGCAGTCGACGACACCTTCCCCTGACGTATAGGGACACCAGACGCGATGCTTTTTCAAGCACAATCGAGGGCATGTCAGATTGCATGCAGGTATCGCTTCAGGCTGCGCCGCTCCCGAGATCTGATTGGAGACACAGATCCCCCCAGCCGCTTGTCAGGTGGAACTGCTCTAGGGGAAACCGCTTCGCACTTTTCCCGACAAGAATTCAGGGAATATACCCCTTGTTCAGGTCGAGCGCCTGACGAAGGCGTTCCTTGCCGGCTTTCGACTTTACGGCAAACGACCAAGTAACGTTGGTCCCCTTGCCGTAAGATGTCGTAGAGCGCAGGCGAACGTTCAGGCTCTCGCCAGGTTGCAGCACGAAAGGCTCCAACACTGGGAGATACAGTTGTTCCCAGTGCGTGCGTGGCGCATCCGGCGCTGTCGAGATGCGAACGCCTTCAACGAGTTCGGCGATCCACCAGAGCGCGATCCCGGTGATGGTCGCGGGTTTCGCGGTCGTGAAGGCGGCGTCGCCGCTGCGTGTGGTCTTGGTTGATTTAAGAAAGTCGACGGCGTCCCATTTCACAGCGCTCCTGCCCGCGTCGAGCAAATCACCCGGTGCGAGCGTGCGAACATAGATATTGTTCAGGCCCATCGCTTTCGCAGGCGCGAAGTCGAGGCCAAAGCCGACGTCGTCCCAGATGGCGAGTTCGCGATAGAGGCGCTCCGCCGTCACGGGTGCAACGAACTGATCGACCTTGCCTGGAATGAGGATGCCGCCGGGTTCGAGATAGCGGTCGCGCGCATCGGCCAACGTCTCGATGATGTTTTCCTCGAAGGGATAGTTGCCGAGTGTTTCGGATACGACGACATCGACGCGATCTGGCGGATCGACCTCGGTCGAGTGCGCCGGGACGATCTCGATATTGCGAATGTTGTTGTGCTTGGCGAGCTTTTTGGCTACGGCGGCGATTTCCGCGGTTTCCAGCAAATAGACACGCTTGGCGCCGAGCTTTGCGGCCATGAAGCCGAGCAACCCGGTGCCGCAGCCGATGTCGGCGACCGTCGTTTTGCCCGGCACGATGACGCGTTTCAGAGCCGCGTAGAACGCCTCGTTGCGATGGCGGTCGGCAAGCATCGTGCGGTGATATTCGATGCGCATGATCAGATCCGATGTTGGTGCCTGGGTGCAATACAGCTTCGCCCCGCGGATGCAAGGTATGCCATGCGGCGCGCGACCTTGCCGGACCTCCGCAGCCAGTCCATTGTCGAGGCATAACTATCGAACATCGACAGAGGGCACGCCCATGCCGGCAGACGCGAACCGGACCAATACCGAGACGATGAACGCCGCGACGGCGCTGGTGCGAACGCTGATGGCGCAGGGAATCGACAAGCTCTACTGCCTGCCGGGCGTCCAGAACGACGATTTCTTCGATGCGCTTTATACGACGGGGGCGGCGATCCAGCCGATCCACACTCGGCACGAGCAGGCGACGGCCTATATGGCTCTTGGGGCAGCGCTCGCGACTGGCAAGCCACAGGCCTATTGCGTCGTACCTGGGCCGGGCTTCCTCAATACAACGGCGGCTCTCTCGACAGCTTATGCGACCAATGCGCCCGTGCTGGCGATCGCCGGACAGATTCCGGAGCGCTACATCGGCAAAGGCGTTGGACTGCTGCACGAGATCCCCGACCAGCTCGCGATCATGCGCGGCCTGACGAAGTGGGCGGAGCGGGCCACCGACGCGCAGGACACGGCCGACAAAGCGCGAGAGGCGTTCCGGCAGCTGTTGAACGGCGGCCCGCGGCCGGTCGCGCTCGAATGCCCGATGAACGTGTGGCGCAAGTCAGGGAGCATCGCGTTCGATGGATCGAGGGTCGAGCGGGTGCTGCCAGATATCGATCAAGATGCGGTGACGGCGGCGGCAAAGCTGCTCGGGGGCGCCAAGAACCCGCTCATCATCGTCGGTGGCGGGGCTCAGGAGGCTAGCGCAGAAGTGAAGCGCATGGCGGAAGCGTTGCAAGCGCCGGTGGTCGTCTACCGCGCGGGGCACGGCGTTCTCGATGCGCGGCATCCGCTGTTCGCGGGGTGGCTCGGCGGATACCTGCTTTGGAAGCAGGCGGACGCGGTGCTCGCCATCGGCACGCGGATACAAGAAGCCATGGACTGGGGCGCGGACGGCGATCTCAAGGTCGTGCAGATTGAAATCGATCCAAAGCGTGTCGGAATCGTACACAAGCCCGATATCGCGATCATCGCCGATGCCAAGCAGGGGCTCGACGCGCTGTCGAACGCGCTCGAGCGCTACAACCGCAAGCGCGACAGCCGGGCAGACGAAATTGCCGGCATTCGCAAACAGGCCGATGAACGGCTCTCCGATCTCAAGCCACAGCGCGCCTATCTGCAAGCGATCCGCGCGGCATTGCCGGAAGGTGGCATCTTCGTCGACGAGTTGACCCAAGTCGGCTATCCGGCACGACTGATGTATCCCGCTTACAAGCCGCGCACGGTCCTCAACAGTGGCTATCAAGGGACGCTCGGGTGGGGGTATAGCGCGTCACTCGGGGCCAAGATGGCTAGGCCGGACGCGCCCGTCATTTCGATCAACGGTGATGGCGGCTTCCTGTTCGGATCGGGGGAATTGGCGACGGCCGTCAGGCACAACATTGCGAGCATCGCCGTCGTCTTTGCCGACGGCAACTACGGCAACGTGAAGCGCATTCAGAGCGAGAACTACGGCGGGCGGAACATTGCCGTCGATCTCAAGAACCCGGACTTTGTAAAGATGGGCGAGAGCTTCGGCATTCGCTCGCAGAGGGTGGAGGGCGGCGCCGCGCTCGAGACGGCACTCAAGGCCGCGATCAAAGCCAACGAGCCTGCG
Source organism: Hyphomicrobiaceae bacterium (assembly GCA_033812735.1). Classification (GTDB taxonomy): domain Bacteria; phylum Pseudomonadota; class Alphaproteobacteria; order Rhizobiales; family Hyphomicrobiaceae; genus JABFRJ01. Next base: position 21,857 of record JAPXTA010000040.1, on the reverse strand, counting down.
CTGATCGAGGTGCCGTTCAAGCTCGATGAGTTTCCGAGCCCCTGGAAACACCTCATGAACGTGCCGAAAATGCGGGGACCGGACGCGAAGTAAGCGGGATCGGTCACGCCAAAGCAATTGGCTTTAAACTTGCTTCAAGTGTCGCAGAATTCGCTTCTGGGACACTTCTGCGATGATGAATCTTTGGCATCCGGACGAGGACGTAACGCCAACGCCGCGCGATGTGCAGGTGATGGCCGAAACGCTCGAAGGCCAGCATGGCATCCTCGCGGCCGAGGTGGCCGATTTCTTCTCGACATTTCATTCACTTAACGGTGACGCCGGACGCTGCTGGGCGTGGGCTGGAGTTGCAGAGATCGTTCGTCACCGCGAAGCCCAGCGGTTGAAGGCAAATTAACGAACAGTGCGATAGTGTGTGGTCGTCCGTGCAAATCGTATCCATCGACTGTCGCAAGACAATCGGACGGCCCGAGACTGATAGCAGATGCAGCGCGATACCATATTGGCGGCCGAGCCCGGCGGACGGACCACCGTGCCGCTGCTGCGGCGTGTGCGTGACATGATCGTCGCGAGCGGCGATCGCGGCCAAGTGCAACGTGATGCGCTTACGGCGTTTCTGGTGCGTGTTGCGAGTGCGGCTCTGCTTTATTTGACGCAGGTCGTCCTGGCGCGTTGGATGGGCGGGTACGAGTTCGGAATCTATGTGCTTGCGTGGACGTGGGTTCTCATCCTCGGCGGGCTATCCCACCTCGGATTGTCGGTCGCGATGATCCGTCTTTTACCGGCCTATTCGGAATCCGGTCAATCGAACCTGTTGCGCGGGCTGCTTCGTGGCGGACGGCTGCTGACTATCGGCGTTGCGACCGTCATCGCGGCGATCGGGATCGCCGGCATCATGCTGTTTGGCCGGCACCTCGGTCAGCACATGGTTTGGCCGCTCTATCTTGCGCTGTTCTGCCTGCCGATGTTTGCGCTTACCGACCTGCAGGACGGCATCGGCCGCGGCAGGGGCTGGATGGGCGTGGCGCTCTTGCCGCCTTACGTTCTCAGACCGCTGTTCCTGCTTGCTGCAATGGTCGCGGCCCATGGCGCCGGGCTGCCCATGACAGGTGTGACGGCCGTCAGCGCCGCCATCGCCGCGACATGGCTCGCGGCGATCGTTCAAACGATCCTGGTGCAGCGCCGGCTTGCCAAAGAGGTCGACCCCGGCCCTCGGCAGTATGATTTCAAGGGCTGGCTGACGACGAGCTTGCCCCTGCTCGTCATCTACGGTTGCGAGCTCATTTTGCAGAACGGCGACCTCGTCATTCTGTCGATGTACGAAAGCCCGGCCGAGGTCGGCAAATACTTCGCCGCAGCGAAGACAATGGCGCTGGTGATGTTCGTCCACTACGCCGTCGGCAGCGCCATCGCGCACAGGTTCGCCGCTTTACATGCGAGGGGCGACCGAGAGCAGCTGAAGGCCTTCGTGAAGGATGCCGTGCACTGGACGTTTTGGCCGTCTCTTGCCGCCGCTTGCGCGATCCTCATCGTTGGGAAGCCTTTGCTGTGGCTGTTCTCCGAAGACTTCACCTCCGCCTATCCCGTGATGTTCATTCTAGTCCTCGGCTTTCTCATTCGCGCGTCGATGGGACCGGCCGAGTTCCTGCTCAATATGCTCGGCGAACAGACACTCTGTGCAGCCGTCTTGGTGGTCACGGCCGTTCTCAATATTGCGCTGAATTTTGCCTTGGTGCCACGGTTCGGGATCATCGGTGCGGCAATCGCGACCTCGGTCGCGCTGACGGTGGCAGCCATCCTGAACTATCTGGTTGCGCGGCGGCGCCTGGAGCTCGAGATCTCGATCTTCAATAACCTGTTGAGATAGCGAGCCGGCTTGGTCTTTCGCCTTACCCTTGCGTGCTTTGCGCACGGACGTGGGTATGTGATAATGCGCCCCAGGGGCCGCTGGAGCGAACGCCAAGCCCACTGTCGTCCAATCTTTGGAACACGAATGATCAAGCGCAAGAGCGCGGCAGCGAGAGGCAAAGAGCCACCGCACGAGCACCGCGACGAATTGGTGGAAGGTCTCGCCAAACTGGCAGAGGACGACCAGGAGCCGCACGTCAGTTTCGGCGCGCGGTTGCGCAACTATTTTCTGACGGGTCTCGTCGTCGTCGGACCGGTTACGATCACGCTGTACATCCTGAAGTACGTGATCGATGCCATCGATCGCTTCGTGAAGCCGTACATCCCTTCCGTCTATAACCCCGACACCTACTTGCCGTTTGCGCTACCGGGCTTCGGGCTGTTATCGGCCATCATTCTCCTGACGCTCGTCGGCGCCTTGGCCGCGAACCTCATCGGGCGTTCAGTCATATCCGCCGGCGAAGTGATGCTCGGACGGATGCCGGTCGTGCGTAACGTCTACAAGGGTACCAAACAGATCTTCGAGAGCGTGGTCACGGCGTCGGCGCCGAACCAACAGGCGTTCCAGAAAGTCGCCGTCATGGAGTTCCCGTCGAAGGGCATCTGGGCGATCGTTTTCATAACCGGGGAAGCCGCCGCTGAGATTCAAGTCATACGGCCCGAAAACGATCTCGTCAGCGTGTTCATGCCGACGCATCTATTGCCGCCGTCAGGTTTTGTGGTGTTCGTACCTCGATCCAACGTCGTACCGATCGATCTCAGCGTCGAGGATGCAGCCAAGATCATCATCTCGGCGGGCATGGTGAATCCCAAGACGCAGAAGAAGCTCAACGACCTTGCGACGGCTAGCGTGAAGACTGCGCGCACCGCGCCGGCACACGCGATCGTGGAACGCTCGGAAGCTTAAAAGGTCCCAGTTTTTTTACACATGCCGCACGCCCGTGCGAGCCGCACCCATGCGTGTCAAGCCGTCGGACCTGATTGGACGAATCGTCCTCTTCGTCACGTCACATCGCTTAGAGACGCGACATTCCAAGCCCCATGGGCTTCGGCTTCGACGTGCTCGCGGTGGGGATATCGCTTGCCGGTGTCTTTCGCGGAGTCGGCAGCTGATCCGGTGATGGCAGTCCTTGTGGCACGGCTTGCGGCGCTACAGCTTTCTCGGCAGGTTGCGCCTTTATTGCGGTTGCAAGCCAATTGCCAGGCTGGATCTGCGGCTGGCCACCGTACTTCTTCAACACGCCGTGGGCTTCCGCGTACCACTTCGAACTCGGAAAGTTGTGGCCGAGCACGGCGGCCGCGGACTGGGCCTCCGGCATGATGCCAAGCGCCACGTTCAACTCCACCAATCGATAGAGTGCCTCTTCGACGTGGCCGGTGGTCTGATAGTCCGTCACAACGGTTTTGAAGCGATTGATCGCCGCGATGTGATTGTTCTGCTTCATGTAGTAGCGGGCGACCGACATTTCCGAGGCCGCAAGAGCGTCCTCAGCGATGCGAACGCGATTTTCGGCTTGGCGTGAGTATGGGCTTTCGGGATAGCGGCTACGCAGCAGCTTCAACTCGTTCAGCGCCTTGCGCGTCGCCGTCTGATCGCGAGACGGATCACGAATTTCGTCGAAGTGTGCCGACGCGATGATGTGGTGGGCGAGAGCCGCTTCCTTGGTGCCCGGGTGCATCGTCGTGTAGCGCTGAGCAGACGCGATCGCCTCGGGGAACTTCGCGGCCTTGTAGTAGGCGTACGCGGCCATGACGACGGCACGGCGCGCTTCGGGCGCATAGGGGTGGTCGCGGTCGAGATCTTCGAATTTGCGGGCAGCTTCGTTGAAGGCGCCACGCTGTAGAGCGGAATCGGCCGCCGCATACATCTTGTCGGGGGGATCCGGATTCAGTGCCTTGGCGGCGTCATTCGAGGAGGCACATCCGCCAGCGATCATAGCAGCAAGAACGAGTGCCAACGCGGCCGGAACACGCGGCGACCGCTTGTCCGTTTTGCGAGGCCATTCCAACTTCGATGCCATGCGCCGCATTTCCTCAACCGGGTGGGTACCTTACAGCCTCGCGCTATCGCAACACCACCGTATCAGCGATCACGAAGGCGACCCTCGCCCTTGGTATCTGCATGCTTGCAACTCGGGGACGTGAGTCGCAACCCTCCATCAACAGGATGGTCCATTTGTGCCCGGATTGTGACGGGCTTCGACGTCTTCGCTGCGACTCAGGACCGCTCGGCTGCGTAGTTAACCGCGACGACACCGGCCGAAATGTCGATCTGGGCGGCTTCGCGCATGACGCGCGGGGCGCGGACCCAGCGCCATGCCGTCGAGTCGGCCAGAAGGGCCTTCAAGACGTGGGCGTTGAGGCGATGGCCACCGCGAACCGAGCGGTAGGCGCCAAGAATTGGGGCGCCGGCAAGGGCGAGATCACCGACAGCATCCAGCATCTTGTGGCGGACGAACTCCTGCGGGTAGCGCAGGCCATCGGCATTCATGATGCGATCTTCGGCGAGGGCGATTGTATTGTCGAGCGAGGCGCCGAGCGCGAGGCCAGCTTTCCAGAGCTTCTCGACGTCGCGCATGAAACCGAAGGTGCGGGCGCGGCAGAGTTCATTGCGGAAAACGCCTGGCGAGAGATCGCAAGCGAGGCGCTGGCGGCCGATCAGATCGGTCGGGAAATCGATTTCAATGTCCAGCTTGAACGACGAGGCGGGGGACAGCTCACCCCAGCAATCGCCCTCCTGAACGCGGACGGGTTTGAGAACTTGGATGAATTTGCGCGGCTCGGAGAGTTCGCGGATGCCGGCCTCGTCGATCGCCTCGACGAATGCGGACGACGAGCCGTCCATGATCGGCACTTCGCGATTGTCGATCTCGATGATGCAATTGTCGATGGCCAAGCCGCGGAGGGCGGCCAAAAGGTGCTCGACGGTTCCGACAGTTGTTCCGGTTTCGTCGCCAAGGACGGTGCAGAGTGTCAGGTTCTTGACGTGGCTGACTTCGGCCGGGATGTCGGCGACGATACGGCCGCGTTTCGACACCATGAACCGGAAGCCGGTGTCGGCTTCGGCGGGATGCAGCACCGCCGTCACAGGCGCTCCGCTGTGTACCCCTGCCCCCGACAGCACTACTTCACGTGCGAGCGTCGTTTGGCGCGCGCCAATAAATCGCTTCGACATGTCCTGCGCGGTCCCTCGATCCCATTTCGGCTTGGACTTGAGTACGCAACCAGCACACGACAGGTACGCAACACAATTCCAAGCCCCCCATTACCCGTTGCCGGTGTGCTGCTCTCCGATGCTTCGAACCTCAGTGCCGCTCCCACAGCATTTTTGGTCTACACATCGGCGGCCGGATTATTCTCCGGTCCGCAGTCTTCTCTCCGGCATCCCGATTCCGTGGAACGCTTGTACTTCGAACGTTAACCGCTGCTTCGCGGGTGACACAAATCACGCTTTCTTACACTCTGTTACCATGAAGTAACTATGTCAGTGGACCGGTCATCCGGAGTTCCGGCGCCCCTTCAAGAAGGGTGGCAAATCGGTGCTGGGCTGATCGTTTTCCTGGGCCGTTTCCCGTCCGCGGTTTCCGCCCATAAGCCTTTGTAACAGAGAACCTTTTCTTTCATGCTGCGGCCGACTTGCGGTCGATACGGGCGGCGCGGGCTGGTGGCGCACGGGGGCGCTCGACTGTCCCGCTTTCGCACGGTATTCGCGCTGACCAACCTCCGGAAAATCTTCGATCTCAGGCATCCGGCGAGAGGTTCTGCGAATCTCTGAGGTTGCCTGTGGCACGAACGTTCCGGGGTCTTGCCCGTAAAGTGATTCGGGTTGGCTCTCCAGCTCGTCCGTATGCGGCGAACGGTCTAGGCCGCGGTTTACGCTCGCTTGGTCATGGCGGGGGAGCGGTTGGCGCGGCGCTTGTCCATGCGGGTGCGGGGCATGGGTAAAGGGATGCTGCATCCCGCTGGATGGCAAGGGAGGGGCAACCTGGGCGATGCGGTCCGGATCGACACGCGGGGGCCAACCGGGCGGCAAGCTGTGGTCGTGGCCTTGGGGCTGACGGGCGGTCGCGGCCGACTGAGGGGCGACGATACCAGGCGAGGCGGCTTGGCCATCGGTGCGAGCCATGCCGGACGCCACGATGGAAACCCGCACCCGGTCGCCCAGGCTCTCGTCGAAGGTCGCTCCGACGATGATATTCGCTTCCGGGTCGACTTCCTGACGGACGCGGCTTGCGGCCTCGTCGACCTCGTAAAGGGTGAGATCGCGGCCGCCGATGATCGACAGAAGCAATCCCTTGGCGCCGCGGAGGGTCATCTCGTCCAGCAGGGGGTTGGAAATCGCTTCTTCGGCCGCAAGGACGGCCCGGCGTTCGCCCGAGGCTTCGCCGGTGCCCATCATGGCCGAGCCCATGCCGCTGAGGACCGTGCGCACGTCGGCCAGGTCGAGGTTGATCAGGCCTTCCTTGACGATGAGGTCGACGATGCAGGCGATACCCGAATAGAGCACCTGATCGGCCAGGACAAAGGCCTCGGCGAACGTGGTCCGCTCGCTGGCGATCCGAAACAAGTTCTGGTTGGGAATGACGATTAGCGTATCGACCTGCTTCTTCAGCTCGATAATTCCAGCCTCGGCGATCCGCATGCGGCGCGAGCCTTCGAACTGGAAGGGTTTCGTCACCACGGCGACGGTCAGAATACCGAGTTCCTTCGCCACGCGTGCGATGACTGAAGCCGCGCCAGTTCCCGTGCCACCACCCATGCCTGCCGCAATGAACAGGAGATGCGTTCCGTTGATCCGCGCGCGCAGCTCATCGATGGCTTCCTCAGCCGCGGCTTCGCCGATTTCGGGTTTTGACCCCGCTCCCAACCCTTCAGTCAGATTGGCGCCGAGCTGGATGCGTTCGTCGGCGGCCGAGTGCATCAACGCCTGCGCGTCGGTGTTGGCTACCATGAACTCGACGCCTGTCAGGCCGGCTGCGATCATGTTGTTGACCGCATTGCCACCTGCACCGCCAACGCCAACGACGGCAATGCGGGGTCTCAGTTCTGTGAGCTTCGGCAATTCCAACTTGAGGCTCATCGCGGCTGACTTTCTGTATGCGTGATCGTGACCGTCGCTTAGGCAACGAGGCCGGTCGGTGAGCGGCGAGAAGAGCGGGTTCGCCTCAAGTCCACGTGCACCGCCGCGCAAATCGAAACCGACTGCAGCTTTAGCGATGCGCGGCTGCCGCATCGCTGCAGCGGCCGGCGAGTGCGCGTGAAGACAAAGGAACCGGGAAACGCCCTTGACGCCGGAAATTCTCGATCTCGACTGTCACCGGCCGACAGATGCGCAAGCGCATCGCACGTTCCGGAGTGGGCATTTGTCACAGTATCACAAATCACTTTGATTCGCTCGGCTGTTACAACTGGCCTCGACTTGCCGCGTCGCACGCAAGGCGTCGCGGCAGGCCTTCGGCCCGGTTTGACCCTGGTGCGAGCCGGGTTAACGAAACCTTGCCAGGCGCTTCAAATAGCGTTGCTATAGTTTCGCCCGCCGGAGGGGTAAACGAGGCAGCGATGACAGACAACTCAACACGCCGGAGCGATTGGCCGAGGGCTGCGGCCAGCGCAGCGATCTTTCGCGACGATGCCGTGCTGCTGGTCGAACGGGGGAAGGGTGCGGCGCGAGGGACTTGGAGTTTGCCCGGCGGACATATCGAACCTGGCGAGCGCGCGGCGGAGGCGGCGCGGCGTGAGGTCTTGGAAGAGACCGGCATCGAGGCAACAATACGGGGCCTCGTCGATGTACGCGACGTCATTTACCGCGGCGGCGACGGCCGACTGAGCGTGCACTATGTGCTTGCTGTCTATTATGGTTTTACAGCCGATGCCGCCGCGCCTGTCGCGCAGTCCGATGCAGCGTCAGCGCGGTTCGTTGCGTTCACCGACTTGGACGCCATGACTTTGACGCCCGGCGTGGGCGAGGCGATCAAGCTGGCGCAACGGTTGGCTCAACAAGACTAGTTGAGTGGTACATGCGCGGGCCTAAGCCCGCGCATGCCTCGATCTTGGCAATCATTCCCAGCCGCGGCATTCACGATACTGGCGGCGCCAATACGACGACCCCGTGGATTTCCATTTGTAGTATTCGTAGCCGCAGCCTTCGTATTCGTAGGCATTGATCGTGATGCCTTGCCAGATCCAATACCCGATCGGCGGCAGCACGTAGGGGCGATACCAATGTCCCGGAGGTGGCGGCGGTTTCTTCCCTGGAGGAGGTGGCGGCGGTTTCTTGGGCAGGGGCGGCGGCGGGAGCTTCTTTAGCGGCGGAATTGGTTTGAGTTTCGGCGGTGGGATCGGCTTCATCTTCAGCGGTGGCACCGGCGACATTTTGGTCGGGCCCTTGATGATTGGGCCTTTGGGGGTCGGTTCGGCACCGGCAATCGGCACCAGGAAGACAGTGCCGGCCAGGAGGCAGGATGCGAGCGCGGCACTTCCATAAAGCTGATGCTTGCGGGACATGGCGGTTACTCCTGTTAGGTGAGCCAGGAGGCACCTCCTCATCAATGCATACATTGATGGAGATCAAGGGTTGGCGACGTTACCCTGCGACAAAAGCCATCGAGGCGACCCTCGCACTGAGATAAGCGGATCGAACGGCGCTACTCTCCGGCGTACTCGAGCCTTGTTGCGGCCTCTCCCGCGCCGCATAGTCCGGGCAAATCGATTCCCGGTATCAATTGATCCGATCCAAGAGATGAGCGCTCAAACGACCAGTGCTGCGAGACCGGCTGGCTTGTCAGCGAGTTTGGCGGCAGCGCTGTGGGTTGCAGCAGCATGTGGGCCAGCGCTCGCGCAAGAGACGAAGCCGTATGACGACCGGCTGTTGCGGCTGTCGGAAGTCATGGGCGCGGTGCATTTCCTGCGAGAGCTCTGCGGCAACAATGACGGCATGCTGTGGCGGGACCGGATGCAGGATCTGATCAACGCCGAAGGTGCTTCGCCGACGCGGCGGCTCAAACTCACGCGGGCCTTCAACACGGGCTATCGCAGCTACTCGCGAACCTATGCGACGTGCACGCCTTCGGCGCAGACGGCCATCGCCCGCTTTCTCGCAGAGGGCTCGGAAATCGCGGACAACCTGGTCAAGACGGTTCCTTAACTTGCAGCCGCTAAGTCCGTCGGGTCCGGCCGGTTAACCGACTGGCACGGCGTTTGCTCACCGAAGCGTGAAGCCTACGTCTGTACGGAGTTGACCCGTGGCGACCTTAACTTTCGACACTGCTGCCTCACTTGCGCATGGACGTCACACTCCGGCAGGCGCCGTCATTGCCGCACCGGCGGATGAGGCTGCGTCCGGCATCGACTTCGCGTTGGTCACTACGCGGGAGGGGTTCGACGAGCTCGAGGGCGATTGGAACGACTTGTTCGCGCGCGCGGGACGCGGCGACCAGATGTTCCAGCAGTTCAACTGGCTCTGGCACTGGGCGAACCACTATACAGATAGCCGCACAGAGTTTGCGATCGTTACCGGGCGGCGGGACGGCCGGCTCGTTCTTGTTTGGCCGCTCGTCGTGGAACGTCCGGCACGGCTGCGCCAGCTCGCCTGGATGGGTGATCCTGTCAGCCAATACGGCGACGCTATCATCGACCGGTTGGCCGATGCCGATGCAGTCCTCGCCAAGTCCTGGCAATATCTTCTGGCGCATGCGCGGGCCGATCTGGCGCGCCTCACCAAAGTGCGGGCCGATGCGGTGGTATCACCGTTGCTCGGCTCGCTCGGCTTCAAGGTCGTCGCCACCGAGGAAGCACCGTTCGCGCTGCTCTCTCAATGCAAGTCTTATGAAGACTTCGACGCCCGTTTCTCGCCCAAACTGCGGAAGAATAGACGCCGCCAGTTGCGCCGCCTCGAAGAGCGGGGACCGATCGAGATCAAGGTGCTGTCGGACGGTCCGGCTGCGACAGACGCAACACGACTGGCCATGACGCTCAAACGCGGCTGGCTCAACACCAAGGGGCTCGTTTCGCGCGCATTCGCCGACACGCGGGTCGACGATTTCTTTGCCGGCGTTACGTCAGGAAACCGGCCAGCCGGCGTCGGCGTTTCACTTCTCACGTCGGCGGGCGAAGGCGCAGACGCGAATATTGCCATTACATGCAAGGGACGCCGCGCGATCCACATTCTCGCTTACGCGCTGAAATTCGAGAAGGTCGGGGTCGGCAATCACCATCTCGAGATCAATTTGCAGCGGGCATTCGCCGATGGCATCGAAGTCTACGACTTTCTTGCTCCAAGGCACGAATACAAGATGGAGTGGGCCGACGGCGCGATCGCGGTCAACGATCACGCCCTCGCATTGACGTTGCGTGGCCGGGCCTATGCCGACGTCTACATTTCGATCGTTCGCGAGGCGGCCAAAGCCGGACTAAAAAAGATGCCGCGCAGCCTGACGCGGCTGATCGCCGGCGTGCACCGTTCGACCCACAGCATCGCGTGGTAAACGCTATTTACCGCTGATTTTCGCATGCGCTAGCGGCAGAAACGCGCCTTGCCATGCTGGTCTTGGAAGCGTATCGAAGCGCCAACTTCGACGGCGTGCCGCGCCTAGCGCTGGCATGTGACGTCGTGTTCGCTCTTTGACAGTGGCCTGGATGATGACGGTTCGAGACCCATTGCCGTGGTCCGCCGATTTTCCTGGCCGCCAAGCCCAGGGAATACCGCCATGGCCGCCTCGCCACTGATGTCCGTCATGATCAATGCCGCTCGCAAAGCCGGGCGGAGCCTCATTCGCGATTTCGGTGAGGTTGAGCACCTGCAGGTTTCCATCAAGGGGCCCGCCAACTTCGTGTCCGCCGCCGATCATCGCGCCGAGGAGATCCTGTTTCAGGAGCTTTACAAGGCGCGGCCGGGCTATGGCTTCGTGATGGAAGAGCGCGGGCACGTCGACGGCGCCGACAAGTCCCATCGCTGGGTGGTCGACCCGCTCGACGGGACGACAAACTTTCTGCATTCGAATCCGCTGTTCGCGATCTCGATCGGCTTGGAGCGCGAGGGTCAGGTGGTCGCCGGCCTCGTCTACAATCCAGTGCTGGACGAGATGTTCATGGCGGAGAAGGGCAAGGGCGCGTTTCTTGCCGACAAATCCGGCCGCGACCGGCGCATTCGGGTCGCCGCCCGCAAGAACCTCGAAGATTGCCTGATTTCAACCGGTATTCCGCATCGCGGCCGGCCGAACCACCCGCGCTTCTTGCGACAGGCCGAGCACATGATGAAAGAGGTCGCCGGCTTTCGCCGCACCGGCTCGGCCGCAACGGATCTCGCGTGGGTCGCGGCAGGCCGCTTCGACGGCTATTGGGAGTACAATCTCGGGCCGTGGGACGTGGCAGCGGGGATCGTACTCGTTCGCGAGGCCGGCGGAATGGTCAGCGACATGGATGGCGGGCAGGATATGCTTGAGCGGGGGACCATCTGCGCCGGCAACAGCACGGTGCAGAAGGAGCTGCTCAAGGCGATCGACGAGGCCATGAAGGACTGACGTGAGGGATGCGCCGATGAGCATCACGTTTAGCACCGTCGGCATCGTCGGCAGCGGCGCCTGGGGTACGGCGCTCGGCGAGACGCTCGTCCGCGCGGGGCGCAAGGTGCGGATCTATGCGCGCAATCCCGGCATTGTCGCCGAGATCAACCAGAACCACAGCAACAGCTCTTACTTGCCGAATTGCCCGCTCGATCCACGCCTCGTCGCGACAAGCGATCTGGCAGTTGTCGCGGGCGCGGACGCCGTGCTGATGGTGGCGCCGGCGCAGCATACGCGCGCGGTTGCGACCGATCTTGGCAAGTCTCTGAAGCCTGGGACGCCGGTCGTGCTTTGCTCGAAGGGAATCGAACAGACGACGGGCAAGCTGCTGGCAGACGTCATCGGGGAGGTGTTGCCGCAGGCGGTGCCGGCCGTTCTTTCGGGGCCGAGCTTCGCGGACGACGTCGTGCGCGGCTTGCCGGTCGCCGTTACGCTCGCGGCAGCGGATCAGGCGCTTGGACGGGCGCTCGCGGAGGCTGTTGGATACAGGAATTTCCGCGTCTACTGGAACGATGACCTTGTCGGCGTGCAGCTCGGCGGGGCGGTGAAAAACGTGCTGGCGATCGCCGCCGGCATTCTCGACGGCAAGAAGCTCGGTGCGAGCGCGCATGCCGCACTTGTCACGCGCGGCTTTGCGGAGCTGCGGCGGTTCGGACTTGCGTTTGGCGCCCGGGCGGAGACACTCGCGGGGCTTTCAGGCCTCGGCGATCTGCTGTTGACCTGCGGCAGCGCGCAATCACGAAACATGAGCCTCGGCCGGGCGCTCGGGCAAGGTTTGGCCTTGCAGGATATCCTTGCGGGACGGCGCACGGTTTCGGAGGGTGTCTACACCGCCCACGCCGTCGCACGGATTGCGCGTGAGCGCGCGCTCGACATGCCGATCTCGACGGCGGTTGCGGCCATTGTCGGCGGCAAGCTGTCGGTGGACGAGGCAATCGAGGCTTTGCTGACGAGACCATTCAAGGCCGAGGATTGAGCCCGCCGCCGCTCAGGGCAACGGCGTGATCAGTTCCTTCGGAATTGGGATCGATGTCACGTCGCGGCTGACCATGATCAAAGACCTGATCTCGCCGTCGGCGTCGTAGATCGGATTGTACGTGGCGGAGTAGATGCGCTGCGGATCGCGGTTCGGATGGGCCGAATAGCAATGCACGGTCTGCCCTGCCAGACAGGCTTCGAACCGCGGCCGATTGACCTTATCGAAGAAGCGCTCGCCCGTCACAACCCAACTTGGCCGGCCCACGAAGTCGCGCAACGTTTCGCCGTGAAAGCTCAGGTTGGCCGCGTTCGTGAACTTGTAGCGAAAATTCCGATCGAAGATTCCGACGCGATCCGATAGCGCATCGAGCAATGGATAGGATGGGAGCCGATCCGCGGATATTCCGGCCGTTTTTAGCGTCACGATCCGCTGCAGCCGTTCCGACTGATTGCGGCACGCCTCGCGCAGCTCCGCCGCCATATCGGTTTCAGGCGTGACATCGGCGAGTACCGACAGCAAGAAGCGGATCTGCGTCAGCGTTACGCGCGCATCGTCGGACTTGAATTCGAGGATATCCAGAAAGGCACGGTCTTCGCGCTCTTTCAGCGCGCGAGCCTCTGGCTTTTGCATGCGCGCGCCATGCGTGCGGCGTGCGCTCTTTAGGAACGCATGCGATTGCAGCAGTACCAACAAATCGCGAGACATCAGCGATCCTCGATCATTCGCACATCTTGCCTCTGCATGACTTCCGGATCGTACCCTATGGCATCGGCAGAATGAGATTGGACGGTATCGGCAGCAACGAGACGTCGCGGCTCGTGACGATCGCGCCGGTAACGCGCCCGCTTGAATCAAAAGCCGGATCGAATGTCACGGAGAACACGCGACCAAGCGCACTGGGATGTCCGTTGTAATAGGAGACGCGCTTGCCGGCGTAGCAGGCATCGAAACGTGCCTTGTTGATTTTCTCGAAGTAGCGATCGCCGACGATGGTCCAGTTGGGCCGGCCGAGAAAATTGCCGGCGGGTTCGCCATGAAACGCGCAATTGGACGCGTTGGTGTAGGCGTAACGATAGTTCGTGTCGAAGAAGGATACGCGTTCGCTCAGGCTATCAAGGCATTGCAATTCGGACGGCATCGGTTGATGGGCGCCGAGGCCAGCCAACTGTCCGCGCAGACGGTCCAAGTGCCCGTCACAGATGCTGCGCAAGAATTCCGCCTGCTTGGCATCGACGGCACGATCGCTGAGCGCCGCTATGAGGACGCGTGTCTGGGAAATCGCCGACGACAAGTCGTCCGGCTCGACCTCGAGGATTTCGCGCAGGCATTTGGCGATGTCGTTCTCGAGGCTGGCCGCGTCGACCATGGTCTCGCCATGCCGGACATCATCGCGATGTGACGCCAGGAAGTCGAGCGAGTGTATGAGTCGATTGAGTTTTTTGGACATGGGCGCCTCGTCTCAAAATAGGAAAGAGGCAAAGTGGCCGACTCCACAAGTTGTCATTGCGCCACGGTTTCGCTCTAGCAGTTTTTCATAATTGCATAAAATACCAGGACTGCAGCTAGAAATTGAACACGTGCCGCGCTACGTGGAAAGTGTTTGCATACGCCGTAACTGTGAGATCGATCGGCTTGGCGTAGCCTCCGCCGACCGCAATCGATACCGGGATACCGGCTCGTTTGCAGGTCTCGAACACGAGGCGGTCGCGATCCATCAGACCGGCATGGCTGAGGGACAGGCGGCCGAGCGCGTCCTCCTTCAGTGGATCGACGCCGGACAGGTAGAGGACAAGGTCGGGCCGGAATGCGAGCATGCGGGCCAGAGGCTCGTGTAGGGCTGCGAGATACGCGGCGTCGTCCGTGCCGTCGGGCAGCTCGATATCGAGGGTTCCAGGCACGCGGCGAAATGGAAAATTGCGGGCCCCTTGGACTGATAGCGTAAAAACCCTTGGCTCGGCGCCCAATATGGACGCGTTGCCGTCACCCTGATGAACATCGAGATCGACAATTGCCACGCGCGAGACCATCCCCTCGCCGAGCAACGTCAGGGCGGTGACCGCGAGATCGTTAAAGACGCAAAAGCCGGAGCCGAAGTCGCGATGGGCGTGATGGGTGCCGCCAGCAAGCTGGCCGGAGATGCCGTGCTCCAACGCCGCACGGGCGGCCGCCAACGAACCGCCGACGGTTGCGCGGGATCGCGCAACGAGCGTTTCACTCCACGGCAGGCCAATGCGGCGCATGATCTCGGGGGGCACGGTGCCGGTCAGCACGCTGTCGAGGTAGGTCTCGGAATGCGCCAAGAGCAGATGCTCGCGAGAGGCAGACGGCGAGGGACACAATGCGGCCGTGCCGAGAGCCTTCTGCCGCACCAAGAGTTCGCGCAGCATGCGGTATTTGCCGCCAGGGAAGCGATGCCCCTCGGGCAGCGGCATATCGATGACGTCGGGATAGAAGAAGCGCACTTTAGCCGTTCCGCTCGATGATGCCGCCACGGGGCGTCACTCGTGGTGCACCACATCGAGGGCGTCGAGATGGCGGGTCCACTCTGGCCGGTGGCGTTCGAAAGAGGAGAAGCCGGGCGCAGGGATCGATTTATCGGCGAACGCACCAGCCGCGATGCCGATCCAGTCGGGACGCTGCTCGGCCGTCCACCACAGGGTCGTGCCGCACTCGGGGCAAAACCGAAAATCTATGGTGCGTCCGCTCTCGGCTGTGCGCACGTAGATCTTCGGAGAACCACGCGTCACTGTTACGTTTGCCTTTGGAAACCACGCCTGGAGGCCAAAAACGCTGCCGGTGCGCCGCTGGCAGTCGGTACAATAGCAGAGCCCCATGCGCACCGGTTCCCCGCTGGCAACGAGGTGCATGGAACCGCAGGCGCAGGTGGCTTCACGTGTGGTTGTCATCTGCCTCTCCCTTCGCCGGGCGATCACTCACAGCCGCATCGCGGTGACGCGACCGGTTCCGCTTACATGCCCGGATAGTTCGGACCACCGCCGCCCTCGGGTACGGTCCAGAGGATATTCTGGCTCGGGTCCTTGATGTCGCAGGTTTTGCAGTGGACGCAGTTCTGGGCGTTGATCTGGAAGCGTGGGCGGCCATCGCCATCCTTGACGACTTCGTAGACGCCCGCGGGGCAATAGCGCTGCGCGGGTTCGGCGAATTCGGGCAGGTTCACCGCGATTGGCACCGTGGCATCGAGCAGCTTCAAGTGTGCGGGCTGGTCTTCCTCGTGGTTGGTTGCCGAGAAGGAAACGCTGGTCAGGCGATCGAAGGTCAGCACGCCATCGGGTTTGGGATACTCGATCGGCGCGTAGTCGCGCGCCTTGCCGGTGGACTTGGCGTCGTTCTTGCCGTGCTTCAGCGTGTATCCGAGCCCAATGCCGGGCAAGATCGTGTTGAGCCACATGTCGATGCCGCCGAGACCGACACCAAGGTAAGTTCCGAATTTCGACCAGAGCGGCTTGGCGTTGCGGACGCGCTTCAGATCCTTGGCGATTGGACCGGCGCGGACCGCAGCTTCGTAGGCGTCGAGGCGGTCGTGCGCGCGGCCCTCTCTCAACGCGTCGACGAGGGCGTCGGCGGCGTGGATGCCGGAGAGGATGGCGTTGTGGCTGCCTTTGATGCGCGGCACGTTGACGAAGCCCGCGGAGCAACCGACGAGCACGCCACCGGGGAAGACGAGTTCGGGGATCGACTGCCAGCCGCCCTCGGTGATGGCGCGGGCGCCATAGGCGATGCGCTTGCCGCCTTCGAAGGTATCACGAATGAGATCGTGGGTTTTGAAGCGCTGGAACTCTTCGAACGGGGAGAAGTAAGGATTCTTATAGTTCAGATGGACGACGAAGCCGACCGACACCAAGTTCTTGCCGTAGTGATAGAGGAACGAGCCGCCGCCGGTGCTGTTGTCGAGTGGCCAGCCGAACGAATGCTGGACGAGGCCGGGGTGGTGCTTGTCGGGGGCGACTTCCCAAAGCTCCTTGATGCCGATGCCAAACTTCTGGGGCTCGCATTTGGCGTCGAGCTTGAACTTCGCCATGAGCTGCTTGGCGAGTGAGCCGCGCACGCCTTCGGCGATGATGGTGTATTTGCCGCGCAGTTCCATACCACGGGTGAAGCGATCGCTCGGCTTGCCGTCCTTGCCGATACCCATGTCACCGGTCGCAACACCGACGACGGCGCCCTTGTCGTCGTAAAGGACCTCGGCGGCAGCGAAGCCTGGATAGACTTCGACGCCGAGTTCGGCAGCCTGCTCGCCGAGCCACTTCGCGACCGCGCCGAGCGAGCCGATGTAATTGCCGTGATTGTTCATCAGCGGCGGCATCATGACGTTTGGCAGGCGCATGGACCCGGCCGGACCCAGCACATAGAAGCGGTCGTCCTTGACGGGTGTGTCGAGCGGGCAGCCCTTGTCACGCCAATCGGGAATGAGCTGGTCGAGACCGATGGGATCGATGACGGCGCCAGAGAGGATGTGAGCGCCGACTTCCGAGCCCTTTTCGAGGACGACAACGGAAATCTCCTGGCCGGATTCGGCCGCCTTCTGTTTCAGGCGAATTGCCGTTGCCAGACCGGCGGGGCCGGCCCCCACGACAACGACATCGAACTCCATCGCCTCGCGCTCGGGCAGTTCCATCCCTTCAGCCGCCATTGCCGTGCCTCTCGCCCCGTCCCAAACCTACGTCTCGATAGGGGCGCGTTAACCCGAGCGTCAAGGGACTCTTGGTCAAAAGGGCGTCTTGGCCGCGGAAAGCCGCATACCCACCGGATACCCACTGGCCAAGTCCGGGCTTTGCGGCTATAAGGCGCGAAATTCTGCGCGGCGCGCCCCAGAAACGGCAGCGCCGCGTATGTTTTAAACCGCCCTTTCAGCCATATGGGCGGGCTCGGCCCTCGCAAGGCAAATGTCCTTGCGTTGCATGAGCTTAGCCTATCAGAGAACGGAGAGTGCCATGGCAGTTCCCAAAAAGAAAGTGTCGCGCATGAAGCGCGGTTTCCGCCGCTCGCACGACGCCATCAGCGCTCCGTCGTATGTCGAGGACAAGGATTCCGGCGAACGCCGCCGTCCGCACCACATCGACCTCAAGTCGGGCAAGTACCGGGGACGCCAAATCCTCGAGCCGCAATCCGACGCCTGATCGGCGGACGTTTTCGGAAAGATCAAAACGGCGCATGGGCACTCATGCGTCGTTTTTCGTCGTTGGTGCACATGTCTGCCGCATTCGCGCGAGAGACACTGTCACAATTATCGCCTAGTGTGCTGCGAATCTTGAAAGGGGCCACAAAGGGTGGCCAAACGGGAGGGTTTCTGGATGTCCTTGCGCATCATTCCGCTGATCGTCATTCCATTCATTCTGTACAACGTGATCGGCGTGCTGGGCGGGGGCGCCGTTGCCGACGACACGTTCCGCACTGTTCTGTTCCGACTGCCGATGATCAACAATCCGGTTATCGACGGCAAAGGCGGCTGGGCGTTCTCGTGGGGTGACTTCATCATCCTGATCACGATGATCACGCTGTTCATCGAGCTGCTGAAATCGACCTACACGTCGACCTCGTCGATGGTTGATCACGGCCTCTCGATGCTGATCTTCATCGCGTGCCTTGTTGAATTCATCGTCGCCAAGCAGGCGCAAACGTCGGTGTTCTTCTTCGTGATGATCGCGGCGCTGATCGACGTCGTGGCCGGCTTCATGATCGGCATCCGGACGGCGCGGCGCGATCTCAATATCGGGTCCGATAACTGATTGCCCGGGAAACAGGGCAGCTCCGAACGGCCGGTCTCAACGACCGGCCGTTTTTGTTATATAAGCGCGTTAGACTACGCGATGTGACGGCCTTCACCGCTGAAGATCCCGGATATTTTCGCGTCACCGGCTCCGCGAAAATTCCGGGAAACCGGTGTGGGGAGACTCCTCAAGGGATCAAAAACGTGTCGCAACTCCCCATCGTCACCATCGTCGGCCGGCCGAACGTCGGCAAATCGACCCTGTTCAACCGCTTGACCAACTCGCGGGCCGCACTCGTTTCGGACCTGCCCGGCCTGACACGCGACCGGCGCGAGGGAGAAGCCGTCATCGCGGGGCACAAGGTGACGCTGGTCGATACGGCCGGCCTCGAGGAGGCGCGCAAGGACACGATCGCGGCGCGGATGCGGGCACAGAGCGAGGCGGCGATCAAGCAGGCGGACCTCATTCTGTTCGTGATCGACGCGCGCGCGGGCGTCACGCCGCCCGACGAGAGTTTCGCGCGGATCGCGCGGCAGTCAGGCAAGCCGGTCATCCTGGTTGCGAACAAGAGCGAGGGGCGGGCTTCGGACGCGGGGGTCCTCGACGCTTTCGGGCTTGGGTTCGGGGATCCCGTTGCGATTTCGGCGGAACATGGCGAGGGGCTCGGCGCCCTGGTCGACGACGTTCTCTCGGCACTGGGACTGAAGGCCGTGCCGAAGCGCAAGAAGAGCAATGAGGAGGTGCCCGCTCAAGAGGAAGCACCGGCTCAAAGAGGGCCGATCCGCGTCGCCGTTCTCGGCCGTCCGAACGCGGGAAAATCCACGCTGGTCAATTCGCTGATCGGCGAAGAGCGGATGATCACGGGGCCTGAGCCGGGGCTCACGCGCGATTCGATCGCTTCCGACCTGATGTGGGGCGAGCAGCCCGTTCGGATCGTCGATACGGCGGGGCTGCGCAAGAAGGCGCGGATCGAGGAAAAGGCCGAAAAGCTCGCGGCAAGCGATGCGGTCCGTTCGATGCGGATGGCGGAAGTCGTCATCCTGCTTGTCGATGCGACGCACCCGCTGGAGCAGCAGGATCTGATCATCGGCGAGATGGCGCTCGACGAAGGCCGCGCGCTCGTTGTCGCGATCAACAAATGGGATCTGATCGAGGACAAGCAGGCGAAGCTCAAGGACATCAAGGAGACGCTTGCGCTCAGCCTCGCCCAGGCGCCCGACGTGCCGCTCGTCACGCTATCGGCACTTTCAGGGCGGGGCATCGACCGGTTGCGGCATGCAGTGGTCGATATCTACGCGGTCTGGAACAAGCGCGTCTCGACACACAAGCTCAATGAATGGCTGAACGTTGCGCTGCAACGTCATGCGCCGCCTACAGCGAAAGGCCGCCGCATCAAGATCCGCTTCATGACGCAGCCATCGACGCGGCCGCCGACGTTCGTCGCGTTCTGCTCACAACCGACCGGGTTGCCGAAATCATACATGCGCTATCTCACGAATAGTCTGCGCGATGCATTTCAATTGCCGGGCGTTCCAATTCGTATCAATCTGCGCAAGGGGGACAACCCGTTCGCGCGGGATTGAAATCCGGTTATTTCCAAATAGCCGGGGGACAAATGTGAGAGCGGCCCCCCGTTGTAAACTGCAACACCTTGGGGCACACCATGACGACGCCTAAGCGGGGGCGCCGCCTAATCGCGGTAACGGGACTTCTCGGACTTTCACTGATCGGCCTCAGCGCAGCGGGGCACGCCAATCAGTCGGTCTCGGAAAACATCAAGAAAATGTGCACGCCAGACGCACAGCGGCTCTGTCCGCAGCATCCGCTCGGCTCCGAGCCGATGCGCTACTGCATGGAAGCCAAGTTCTCCAACATCTCGCGCGACTGCGTGAAGGCGCTGGAGGACGAGGGGTACGTCGGACCCGGCACCCACAAGATGCACGCCAATAAGCGGTAGGGCGTGTCGTCGGGACCTAAAATGAAAGGCGCGGGCCAATACCCCGCGCCTTTTGTTTTATTCGGGGAGGCTGAAAGCGCTCAAAGACTAGAGCCGACGACGAGCGTCCAGAAGGTCTTGAACTCGGTTTTCGGGTCCTGGACGAGGGCGATGCCCATATGCTCGGCGTCAGCGAGCAACAAGTTCTTGTTGTGACCGGGGCTTTCCTTCCAGCCCTTCATGACCTCTTCGATCGAGGCCTGGCCGGTGCCGACGTTCTCGGCGGCGAGCTTGGCATTGTAGCCAGTCCGTTTGACGCGATCCCAGGGATTGGAGCCATCGGACCCGTAGTGAGAGATGCGATCCCATTTGGCGAGGTCGCGGGAGTGGGCCTTGGCCGCTTCGGTCAGCGCCGGATTGAGCTTCAGCGGCTTCAGGCCGTTCTGCTTGCGATAGGCGTTGATCATCTCGCGCACCTTGTCGGCGTCGAGCGCGGCTTGCGAGAAATCGCGGTCGGCGAGGGCGCCGGGAGGGGCCTTGGCGGACGAATTGTTGGAAACGACTTGATCGCCCGATTTGCCGGGATCAAGGGCGGCAACCTTCTGGTTTGACTTCGAGGCGCGGGCGGGCGCGGCCGAGTCGCTGCCGAGGACGCTCGAGCGGGATGAGGGCGAGACGGATGCCGTGGTGGGGGCCGGATCGCCGGCGAAGCCTGAAGTAAGGCTCGACTGTCCGAGAGCACATCCGGACAAGAACAGACAGGCGGCGGCAGGTACTAGGACGCGGTACATTGATACTCTCCCGCAGGGATACGCGCGGAACACATGACGCCCGACCATGACGCGAACCTGTTAATCGCTCGTTAACGCTAGCGGACTGGAAACCATTGTCCCGCGAACAAACAGTTGTGCGCACGGGAGCCCCTTACTGAACCAGCATTGAGCACGCGGATGATGGCGCCAATTCGACGGGCTTCGGGCGGAAAAGCGCATGGCTTCGTCGCCGCAGACGACTTCACCAGCCGGGCAGAAAAGAGTAAGCACGGCATCAAAGGATGAACGCGAGAGGCGACCCATGCAGGACAGCGCACCCCACAAGTCGGCGAAGATGTCGGTCTACAACTGGGAGGACCCGTTCCTGCTGGACGACCAGCTGACCGAGGACGAGCGGGCGATCCGCGACGTCGCCCGGGGGTATGCCCAGGACAAGCTTCTGCCGCGCGTGACGCAAGCCTATCTCGAGGAAAAGACCGACCGCGAGATTTTCAACGAGATGGGCGCGCTCGGCCTGCTCGGCGTGACGGTTCCCGAGAAGTATGGCTGCGCCGGCGCCAACTACGTGTCGTATGGCCTCGTTGCCCGAGAGATCGAGCGGGTCGACAGCGGTTATCGCTCGATGAACTCGGTGCAGTCATCGCTCGTCATGTATCCGATCTATGCCTACGGGTCGGAAGAGCAGCGGATGAAGTACCTGCCGAAGCTCGGCTCCGGCGAATGGGTCGGCTGCTTCGGTCTGACGGAACCGGATGCAGGTTCGGACCCGGCCGGCATGAAGACGCGCGCCGAGAAGGTTTCGGACGGCTATCGGCTCACCGGCTCGAAGATGTGGATCTCGAACGCGCCGATCGCCGACGTGTTCGTGGTCTGGGCCAAGAGTGCGGCGCATGGCGACCAGATCCGCGGCTTCGTGCTCGAGAAGGGCATGAAGGGCCTTTCGGCGCCGAAGATCGGCGGCAAGCTCAGCTT
>JAPXTA010000039.1:0-36490 GCA_033812735.1 Hyphomicrobiaceae bacterium | reverse complement strand
CGCTTTGTGTGATCGGCTCTCGGACGGGATTTCGATGGTTTACTCGTTCTACGATCCCGATATGGCCGAGCGGTCACTCGGGACGTACATGATCCTCGAAGGTCTTGAACATTGCCGCGCCCTTGGTCTGCCGTATCTGTACCTCGGCTATTGGATCGAGGGGTCCAAGAAGATGGCCTACAAGTCGCGCTTCCTGCCGCAAGAGCAGTTGGCGGCAAACGGCTGGATCCGGCGCGACAAGGACGGTGCGATTGCCGCACCGCCGTCATCGCAAGACGATGTGTCTCTCTGAGCACGTCGCCCTTAACTCATCCACTGCCGACTTATTCCCGCCCGATTGACGGTTGAAAGGCGTTCAGGCGATGCTGCGTCAACCTAGGGGACGAATCATGCGACGTTCTAGCTGGATCGCCATTACCGCCCTGACAGGCGTGCTCGCAGGCTGCAGCGGCGGTAGCGACCCGCAAGCGAGCCTGTCGACGGCCTCTATTCTCGGCGAAGCGCCGGCTGCCGCGAGCGGCGATACCCCCGGCATCACCCGTGCGGACCCGATGGCGCGGCCCGTGCAAGTCGCCTGGACATCGGCGCGTGCGCAAAAGTGCGGCTTCAACTTCGACCCCGCCAAGCTGAGAGCCAACTATTTGACGTGGGAACAGGGTTCTGGAGCAGACGCCGCTCGCATGGCGAACGTCACCAAGAGCTACGACATGACCGTCGACAAGATCAAAGCGACGATCGGCAACGCGGACGTCTACTGCACCGATAAGAAGTCGTCGGCGATCAAGGCGGATCTCACGCGCCATCTCGCGGGCAATTTCGAGCCGAATTTCCCGGAGGAGAAGAAGACCTCCGCATTCGGCGCCTGGGGCGATACGACTAATCAGGACCGCTTCGATCCTAAGACCATCTGGCAGGATCTCGAAGACAAGAAAAACGGCGTGCGGACGTCGAACTGACGAAAAGACACGGCGCGCATGCTGACGGTGGCATTTCTTCTGAAGCTGCAGCTCGCGATCTACGCGGTGCTCGTTGTCCTGCTGCTATTCATTCCCGCCCTCACGGTGCGGGTCTTCGGTCTTCCTGCTGCTGTGCCGGCATTCTGGCCGCGCCTGACCGGCGGTGTTTTGCTGGCTGTTGCCGTGGCGGCCGTCGCGAGCGATCAGGGCTGGATGAAGGCTGGGACCGGTCTCGGCATCGGCGGCTTCATCGCCATCAATATGACGCTTGCGTTTGTCCTTGCGAGCATGCTCGTCGCCGGCAACCAGGTCCCGACGCGGCGCGGGCGTGTCGTGCTGTGGCTGTTGGTCCTCATGATGGCGGCTCTCGGGTTCACCGAAATAGCCTTCGCCGGTTGAATTTTGCCGGGCCGCCCGTGTTATAGCCGTCGCGCTGGGATGCGGTCTCGCATCCTGAAAAGCGGCTGACGGCATAGATGGTGACGATCGACATCCTAACTGTAGACGGCAAGCGTGTGCCGGCCCTGGCGGGGCGGCCAATCGCCGAGGTCGTGCGCGCCTGTCACGATACGACGATCGACCTTGGATTGGCGTCGCTTGCGATCCCCGGGCTCGATCGGGCGGCGCTCGAGCCGGTGCTGACCTACTGTGCCGAACAACGCTGCGCGGAAGATACTGCCACCTGCGCTGGTTGCGTTCGTCGCACCGAGGCCGACGGCATCCGTTCCCTCGACGACTATCTGCGCTCCTACGGCACCGTCACATTCGCCGATAGCGGTCTGTCGATACAGGGCAGCGGCACGAAGCCGTTGGCGTCGCCTTCGCTCGATGAACTGGCCAAATCCTGGGCCGGTGACGAGCTCTGGTTCTTCGCGCGGCGATCGCTTCGCAAGCTGCGTCATGGGATCCGGTCGAAAGATGTGGCAGTCGTCGAGCGCGGGGCCAAGCCCGCCGTGATCCTCGTCGAGCCGCAACTTGCCGACAATATCGGTATGGTCGCACGTGCCATGGCGAATTTCGGCCTCGAAGACCTTCGCCTCGTGAACCCGCGCGACGGATGGCCGAACGAGCGCGCACGCGTTGCCGCTTCTGGTGCAACCTTCATCATCGACGAAGCTGCTGCCGTTCCGACGTTTGCCGAGGCCATTGCTCCCTTCAACTGGATCTGCGCCACGACGGCGCGCCAACGCGATCTTGCAAAGCCGGTGCTGACGCCCGAGGGGGCAGCGCGGGAAATGGCTATGCGGATCGAGCGGGGCGAACGGGTCGCCATGCTTTTCGGGCGTGAACGCAACGGTTTAGAGACGAGCGAAGTGGCCAATGCGGATGCGATCGTGATGATCCCGGTGGCGCCGCGGTTTGCGTCGCTCAACCTTGCGCAGTCCGTGCTGCTGCTTGGCTATGAATGGTTGAAGATCGACGGCGGGGCGACGCTCGGACGGGTGACGACTTACGAAAGCCCGCGCGGCGAGGGGTTGCACAACCGCGGATCGCCGCCAGCTGACAAGCAGGCCGTTCTCGGTTTCTTCGAGCATCTCGAATCGGAGCTCGACAGCGCAGGTTTCTTCAACCCGCCGGAAAAGCGCCCTACGATGGTTCAAAATCTGCGCTCTATGTTCATGCGCTTGGAAGCGAGCGACCAGGAAGTTCGCACGCTCCGGGGTATGTTGAAGGCGCTCGTTCATGGCCGTGGACCGCGCTGGCGGTAGTGCAGCGTTACGTCTCGGTCGGCCAGTGTGGCTTGCCGGTGCCGGAGTTGATTGTGCTGTCGACGGTGCCTCGGGGTGCCTTAGTCTTGCCTCGTTTTGAGACGAGCGAAGCCGCACTGATGAAAGCGGCGACGCGAGCCCACGGCTGGCGCACCCGATCCAAGCGGACTGGCGGGTGCCTTCACTGCCGTGACAGATGCTGCACTATGCGGGGGAAGAGGGTTTCGAGATGAACATGTTGAAACTGAGTTCGACAGGCGGTCGCTGGCGATCCAAGGCCATTGCAGCGGTCGCCTTGGCGGCTGGTGCGGTGGCTGCGGGGCAGGCGGTGGCCCAGACCAAGGAAATGAGCGACAAATCGATCGAGACGTTGATGAACTACGCGTGGGTCATCACGCCGCCCAAGTTCACCACGCCCGACGGCAAGACGATCGAAGTCGACAAGAGCAAGCGTGATCAGGTCGTCGTTCCGCTCGATGTCGCGCGGGAGATCGTCAAGGTCGGCCGCCTGAGTGCAAGTGCACAGATCTGTGGCCTACCGGAAGAGCAGGCGGCGAACTATCAGACGCTGATGGCCCGTGAAGTCGCGAAGAAGAAGTGGTCGGACCAGCAACTGCTGTTC
Source organism: Hyphomicrobiaceae bacterium (assembly GCA_033812735.1). GTDB lineage: Bacteria > Pseudomonadota > Alphaproteobacteria > Rhizobiales > Hyphomicrobiaceae > JABFRJ01. The sequence continues at coordinate 33,203 of JAPXTA010000039.1, read as the reverse complement.
ATCAGCCAGCTGCACCTGTTCACTGTCATGATGATGACCGGCGGTGTCAAAGTCGTCGATCGCGGTGACAAGGAAGGCGACAAGGAAATTGTCATAGACAACCAGAAGCTAGAGAAGCCCAAGGCCGACGCGTGCAGCGAGGCTGAACGCGGCAAGGTTAAGGAGCAGCTGGCTGCGTACCGCGACTCCGGCGCACCAGCCGCAAAGAAGCAGTAAAGACGGTTGCTTCGCGCGGTACATCTTCAGGTGAGAAATTGCGCGAGAGGGGCTTGCAGGTTCGGCGATCTGTCGCTAGAGACTGGGGCCTGTCTGGATAAGGGAACGAGCGCTCGGCGCCTGTTCCGGTCCAAGCCCTTTCGCTGATAGGGTTGCTCTATTCATGGCGCGAGACCCGCGGCATGGTAGGGTGGTGTCGGTGGACGGTTTGGGCGCGTAGCTCAGCGGTAGAGCACTACCTTGACATGGTAGGGGTCACAGGTTCGATCCCTGTCGCGCCCACCAGACACCGATCTAGAGCGGCGCTCCGGCGCCGCTTCGTTCGAGACGGAAGGGACGAAATTCGGGCGGGTGATTTCACACGCTCTCGATTGGGAATTGGCAGATGAAAGTCCGTAACTCGCTGAAGTCGCTCCGCACGCGTCACCGGAACAACCGGATCGTACGCCGCAAGGGTCGCGTCTATATCATCAACAAGACCGACAAGCGCTTCAAGGCACGTCAGGGCTGATTGCCCTGTCGCCGGGGGTGTTTGCCCACGACGATTTGACCGACTTCTCTTTGACGCCGGCGCCCTGCAAAGGGTAAGCTGGCGTCATGCGTTTGTTCAGCCTGACCATCTCTGGATCACTCATTGCTGGCTTGGTGGCGTGGGCCGCGTTGGCCTCGTCTGCCGAAGCGCAGCAAGGCCCGCCTGCGCAAGGCGCTCCGCCGCAAGAGCGCCGCACGCCGATGCCTGGCGAGGGGCCGTCCAAGGGCAAACCCCCAGGGCCCGAATCGAAAAGCGGGGAGGCTCGTCCGGCTCAGCCCGCTCCACCCACGGCACAAACGCCTCAGGGTAAACAAGCGGCCCCCGGCAAGCAGGTGCCAGGCATTGCGGTGACACAGCCGCGCACTCCGGCTGAGCGCGAAAAGGCGCTTGCCGACCTCTACGCTATTCTGGCGACCGCCGAGACGGAAGCGTCCGCCAAGACTGTTGCCACCAATATCGAACGGCTCTGGCTGAACGCGGGTAGCGATACCGTTGCGCTGCTGATGGAGCGGGCCGCTGAGGCCCTGCAAAAGAAGAAGCCCGATTTAGCCGTCAAAATTCTCGACGAGGTCGTGGCGCTGGCGCCCGACTATGCGGAGGGCTGGAACCGCCGGGCCTATGTGCATTTCACTCAGAACAAGGTCCAACTGGCGCTCGGCGACATTCGCCGCGTTCTCGCGTTGGATCCCAATCATTTCAAAGCATTGGACGGTCTTGTGCACGTGCTCAAGGAGATCGGCCAGAAGAAGGGCGCGCTTGCCGCTGTCAAAAAGCTGCTCGAGGTTCACCCCTACTGGGAAGGGGCGCAGGCGATCCACGACGAACTCGCACGCGAGGTCGAGGGGCAGGCGCTCTAAGCACTGGGTGGTCAGCCGAGCAGCGCTTTCGTCGCTGCGGTGACGTCGTCTTGGCGCATCAGGCTCTCGCCAACCAGGAACGTGCCGACACCGACTTTGCTCAGGCGGGCTAGATCGGCTGGGGCGAAGATGCCGCTTTCGCCGACGACGATCCGGTCCTTGGGGACAAACGGGGCGAGGCGCTCGGTCGTCTCGAGCGTTACCTCGAACGTCTTCAGATTGCGATTGTTGATACCGATCATCCGGGCTGGGATATCGAGGGCGCGTTCCAGCTCCGGCGCGTCGTGCACCTCGACGATCGCGTCCATGCCCCAATCCTGCGCGGCTCTGGCCAGTGCTTGCGCGGTCGCATCATCGACTTCCGCCATGATGATCAGGATGCAATCGGCGCCCCAGGCACGCGCTTCCACAACTTGATAAGGGTCGACCATGAAGTCCTTGCGAAGAACAGGCAGGGCGCAGGCGGCGCGCGCGGCTTTCAGGTAATCGGGCGAGCCCTGGAAGTAGTCGCGATCCGTCAGGATCGACAGACATGCGGCGCCACCGGCAGCATAGGCTTGCGCAAGAGCGGGGGGATCGAAATCCGGCCGGATCAGCCCCTTGGACGGTGAGGCCTTCTTGATTTCGGCGATCAGTGCCGGCTGCCTTGCTGTAAGTTTGGCGGCGATGGCATCAGCGAACGGCCTGACGGGGCTGGCGCTACGCGCCTGCCGCTCCAGTTCAGGCAAAGGCAGCAGCGCCTTTGCGGCTGCAACTTCGCGGACCTTGGTGGCGGTGATTTTGGCGAGGATGTCGGTCATCCTCGCCTTTTACGGGGCTGCACCGGCGCTGGCAACGTTACGCCGCGCTCGCGATCTTGCTCGTCATGAAGCGGGCAGCGTCTTCGATCGTCGCACTGCGGTGCGTCGCGCTGGTGCTGCCGGCCGGGTACCATTCGATGCTTCCGATCGTTTCCCGCCAAAGACCGATAAACCGTCCGGCGCGGCTGACGCGGATACTCTGACGGCCCACGGCCTCGGCGCGGATGCCTTGCGCGGCAAGCGCGCGGCTCGTTTGGATGAAGTCGAGAAGGTTACGCTTCTCCTTTCGCGCGATCATGATTTCGTCTCCCTCGCGGTAACAATTGATTTCCCATTGTCACCTCCGCACCGATTGGCACAACGATTAACCAGGACGATGGTCAGCGATGCGTTAGCGCGGCTTTTCAAATTCGTCCGAAATTGTTCAGGTTTGGCGTCCGTCTCAACCGCGCGAGTTTCGAGCCGCTCATGCCCATTCTCAATTCCGTTGCCGCCATTCATGACGAGGTCACGGCGTGGCGCCGCGACATTCACGAAAACCCGGAGATCCTTTACGAGGTCCACCGGACCGCGGCGCTCGTTGCCGACAAGCTCAGGTCGTTCGGATGCGACGAGGTGGTGACGGGCATCGGCAAAACCGGCGTCGTCGGCGTGATCAAGGGGCGCAAGCAATCCTCCGGCAAGGTGATCGGCATGCGGGCCGATATGGACGCGCTGCCGATCATGGAGGCAACCGGCGCCACCTACGCTTCGAAGGTACCCGGCAAGATGCATGCGTGCGGCCACGACGGACACACGGCGATGCTGCTCGGGGCGGCGAAGATCCTTGCTGAAACCCGCAACTTCGACGGCAACGTGGTGTTGATTTTCCAGCCGGCAGAAGAAGGCGGCGCGGGTGGCAAGGCGATGTGTGACGATGGCATGATGGCGCGGTGGGGCATCAGCGAAGTCTATGCGATGCACAACGATCCGGGTTTGCCGATCGGGGCGTTCTCGACCTGTGCTGGCCCCCTCGCGGCGGCGTCTGACGGATTCCGGATCAAAATCGAGGGTAAGGGCGCGCATGCCGCGCGGCCGCATGATGGGGTCGATACGCTGCTTGCGACATCGAACATCATGATGGCGCTGCAGTCGATCGTCGCGCGCAATCTCGACCCTATGAAGAACGGGGTCGTGACGGTTGGCAGCTTCAAGGGTGGCGACGCGGCCAACGTCATTCCACAGACGGCGGAACTGCTGGGCACCGTCCGCTCGTTCGAACCGGCAGTGCGCGATCTTCTGCAGAACCGCGTTACCGAGATCTGCGAAGGTATTGCGCGCGCTTATGGCGCCGTCGCGACGGTTGACTACAAGCGGGCGTACCCGCCGACCGTAAACCACGCGAAGGAGACGGCGTTCGCGTCGTCGGTTGCGCGCGCAGTCGCGGGCGACGACAAGGTGCGCATGCAAACACCGCTGATGGGTGCTGAAGACTTCTCGTTCATGCTGGAGGAGAGGCCGGGCAACATGATGTTGATCGGCAATGGCGACAGCGCCGGCTGCCACCATCCCGCGTACGATTTCAACGACGCCGCGCTACCACACGGCATTTCCTATTGGGTCCGCCTCGCCGAGATGGGTATGCCGGCTTGATCGCGCTCACCCCTCGACCAGGAGTGTGCCGATGCGCTCGATGGCCTTTTTGATGTTCTCGGTCGAGTTGGCGTAGGAGAAGCGGATGTAGCCTTCGCCATGGATGCCGAAGGACGTGCCGGCGACGGTGGCAACGCCGGCTGTTTCGAGCATTTTATTCTGCAGTTCTTTCGCGCTCATACCTGTCCCGGTGATGTTCGGGAAGGCATAGAAGGCGCCGCCGGGATTGACGCAGGTGACGCCCGGCAACTGGTTGAGCAGGCCGACGATGACGCGGCGGCGCTCGTCGAAGGCCTTGACCATCTTTGCGACGTCGTCCTGCGGGCCTGTGAGGGCTGCGATGCCGGCGAATTGCGTCGGCGCGTTGACGCAGGAATGCGAGTTTACGCAGAGGCGCGTGACATGCTCGACGAGGGCTTTCGGCCAGACCGAGAAGCCGAGGCGCCAGCCGGTCATCGCATAGGTCTTCGACCAGCCGTCGAGGATGATGAGGCGATCGCGAATCTCGGGGAAGCGCAGCAGCGAGACGTGCTCCTTGCCGTCGTAGAGCATCTGCGAATAGATCTCGTCGGACATCAGGCAGACGTTCGGGTGTTTGGCGAGCCCCGCGACGAGTTTCTTGATCTCGCTTTCGGGGACGGCGCCGCCGGTCGGATTGCCCGGCGAGTTGATGATGATGAGCGAGGTGTTCGGCGTGATCTGCGCGAGCACCTCGTCGGCCGAGAACGCGAAGCCGTTCTCTTCCTTGAGGGCGATCGGTACGGCCTTGGCGCCTGAATACTGAATCATCGAGCGGTAGATCGGGAAGCCCGGGTCGGGATACATGATCTCCTTGCCCGGCGCGCCGAACATCAGCATCGCAAAGAACATGGTCGGCTTGCCGCCCGGCATGATGACGACGTCGTCGGGGTGGACCGAGACCTTGCCGTGACGCTTATCGAGATCGGCGGCGACGGCTTCGCGGAGCTGCAGGATGCCGTTTGCTGGCGTGTAGCCGTGATGGCCGTCGCGCAGCGCCTTGATCGCGGCCTCGACGATGTGGGCCGGCGTTTTGAAATCGGGCTGGCCGATGCCGAGATTGATGATGTCCTTGCCTTGTGCGGCAAGCGCGCCGGCCCGTGCGAGGACCTCGAAGGCGGTCTCGGTTCCCAGGCGGTTGAGGCTTTCGGCGAGTTGCAGCATGGCGTTTCCATCGAGCGCGGTTGTTTGGCCGCAAGCTACAGCATGGCTGGCAAAACGCCAGTGGCGTTGCTTGAGGCAGAGGGGCCGTGTGACGATGGCTGCGCCAACGAAACGTCAAAACCGGCATCAAGCTGGCTGCACGAGGAAACCATCGATGAAACGCATCACGGTTGCCGCCGTCGCGCTGACGGCGCTCACGACCTCTGCCTTGGCGCAAGGCCCTTCGCTGACGGATCTTCTCAAGCAGTTGACGGTCGCCTGGAACAAGCCGGTCGAGCCGTTCAAGATCATCGACAACGTTCACTATGTCGGCACCAACGGCTTGTCCGTATTTTTGATCACGACGCCCGAGGGGCACATCCTCGTCGACACGGCGCTTCCGGAGGCGAACCCGCAAATCAAGGAGAGCATCGCCAAGCTCGGCTTCAAGGTTTCCGACATCAAGGTGATGATCAATACGCATGCTCACCTCGACCACACGGGCGGCTTCGCCGATTTCAAGACGGCAACCAACGCGCAGATGATTTCAGGCGAGGCCGACAAGCCGCTGCTCGAGGGCGGATATTATCCGGGTCGTGAAACGGTAGCCGAATTGAAGTTCCCGCCGGTCAAGGTCGATCGGACGGTGAAGGCGGGCGACAAGGTCGTGCTCGGCGGGGTTACCTTGACCGCGCACGAGACGCCCGGGCACTCGCCAGGCTGCACGAGTTGGTCGTTCTCTGTCAGAGACGGAGATGCGACGCGTTCCGCCGTGATCTTCTGCAGTGCGACGGTGGCCCTCAATACCCTCGTCGGGAGGCCGACGCATCCGACCATCGTCGAGGACTACAAAAAGACGTTCGCTTGGGCGAAGACACAGAAATTCGATGTTCTGCTGGCGCCGCATCCGGAGATGTTCGGCGCGCACGACAAACGGCAGAAGGCAGTTGCCGGGGCCGTCAATCCCTTCGTTAATCCGGGCGAATTCAATACCTATCTCGCCACACTCGAAAAGCAGTTCGACGACGGGCTCGCCAAGCAGCGGGCTGCCGCTCAAAAGCAGTAGTTCGGGCGGGGAGTGGTGGTGTCACAACCGCTCACGAAATTTGTGAAGTGTTATTCCCTTGTGAAGACGTCAATTTTCGTCTACAAGGAAGACATCGTAATTTTGGCCGGACTTCCGTCCGAGTGCCTTGTATCTCTGCCCTGGCGTGCTCAAAGAGACGCCGTCGCGATCAAAGCTCACACCAAAACAACGAACCGGAACGAGATACCCTAACCGGTATCGCGAGACCCGGGCATGTTCAAACTGACTAACGGAGAGCAGACGTGATTAAAGGCGTCGTGAAGTTCTACAACTCGCAAAAGGGCTTCGGATTCATCCAGCCGGAAGATGGCAGCAAGGACGTGTTCGTTCACGCCACTGCACTTGAGCGCGCTGGCCTTTCGGGCCTCAACGAGGGCGACCGCGTTTCGTTCGACACGCGTGAAGATCGCCGCACCGGCAAAATGGCCGTCGACAATATCACGAAGGGCTAAGCCCTCGTGAGTTCAGTGGTCCTGCCTCGCAAAGGGCAGGGCCACGTTGGCCTCTGTTTGGCAGAGGCAGACTCGGCGCTCCAGGTCGTTGCGTCGCCCTTGGAGTGCGCGCTATGGCCCACGCTTATAAGATCGGCCAAATGGTCGAGTTTACGCCCGGCAGGACCGGCGTTCCGGCATCGACGCAGAAGTACGAGATCGTCAGGACGATGCCGCCCGAGGGCGGTGAGAATCAGTACCGGATCAAGTGCAAATCCGAGAATTTTGAGCGCGTTGCTCGCGAAAGCGAACTGAAACGGCGCATGTGAGGGCCGCCATTGCGGCCAACAAACAATCGAGAGGGCGCGTCATGAAGCGCAAGAAGCCGACCGCGAAAGTGGCGATGATTCGCTATGACGTGATCTATGAGGATGGCAGCCGCGCCTCAAACCGTAAGGTTTCTGCCGCCGATCTCGACAATTCCGATCGCGATGCCGCCGCACGTGCTTATTTCGAAGCGCAGGACCGCGAAATCGCCCGAATGTCGGGCATTGCCCGCGGCGCTATCAAGGCGGTTGTGCGTTCTGGCGACGCCTGAGACGTGATGTTAGTTTCCACCCCGTTTCTATGGTGATAGCCAATCGGCGGGGCGTAACGATGATCCTGATCGGCCAATACGATTCACCGTTCGTCCGGCGGGTCGGGATCGCTCTCAGGCTCTACGATCTGCCTTTCGATCATGTGCCGTGGTCGGCCTTCGGCGATGCCGAAAAAATCAGACAATACAATCCATTGACGCGAGTTCCAACGCTCGTCCTCGACGACGGCTGCGTGCTCGTCGACAGTCATGCCATGCTCGACTACCTCGACGGCTTGGCCGGCGCTGGGCGGGCGATGTTTCCGGCAGCCGAGCCTGAGCGGCATCGAGCGATCAAAGTGGCGATGCTGGCTTGTGGGCTCGGCGACAAGGCCGTGAGCCTTTTTTACGAAAAGCGGCTTCATGAGGTTGCCTCGGCGGTCTGGATCGAGCGCTGCCGGGCGCAGATGCGGGGGGCTCTCGATGCGCTCGAGCGCGACCGGTTGGGCCGGGATAGTCCGTATTGGTTTGGAGATCAGATCGGGCATGCCGATATCGCCGTCGCCGCGGTTCTGCGCTTTGTTTCTGAAGCGCATCCCGGTGTGATCGAGTTGGACACCTATTCATCCCTCAAGGCACACAGCGAGCGCCTGGAGGCCTTGGCGGTCTTTCGGGAGATCGCCCAACCCTTCATTCCGCCGGCCTAGTCTCAGACCAACTGATCGAGATCAACGATCATAGGCCTCAAGCGGTCGAGTATGGTTGGGCCGCGAGACCTTCCGCCCCATTGCCTGATGCTCCCGATTTGAATAGGTGAGGTCGGCGGAAGCGAGAGCCGAATAGGGGAAATTTCAATGTCGGACGATCCAGTCATCGCCCAGAAGGGGCCGTATCAGGTCGCACTCGAAGAGGGTAAAACCTATTTCTGGTGCTCGTGCGGCAAGTCGGCAAAGCAGCCATTTTGCGACGGTAGCCACAAGGGCACGTCGTTCGTCCCGCAAAAGTTTACGGCCGAATCGAGCGGTACCTTCAATCTTTGCGGCTGCAAAAATTCGGATGACAAGCCGTTCTGCGACGGCGCTCACAATCTGCTGTAACGCTCGGCCGACCGTTCCTAAGGCGGCAGAACGAACAGGGTGTCTGCTGCTTCTGTCGGCGGATGGTTCACAAAACATTCAGAAAGACCGCTTTCCGTCCACGCGCGACCTGCTAGATTGCTGCTTCGTCACGGTACGGGTCGCATGAGCGCTTTTGGGGGTGCTCTTAGAGAACGACCCGGCCGATCCGTCATGGGGTGGGGAGGCCGCGCGTCGGAATGGAGTATTTTTTCCAGCAGTTGATCAACGGGCTGACGCTCGGTTCGATCTACGGGCTGATTGCCATCGGCTATACGATGGTGTTCGGCATTATCGGCATGGTGAACTTCGCCCACGGCGATGTGTTCATGCTCTCGACGTTCCTGGCACTGATCGGCCTGCTGCTTTTGGCGCCACTCGTCGCCGGAAGTTGGGCCATGGTGATGCTGGCGCTGATCATCGTGCTTGTCGCCGCAATGTTCCTGACGTCGCTGTGGAACTGGGCGATCGAGAAAGTCGCCTACCGGCCATTGCGCGGCTCGTTTCGCCTGGCGCCGCTGATTTCGGCGATCGGTGTCTCAATCTTTCTCGTCAACTTCGTGCAGTTCGTGCAGGGGCCGCGCAACAAATCGCTGCCGCCGCTGATCGACGGGGGCTTCTGCATTTCCGGTGCCTCGACTCCGGCCAAGCCCTGCCTGATCGAGAGTGCCGGCTTCGGCGTCAATCTGGCCTACAAGCAGATCGTCATCGTGCTCGCGACGGCCATTCTGCTGGCAGCGTTCTGGTATCTGGTTCAGAAGACTCCGCTCGGCCGCGCTCAACGCGCGTGCGAGCAGGATAGCAAGATGGCCTCGCTGCTCGGTATCGACGTCGACCGGACGATTTCGATTACGTTCGTGATGGGCGCCGCGCTCGCTGCCGTCGCGGGCGTGATGTACCTGCTGCAATATGGTGTCGTAAACTTTGCCGATGGCTTCGTGCCCGGTGTCAAAGCGTTCACGGCCGCCGTCCTTGGCGGTATCGGCTCGTTGCCGGGGGCGGTGCTCGGTGGGATCATCATCGGTCTGATCGAAGCGCTTTGGTCGGCGTACTTCTCGATCGACTATAAGGATGTGGCGGCGTTTTCGATCCTTGCCGTGACGCTGATCTTCCTGCCGTCCGGAATCCTCGGTAAGCCCGAAGTCGAGAAGGTGTGACATGGCCGCTGTGAAGGGCGGCCTCGAGGCCGCAGGATCTGGAGATGTCACCGAGTTGACGGTCTCCGGCGCTATTCTGGATGCTGGCAAGACAGCATTTCTCACTCTCGCTCTTTCGGTTCCGATCGTTGCATTGCGGACCGAACAGAACATGCAGAATCAGCTGGTTCTGCAATCGCGGTGGGGGCTTGTCGCTTTGCTCGTCGTGGCGGCGTTCGTGCTGCGGCTCACGTGGCTCCTGCATCGGATGCCGGCCTACCGGGCGCCGGTGCGGCTGCTGTCGTCGTTCGTTCTTGCCGGTATGATCACCTTGCCGTTCGCTGCGACCTACGTCGCTGGCGGCATGGACAACCTCCTGACGTACGGCGTGGCCGCGGCGGGAGCTGTTCTGCTGACGTTTGTCGGCCGGTTTCTCGCCGGCCGCAGCGGACAGATGCAGGTTGCAAGCGCAGCGCTCGATCCCAAGCTCGTTGCTTGGGGTGGTCTCGCGCTGATGGTCCTCTATCCGTGGATCGCGCTCGCTCTTACCGGACAGGGCGGGTCGATCAAGTGGATCGACAACTTCGGCATCCAGATCATGATCTACATCATGCTCGGATGGGGCTTGAACATCGTCGTCGGTCTCGCCGGCCTGCTCGACCTCGGTTATGTCGCGTTCTATGCGGTCGGCGCCTACTCGTACGCGCTTTTGTCGACGCAGATCATTCCCGAGATGTTTCCCTCGCTGGTCAATTGGGCGTTCTGGATCTGCTTGCCGCTCGCGGGTATTCTCGCAGCCTTCTGGGGTATCATCCTAGGTTTCCCGGTGCTCCGGCTGCGCGGCGACTATCTCGCGATCGTCACGCTGGCGTTCGGCGAGATCATCCGTCTGGTGCTCATCAACTGGATCGATGTCACGCAAGGATACGCCGGTATCTCGAGTATTCCGCGGCCGACGTTCTTCGGCTTGCCGTTCAATGCCTCGGATGACGGGTTTGCCGCATTCTTCGGTATCGAGCCCAGTCCGCTCTATCGCACGATTTTTCTGTTCTACGTCATCCTCGGGCTTGCCTTGCTGACTAATTTCGTGACGATCCGCATGCGCAAGCTGCCAGTCGGTCGGGCCTGGGAAGCTTTGCGCGAGGACGAAATCGCCTGCCGCTCGCTCGGCATCAACACGACGAACACCAAGCTCACGGCGTTCGCGATCGGCGCGGGCTTCGGAGGGTTTGCCGGTTCGTTCTTTGCGGCGCGGCAGGGCTTCATCTCGCCCGAGAGCTTCACGTTCATGGAGAGTGCCGTCATCGTGGCGATCGTCGTTCTCGGCGGCATGGGCAGCCAGATCGGCGTTGCCATTGCCGCTGTTGCGATGATCGGCGGCACCGAGATCTTGCGCGAGATGGAAGTTTTGAAGTCGGTGTTCGGCAACGATTTCGATCCGACCCAATACCGGATGCTGATCTTTGGTGTCGCCATGGTTTGGCTGATGATCTGGAAGCCGCGTGGGCTTATCTCGACGCGTGAACCGTCGATCGTCTTGAAGGAAAGCAAGTCGATTTCGGGCAGCCTCGTCAAAGAGGGGCACGGCTGATGGCGGACGCGAAAAAGACCCTGCTCTCTGTCGAGCATATGACGATGCGCTTCGGCGGGCTCGTCGCCATCAACGACCTCTCGTTCGTGGCGGCGGAAGGCGACATCACAGCGCTGATCGGTCCGAACGGCGCCGGCAAGACCACCGTGTTCAACTGTATCACTGGTTTCTACAAGCCGACGGTCGGGCGGATGGCGCTGCTCGGCGGGGCGGCGGGCACGGCCGATATCGAAGCGGTGACGAAATCAGGTGCGCGGTTCGCCCGCAAGTCTGGCGGCAGCGTTTTTCTGCTCGAACGGATGCCGGATTTCGAAATCGCGGCGCAGGCGAAAGTCGCGCGTACATTCCAGAACATCCGCCTGTTCTCCGGTATGACGGTGCTCGAAAATCTGATCGTGGCGCAGCACAATGCACTGATGGACGCGTCCGGGTGGACGATCCGCGGGCTGCTCGGTACGCCCGGTTGGAAGGCTGCTGAGAAGGCAGCTGTTGAAAAGGCCGTCTATTGGCTCGAGCAGATCAATCTTCTCGACCGTGCGGACGACCCGGCCGGCGAACTGCCGTATGGGGCGCAGCGGCGTCTCGAAATTGCGCGGGCGATGTGTTCAGGCCCCAGGCTTCTCTGTCTCGACGAACCTGCGGCGGGCCTCAATCCGCGTGAGAGCGCCGATCTCAATGCCTTGCTTCGGTCGATCCGGAAGGATCATGCGACAGCGATTTTGCTGATCGAGCACGACATGAGCGTTGTCATGGAGATCTCGGACCATGTGGTGGTGCTCGAATACGGCACCAAGATCTCTGACGGGCCACCCGAGGTGGTGAAGAATGATCCGAAGGTGATTGCGGCGTACCTCGGCGTCGAGGACGACGAGGTGGCCGAGGCCGAACGCGAGGCGGGGGTTCTGTGATGGCCACGCCGCTGCTGCAAATCGAGGGCGTGAAAAGCGCCTACGGCAACATCCTGGCGCTCAAGGGCGTGGATGTCGTCGTCAACGAAGGCGAGATCATTACGCTGATCGGCTCCAATGGCGCCGGCAAGTCGACCCTGATGATGACGGTGTTCGGCAAGCCGCGCGCCAAGGAAGGACGTATCATCTTCGCCGGCACCGATATCACCGAGATGCCGACGCACGAGATCGCGAAACTGAGGATTGCCCAGTCGCCTGAGGGCCGCCGCATCTTCCCGCGCATGACGGTGCTGGAAAACCTGCAGATGGGCGCCGAAGTCAACGGCGGCAAGCATTTCAGCCAGGACCTCGAACGCGTCACAGTGATGTTTCCGCGGTTGAAGGAGCGGCTCGACCAACGCGGGGGCACGCTGTCGGGCGGTGAGCAGCAGATGCTCGCTATTGCGCGCGCGCTGATGGGCCGCCCGCGCTTGTTGATGCTCGACGAGCCGTCACTCGGGTTGGCACCGCTGATCGTGAAGCAGATCTTCGACGTCATCCGTGAGCTCAACGAGAAGGACAAGATGACGATCTTCCTTGTCGAGCAGAACGCGTTCCATGCGTTGAAACTCGCACACCGCGGCTACGTGATGGTCAATGGACTGATCACAATGAGCGGTCGCGGCAAGGAGCTGCTGGCGCGGCCGGAGATCCGCGCCGCCTATCTCGAGGGAGGACGGCATTGAGCACCTGGTTTCAAACCGTCTACGACGCGGGACCGAACGGCCTCTGGGTCTTCCTGCTTTGCAGCATCGTTCTCGGTGGCGGCGCAGCCTACGTCATGGGGCGCGCCGTAGCCGACACGTGGCGCCCCTTTTGGCAGGTCGTCGCCTATGCGGTTCTGCTCGGTCTCGTCGTGCGTTTCATGCACTTCGCGCTGTTTGAGGAAGTGATGCTCTCGGCGCTCAACTTTTCGATCGATCTGGTGGTGCTATTGGCCAGCGGCATCGCCGGCTACTTCAATGCCAGGCGGCGGCAAATGGTGACGCAGTATGGCTGGAAGGCTTCAGCCTGAGGGAATTCGCAGTACATCAGCACCAACCAGTCTCGCCGTGCGTTGACGCTTGCAGAGAGCAGCGCCAAGTATAAGCGGCGATAGCGGTTTTTTGGATGACCCTCATGTATGCACTTTTCTGCCGCCTGCCGATCATGCGCGCCGCCCTGCCAGCAATGACTGTCCTTGCGGTCGTGGCGAGCCAATCGCCGGCGTCGGCACAGGACATTGCCGGCTCATGGAGCGGCAGCGGCACGGTTGTCTTTCCGTCGGGCGAAAAGGAGAAGGCGCGCTGCCGGGCGACGTTCCGGACCGCTGGGAACAGCGCGGTGATGAGTGCGACGTGCGCGACGCCGTCGGCACGTGTTCAGCAAGTTGCCTCCGTCGACCGGGTGGCGCCAGGCCGGTATCGCGGCGATTTTCGTAACGACGAGTTCGGTATCACCGGTTCGATCCGGATCGTGGTCAGCGGCAATTCGTTGACGGCCTCGCTCGATGGCGGGGGTGGGACGGCGGAATTTCGGCTCAGCCGGTAATACCGCGTTCCTTTAACTGCTCTTCGCGGATGCGAAATAGTGCTGCCAAACTGGTGGCATTTCAGGCAGTGTATGCCGCGATTTGCGCCGTGTTTGTGACGTGACAACGCCTGAATTTGGCGCAATATGTGCGGCAAGGCGGCAACAAGTGACGCCCGGTCCGATGGCGGTATGTCCACTCAGATGCGGCAGACGTCGGGCAATCCATCAAGGGAGTGACTGTATGAAGAAAGTTCTCATGTCGGGCGTTGCGGCCACCGCAATGTTCGCGTTTGCAGGAATTGCCAACGCTCAAGTCAAGGTTGGCGTCGCCGGTCCGCTCACCGGTCCGAACGCTGCATTCGGCGCACAGTTGAAGAACGGTGCCGAGCAGGCTGTCGCCGACATCAATGCCAAGGGTGGCATCAACGGCCAGAAAATCGAACTCGTGTTCGGCGACGACGTGTCGGATCCGAAGCAGGGCGTGTCGGTCGCGAACAAGATGGTCGGCGATGGCGTGAAGATCATCCTCGGCCACTTCAACTCGGGCGTGACGATGCCGGCGTCTGAAGTCTACGCCGAAAATGGCGTGCTGATGGTTTCGCCTTCCGCGACCAACCCGAAGATCACCGAGCGCGGTCTGTGGAACGTGTTCCGTACCTGCGGCCGTGACGATCAGCAGGGTGAAGTTGCCGGCAAGTACCTCGCCGATAAGGCGAAGGGCAAGAAGGTCGCCGTCGTCCACGATAAGACCACGTATGGCAAGGGCCTCGCCGACGAAACCAAGAAGGCGATGAACAAGCTCGGCATCAAGGAAGTGCTGTACGAAGGCATCAACACGGGTGAGAAGGACTTCTCGGCCCTCGTCGCCAAGATCAAGCAGGCTGGTGCGGACATCGTCTATTGGGGTGGTCTCCACACCGAAGGCGGCTTGATCGCGCGTCAGATGCGCGATGGCGGCGTCAAGGCGACGATGATGTCCGGTGACGGCATCACCGACAACGAGTTCGCTGCTATCGGCGGACCGGCTGTCGAAGGAACGCTGATGACCTTCCCGCCGGACCCGCGCAAGCGCCCGGAAGCAGCGGCGATCGTGAAGACCTTCACGGACGTGAAGAAGTTCGATCCGCAGGCCTACACGCTCTACACGTATGCTGCGCTCGAGATCGTTGCGCAGGCGGCGAACGCCATCAAGTCGACGGACGCGAAGAAGATCGCGGCCGAGATGCGTGGTGGCAAGGGCTACAAGACCGTGATCGGCGAAATCAAGTTCGACAAGAAGGGTGACATCACCCGCCCCGACTACGTGATGTACACGTGGAAGAAGGGCGCGGACGGCAAGATCACCTACGTGCAGAACTAAGTCTCGGCCAGCAGGCTAGACAAACGGAAAGGCGGCCCGCAACGGCCGCCTTTCTCATTTTTACCCGGTGCCGGATCGGCTTTCGCGCGCTGTCCGCGTGGCCCGACGTCAGCGCTTCACGGGCGGGACTTCCTTCGGAGTGGCGATGGCGCCTGTCTCTTCGAGCATTTGGCGCAGCTCGCGGATTTCCGAGCGGACGGTGTGATACTCGAGGGCGTCCGGACCGCCGAACCACGACACCATCAGGAGGACAGCTGCGACTGGTGCGAGGATGAGCGAGACCTGCGAGGCAACGCGCAGGAAGCCGGTCCAGAAAATCGCCAGCACCAGTCCGAAGAGAACGATCGAGAGACCCGCCCAGGTGGCGCCGGGCACATTCGAAAGGCCGCGCGCCCAAGCGAAGAGGGCGGCGCAGACGAAAGCGATCAATCCGATCAGAACGGGAAGGGCAGGGCGATTGCGGTGCCAGGAGCCCATCGGCCACTGGTAGCGCTCGGCGAACATGCGGTAGGTCGCCAGGCTCAGGCCCCAGCCGAAGGCGGCGACGGCGAGAAAGAACGGCAAGTCGGTATAGATGAACGGCATCGGGTGTCGCTCCAGGCGCGGCAACGGGGTGATACGCGACACGGACGGGCGCCTGACTGCCGGTTGCGGCGCAGGCGGATCTTCAGCCGGTATCTCAGTCGCAGTTAACGAACTCTTTGAGGATGCAATATGTCCGAAGTCGCGGGTGGCGTCACGTGCCGGGGCGGATCGTCGTTTATTTCGTCCGCCGACGGTAAACGCGCCAGCAGCCCCAAGCGGCAGCAGCGCAAATGATGCCCGAGGCGAGGTGGAAAGCGATGGCTGAGGGCTTGCCTGTCGACGCCGCGACAATCGCCGCATCGCCGGCGCAAACGAGGGTGGCAAGACCGAGCCAGATTGCCAGGGCGCGGCAGTCGCGCAAGAGGGCGAAGGCCAGGGCGAGCAATCCGAGCCATAGGTCGCGGAGGCCGATGACGCCATGCAACTCGACACCGGCGGGACGGGGGCCGACACCGAAAAATCGCGCCGCCGCGTCAGGCGAGGCGAGAAAGCGGATGCCGATCAGGGTCAGGGCTAGACCGGCGAGCGCGCCGACTATGACCCCAACCGTCGCCGTCCGCCCCAAATCGGCCCCGCCGTCCTTCATGCGGGCAACGGCTCACCGATGAACGGGGTCAAGTGCTTGACGATCGTTTCGCGCGGCAGGTCCTTGGTGATGAAGACGAAGCGCGAACGCTTGTCGGGCTGGCCGTCCTTGCCTTTCGGCCAGTCCTTGAGGGTGTCAGGCGGGTAGAACGCGTGCTGCACACCGTGGACGACGAACGGCTTGCCCTGGCCTTCTACCGTGACGATGCCCTTCACCCGCAACAGCTTCTCGCCGTAGCTCGTTGCCAGCGTCTGTAGCCCGAGCGAAAGGCCATTGCCGTCGAGCGGCTTGTCGAAGAAGAGCGGGAACGACGCGATGCCGTGAAGATGGCCGTGATGGTGGTCGGGGTGATCGCAGTCGGGGCCGCATGCGTCACCGTGGTCATGGGTGTGTCCATGGCCGTGGGCGTCGTGGTTATGATCGTGGCCACAGTCCGGGCCACAGGCGTGATCGTGATGATGGCCGTGATGCTCGTGCTTGGCTGCAAGTTTGTCGTCCGCGAGCCAGGCCGCTGCGTCGGCCCCGGTGATGGCTGGTTCATGAGCGCCAAGGCCGATCAGGCGCGATGGCGAGATATCGCCCTTGATTGCGCGAACGATCTCGCCCGACCGGTTCAAGGCCTTGAGCCTCGCCTCGAGTTTGGCAGTCTCCTCCGGCGACACGCGGTCGGACTTTGTGACAACGATGCGGTCGGCGATGGCGATCTGCTTTGCCGGTTCGAAATGCGCCTCGAGCTGCATCAGACCGTGTTCGCCATCGACGGTCGTGACCACGCCGTCGAGCTGATAGATGCGATAGGTGTCCTGGTCCGTCATCAGGGTGTGGACGATCGGTGTCGGGTCCGCGAGGCCGGTCGTCTCGAGCACGACGCGTTTGATCGGAGGAATTTCACCGTAGAGAGACCGCTTGTGCAACTTGGCGAGTGCCTCGGTCAGATCGCCGCGTACCGTGCAGCAGACGCAGCCGGAGGGCAGAAGCACGGTGTCCTCTTCAGTCTTCTCGACCAATGCGTCGTCGAGACCGACCTCGCCGAACTCGTTGATGATGACCGCGGTGCCGGCCATGCCGGGATCGTCGAGAAGGCGCTTCAAGAGGGTGGTTTTACCCGACCCGAGAAAGCCCGTGAGTACGGTCATTGGAATGGCAGATGTCGACATGCAGTTCGGCCTTACGCTTTTTGTGCCTCAGCCGCAATTTGCGGCCAGAGACGGGGATCGAGCTCGCTTTGACCTAACGTAGTCACTGAGGGGGGCTTGCGGAAGGCGTCACGGCACTCGACGGGGTATGGCGCGATGAGACAGCGCTTTACCATTCTCTTACCACGATCCGGCTAGGTTAGCCCAACCGCGGATGGCAGACCGCCATGCGGCTTGTATCCTTGCGTCCAGGTGTATCGCGTGAGTTTTCGCTTCTCGACCCTCATCGCGGCCTTTCTCGCCGCCTGGCTGCTTGCGTACGCGAGCTACGCCACAGCGTCCACGCCGGAGCGTCTCGCCTACAAAATCCACCTGACGCCGCCGGGGGCGGCCGCAGTGTCATTGCACGTCGAGGAATGGGGCCGCGGGCCGGCGATCGTGCTCATCCATGGAATTGGCGGGTCGCGCTACACGTTCCGCCGGATCGTCGCTCCGCTGGCGCGCCGGCACCGGGTGATCACGCTCGATCTCAAGGGGTTCGGAGCGTCCGACAAGCCGTTCGACAACGCCTATGGTGCCGCGGATCAAGCAAAGCTTTTGCTGGCGTTCATCGAGCAGCGTGGCCTTCGCAGCGTCAGCGTTGCCGGGCATTCGTTCGGCGGCACCGTCGCGCTCGTTGCGGCTCTCATGGAGCAACGCCGCGGAGACCGGCTGATCGGTAGGCTGATCTTGCTCAATGCCCCCGCCTACCCTCAACAAATGCGGCGTGGCCTTGCGTTTCTGACGCTGCCGGTTCTGCCATACGTCGCGCTGGGTCTGGTGCCTCCGATTCTTACGGCCCGGGAGGCGCTTGAGACCGTCAACCCGACAACGCCGCGCGGCTCGGATGCCGATGCCATCGCCTATGCCGAGCCGCTATACTCGGCGGCTGGCCGCCATGCCTTGATCGCCACCACCCGGGCGATCGCTCGCTATCAGGCGTCCGGCGCCGTGCCGGATTATTCAAGGCTAAGGCTGCCCGCGCTGCTGATGTGGTGCCGGAACGATCCGACAGTTCCGTTATCGACGGGGGAGCGTCTCGCCCGCGAGATCGCGCAGGCCAGGTTGGCCGTTCTCGACCATTGTGACCACTCTCCGGCGGAAGAACGGCCGGTGGAAACGGTACGTCTGGTCGATAGGTTCCTGACCGGCCAAACGAAGTAGTCTGGGCTTCTGCGGCACACGTCACGCGCGACAAAACATATAGCGAACGTGTTGTAATAAATGGCTATATTTCATCGGTTTGATTTGTTCTTGCCAAACAAGAACAAAAGAAGTACTTTTGATTAATTGCAATGAATCAGCAACTCATGGAATAAGGGCGGATACTATGGCGGCGGATCGTGGTGAGCATGGCCTGAGGGTCATCGACGGGGGCAATATGGACAAGAGTAAAGCGCTTGAGGCGGCACTCGCCCACATCGAGAAGCAGTTCGGCAAGGGCTCCATCATGAAGCTCGGCAAGAACGAGTCGCCGATGGACGTCGAAGCCATCTCCACGGGCTCTCTCGGGCTCGATTTGGCGCTTGGAATTGGTGGCCTCCCCAAAGGTCGTATCATCGAAATTTTCGGCCCGGAGTCATCGGGTAAGACGACCTTGTCGCTGCAATGTCTTGCCGAGGCGCAGAAGGCGGGCGGGACGTGTGCCTTCGTCGATGCGGAGCATGCGCTTGATCCGGTCTACGCCCGGAAACTCGGTCTCAACCTCGATGACCTGCTGATTTCGCAGCCAGACACCGGTGAACAGGCGCTGGAGATCGCCGACACGCTGGTTCGCTCTGGTGCCGTGGACGTGCTCGTCGTCGATTCGGTTGCGGCGTTGACGCCGAAGGCTGAACTTGAAGGTGAGATGGGCGATTCCCTGCCGGGTCTTCAGGCGCGGTTGATGAGCCAGGCGCTGCGCAAGCTTACGGGCTCGATCTCCAAATCGAAGTGCATGGTGATTTTCATCAATCAGATCCGCATGAAAATCGGCGTGATGTTCGGTAATCCCGAGACGACGACCGGCGGCAACGCCTTGAAGTTCTACGCCTCGGTCCGTCTCGACATCCGGCGCATCGGCCAGATCAAGAACGGCGACGATGTCGTCGGTAACCAGACGCGCGTGAAGGTGGTCAAGAACAAGGTGGCGCCGCCATTCAAGCAGGTCGAATTCGATATTATGTACGGCGAAGGAATTTCGAAGACGGGCGAGTTGATCGATCTCGGCGCCAAGGTCGGGGTGGTCGAAAAGTCTGGGGCTTGGTTTGGATTCAAGGGCGAGCGCATCGGGCAGGGCCGCGAGAATGCCAAGGCGTTCTTGAAGCAGAATCCAAAGGTCGCCACTGAGATCGAGCGTGCCATCCGCACCCATGCGGGGCTAGGTGACAAGCTGATGGCCGATCCTGAGGGCGACGAAGCCAAGGAAGCGGACGAGGGGCCT
The DNA here is from genome assembly GCA_033812735.1 of Hyphomicrobiaceae bacterium. Taxonomy (GTDB): domain Bacteria; phylum Pseudomonadota; class Alphaproteobacteria; order Rhizobiales; family Hyphomicrobiaceae; genus JABFRJ01. The sequence goes on along the minus strand of JAPXTA010000039.1, from coordinate 13,481 downwards.
GACGCTGACGGTGTCCTGCCGGATGCCGACGATACGCCCAAGCGGAAGGCCAAGCGCTGAACACTTGGCCTTTGTACTAGCCACTCGGGCCGTGTCACGGCGTTTTGCCCGGGTGGACATGAGCGATAGGCGGCCGCATCCTGGCGTGGGAGCGGCCGCTTTTTTGTTACCTGTTTGCGTCATTTTCCCAGTCATGCACAAGCGTGTTGCGCACCCCGCTCGTCTAGCGGCTTGCCGAGCCGGGACATTGAGCGTAAGAGACGCGCTTTAATGACACCAGCGATCTCACTCCCCGCGGTCTTCGCGCGACGCCACCTCCTGACTTGCGAGGGGCTTACCGCTAGCGAGATCAATGCGTTGCTCGACATTGCCGACAAGGCGGCCGAGTCCAACAAGGAAGTCATCAAGAAGCGGGACGTGCTGCGCGGCCGAACGCTGATCAACCTCTTCTTCGAGCCGTCCACCCGGACGCAGAGTTCGTTCGAACTTGCCGGCAAGCGGCTCGGCGCCGACGTGATGAACATGAATGTCGCGACTTCCTCGGTGTCGAAGGGGGAAACGCTGATCGACACCGCGATGACGCTCAACGCGATGCGGCCGGATATTCTTGTCGTGCGGCACCATGCGGCGGGCGCGGTCGAGTTGCTTGCTCAGAAGGTCGACTGTTCCGTCATCAATGCCGGTGACGGGGCGCATCAGCATCCAACGCAAGCGCTGCTCGACGCGCTGACCATTCGGCGTGCCAAGGGCCGTGTCGGTGGTCTTACGGTGGCCATCTGCGGCGACATTCTGCACTCGCGCGTGGCCCGCTCCAATATCGACGTCTTGAACACGATGGGCGCCCGCGTCCGTGTCGTGGCGCCGTCGACCTTGCTGCCGTCGAATGTCGACCGGCTCGGCGTCGAGGTGTTTACCGACATGAACAAGGGCATCGAGGGTGTCGACATCGTGATGATGCTCCGTTTGCAGCGCGAGCGGATGCAGGGTGGCTATGTGCCCTCGACGCGTGAGTACTACCATTTCTTCGGCCTCGATCAGGAGAAGCTCGAACGTGCGAAGCCTGATGCGCTGATCATGCATCCGGGGCCGATGAATCGCGGCGTCGAGATTGCGTCAACGATTGCCGATCATTCGCGCAGCGTGATCCGGGATCAGGTTGAGATGGGCGTGGCCGTTCGCATGGCGGTGCTCGAGGCACTGGCACGCCAGTTGCCGAACCAGTGATGAGGTCGTCCATGCGCAAACAGTCCCCCGCGCCTGCGGCACCGGATACTACGGCGTTTCTCAATGCCCGCTTGATCGATCCGGCGAGTGGCCGCGACGAGCCGGGCGGGCTCGTCGTCTCCGACGGCGTTATTCAAGATATCGGCTCGCACTTGCGGCGGAACGCGCCGCAAGGTGCGACGGTGATCGATTGCGGGGGCCATGTGCTTTGCCCCGGCCTTATCGACATGCAGGTCTTCACCGGCGAACCCGGTCAAGAGCATCGCGAGACACTGAAGACAGCGAGCCGTGCCGCTGCCGCCGGTGGCGTGACCACGATCGTCGTCATGCCCGATACGAAGCCGGTGATCGATCAGGTTGCCCTCGTCGATTTCATTCAGCGCCGCGCGCGCGACAACGCCCTCGTCAACGTGCACGTCATGGCCGCCATGACGCGCAATCTCGAGGGCGAAGAGATGACCGAGTTCGGTCTCTTGCAGCGGACCGGTGCGGTCGCGTTTACGAACGGCAAGTCGTCGATCTCGAATACGCGCACGATGCGGCAGTGCCTGCTGTATGGGAAGGATTTCGGCGCGCTCATTGTCCACCACACCGAGGACCCGTATCTCTCGAAGGGTGCGGCGATGAACTCGGGGGAGCGGGCGACGCGTCTTGGTCTAACCGGCGTGCACCGGCTTGCCGAGACGATCGTCGTCGAGCGCGATGTCCGCCTCGTCGAATTGACCGGCGGGCGCTACCACGCGGCGACAATCACGTGTGCGGAGAGCCTCGATGCGATCCGCCAAGCAAAGCAGAAGAAGCTTGACGTGACGTGCGGCGTCTCGATCAACCATCTGACTTTGAACGAGAACGATATCGGTCCGTACCGCACGTTCCTCAAGGTGCGCCCGCCACTCAGAGCGGAAGCCGACCGCGCCGCGATGGTGCGCGGGGTTGCGGATGGCGACATCGACGTCATCGTCTCTGCACACGATCCGCAAGACGTCGACGTGAAGCGCCACCCATTTGCGGAGGCCGCCGATGGTGCAATCGGTCTCGAGACGCTGCTTGCGGCGGCGCTGCGCCTGCATCACAACAGCGAGATTCCGCTGCTGCCGCTGCTCAAGGCGATGACGGCTAATCCGGCGAAGCTGCTCGGCCTCAAGTCCGGGCGTCTCGATAAGGGCGCACCTGCCGACCTCATCGTCGTCGATCTTGGCCAGCCCTGGGTGGTCGACAAGGTGCAGCTCAAGTCGCGGTCGAAGAACTCGCCGTTCGACGAAAGCAAGATGCTGGGTCGCGTCCTCAAGACGATGGTCGCGGGCGAGATCGTCTATAAGTACGGGGCGTGATCCGCCGTCTAAGGCACCGCGTTGACAAGGCGTCTTGCGACGAAAACCGGCCCGGAGCATCGTTGGATGCCGCAATTCCAAACCCGCCGCTATGTGCCGTACTCGGCGCGCCAGATGTTCGATCTGGTGGCGGATGTGGCGCGCTATCCTGAGTTTCTGCCGCTGTGTGAGGGCATGACGATCCGGTCACGCCGTCCGTTGCCGGAGGGCGAAGAGATCGTTGCGACGATGCGGGTCGGTTACAAGGCGATCCAGGAGAGCTTTACGAGCCGGGTTACGCTCGATCCGGGCCGGCTGTTCGTCAAGGCAGAATACATCGACGGGCCGTTCTCGCGGCTCGAGAACCGTTGGCGTTTCATCGACCGGCCGGACGGCGGTTGCGATGTCGACTTCTTCATCACCTACGAATTCAAGTCGATGCTGCTCGGCATGCTGATGGGCGGGTTATTCGATACAGCCTTCCGCAAATTCACGACGGCTTTCGAGGAACGCGCGCGGAAAGTCTACGGACCGCCGCAGCGGCCCGCCGTCGTGACGTCGAGTTGACCTGTTAAGCCGCCCAGGCGGGTTCGGCCTCGAAAACCTGTCCGGCGAGGGCCGTGCCCCGGCCCGCGGCGAGGTAGAGCGCTAATGCCGCCATGTCGGCTTCGCTCGAAAGACGCGGCAAGCCGCCGAGGGATTGCACCGGAGCGATCGCGTTGAAGCGGATGCCGTCATTCGCCCAGTCGTGAGCCTCAGCGCGGGTCATGGCGGCGAGCGTGGCCTTGGCGATCGAGGCGAAGGCTCGGTTCGTCGCACCGGACACGCGTGAGGGGCACGCGACATTGAGGACGAGGCCGTGCGTTTCAGTCAGGCGCATGCGGTTTGCCGCGACGCGGGATAGCAGGAGGGGGCCCGCGAAAAGATCGCTGATCCGCTGCTCGACGGCGTGCAGTGACGTGCCGCACGCAACCCCCGGTTCGAGCGGAATGAGATTGATGACGGTGTCGATGCCACCGTAGTGAGCGACGGCACGGCGCGCGTATTTGACGAAGGCTGCGGTGTCTTCGAAGCGTCCCGCGTGGGCCTCGACGTCGAGGGTCATGGGAGCGATCATTTCGAGGAGGGCTTGGGTCGCTTCGTCCGCCTCAGACATCTGAAGGACCAGACGGGCACCGTGCTCGGCGAAGGCACGCACCATGTCGACGCCGCATGAGCCGGTGATGCCGGTTACGAGGACACGCTGGCCGGCGATCTCAGGATAGAGTCCCCATTGGGACGCGTCGAGGTTTTCGCCGTCGAAAGACGTCATCAGCATGTCTTGAACTCCTAGACGCAACCGTCGAACCGGAAGGCGCCGCGTGATCGAACCAACGCGTCGATTTCGTCCCGATTCGGCTAACGAGTTCTAAACAGCACTGGGATTCGGGCGGTCTGCCGGCCCAACTGGGGCAGGTTGGAGGCATCCACACCAGGCCAATCGGGCGGATCAGGCCTTGAGGGTTCGGACCGCTTTCGCTCGCGCCGAGACACTCGACAGAAGAAACGACAGATCGCTCCCGGTCAGGATGAAGCGCGAGCCGAGTGCGGTGTAGGCAGCGATGCCGTCATCGGAGTAGACGCCGCCCATGCCGAGCCACTTGCCGTGGCGGGCGCAGGCCTTGGCGGCGGCCGCGTAGGCGGCCTTGACGTCGTCGTGCATCAACTGGCCGGCGATGCCCATTTCCATGGTGAGGTCGTTCGTGCCGATCAGGAGCACGTCGATCCCCTCGACCGCGGCGATGGCGTCGGCGTTGGCGATCGCCTTCGGCGTTTCGAGCATGGCGACGAGCAGCAGTCCGTCGTTGACGATGCGGGCTGCATCGGCGAGCGGCATGGCCTTGAAATCGAGCTGCGGCATGAGGCCCGCGACCGAGCGGTGGCCGCCCGGCGGATATCGCAACTTGTCGACCATGACGCGCGCTTCTTCCGCCGTGTCGATGTGCGGCATGATGATGCCGGCAGCGCCGCCGTCGAGCGCGCGTGTCGCCATGTCGTACTGGCCGTAGGGGACACGGACGAGCGGCGATATGCCTGCGCTGTTGGCGGCGACCGAGAGCTGCATCGCGGTGTCCAGCGTCAGCGTGCCGTGCTCGAGATCGATAAACAGCCAGTCCATGCCGGCGGTCGCCATGGCAGGGGCGATATCGACGGTGCGGCACTGGCGCAGGCCGATGCCGAGTGCGAGTTCGCCAGCTTGAAGCCGCGCCTTTGCGGGATTGCGCATGGTCATATAAGCCCTCTTGCCTTGCAACGGAGTGATGAGGGCTGCCGTCCGGGTCGATCCTTCAAATGGTACCGACGCCTGCGCCCATGACGCTGACGGTATCGGTCCCTCGACCCTCGTCAAGGGATGCATTGCCGTAGCCGTCTGGGTGCGCCGACTGGGCGCGACGAACGACGGCGGCCGGAATGGTACCGGCCGCCGCTCAATCTGTGGGTGGTCTGGCAGTAGGCGGTCTGGGCGATTGCGTTCACTCCCCTGGGACGACGCGGCCCATATCCGGAGCATGCTCGGTGTATCCGCGCGTCCGGCGTTTCGGCAGCATGCGCTTCATGACGTCGTCGCGGAGAATATAATGGTGGGCGAGTGCTGCTGCCGCGTGGAGACCCGCGAGCACGAGGATTGCTATGGCGAGGGTTTCGTGGACTTCGCGGGCGCTTTTCGCAATCCCGCCGAGTGTGGCCTGCAGCGGCAGGGTCAGCTGGAACAGGCCGAAGTCGATGCCTTTGCCCGCGCCAAAGGCGTAGACGAGGCCCATCAGCGGCGTGCCGAGCATCAATCCGTAGAGCGCGAGATGGATCGCTTTTGCAGCAACACCGTTCACGCCGGTCGAGTGGGCCGAGGGGACTTTCGCTGCCAACATGCGCCAGACAAGGCGGATGACGATCAGGCCAAACAGGATGGTTCCCGCCGGCATGTGGATCGGCTTCAAGCTCTCGCGAATGAGACTTCCCTTGGGAAACTCGTGGCGTAGCAGTTCAGTGCCCGCGAGGAGCAGGATGCCGATGGCGATCGCCCAATGCAGTGCGATGGATACACGATCGTAGCGATTGTCCTTGGGCGTGGGCATGACGTTTTCCTATGTCTGCTTGCGGCTCGATGCCGTTCGCGGACCGTCATATCGTCAGTAGGGTGAGGGATCCCTGACAGGGGTTGTCAGCGTTTTGTCAGGTTTCGTTGGGGGCGCCGGGCCTTTCCAGATAGGGGCCTTCATGCTCCACTGCCGAGGTTGCTGGAGGGGAGGCGAGCATGTTGCGTGGAGTTATATTGGGACTGCTGTCGCTGCTTGCGGGCGGTTCCATGAGCTTGGCGCAGTCGCCGCAGCCCGCACCGGGTGGCTTCAATTTCCCGCAAAAGATCGGTCTCGCCGAACTCGTCAATGTGCAGGATTTCGAGAAGCAGAGCCCGGGGCTCGGCCAAGTTGGCCAATACAAGTTTCAAGGCTGGCGGATGGGCGTCTACGTTTACGACAAGAAGCGCACCGATATTCCAGACGTCGCGAACGTCGAGCAGAGCAAGGCTGAGGCGAACGAAGGCGTGCTCGACGTGCGCGAGCTGCAAAGGCGCGGCGAGTACGTGAAGGTCGAGGAGGGGCAGACGTTCGCGGTGCCGCCGTTCGCGACGCCCGCGCAGTTCTTCTGCCGGAGCCTCAGGCTGCAACGGAAAGCGCAGGCGAACGCCACGAAGGCGGAGGACGATTACGACAGCTTCATCTGTGCGACGACGTGGAAGAAGAAGTTCGTGAAAGTGCGGTTGTCGGCGGAGACGCCGTCATCGAGCCCGGCGACGGTGTTCGTGCCGGCCGTGTCCGCGCTTGAACTGCTCGGTCGGATGCTGGGGCGGATGTGACGGTTGGTGCCGAAGTGAGCAGCCAATAAACTTCGCTGCGTGCCTAGCCGGCCGCTTGTGAATGGTCATTACATCTTGAATACAGACGTAACTTGTCTAGCGTATCCTACTTTTTCGTAGAGGCAGACTTCAAATCCGCGCAGCGCGGAAGAGAGCCGACGGGCAACGGGAGTGGTCGCCCTTCGTACAGCGGACGCCCCGCCTTCATCAGTTCAATCAAATTGCGCAATTCCCTCGCGTCGGAGTCTTCGAGGCCGCCACGAAGCCGATCCTCGAGTGTCACAAGCAGTTTGGGTTGAGCAGCGAGCCTGAGCTGCACACTCATGTTGCTCGTCAGCAACCAAATCACTGCACGGACTTCGCGTGTTGGGATATCTGGAACCAGCGCGATTAATCCTTCGACAGCACTTCGCGACGTGATCTCTCCGGGATTGATCTGCAAATTTGCGGCGGCAATCAGCGCTGGGATTGCTTTGTCCTTCGACAAGGTCACTATTGTATCAGCGAATGTTCCATCGTTCGAGATCACAGCAGTCTGCAAGAGACGTAGCAGCGATTGAGCCCGGCTTACTGTTGGTTTGGCACTGTCAGAATCGAACGCAGCTTTCACTCGAGTCTCGAATTCCCGAGGCTTGATGTCGCCCGAACGAATGAGAGCGTGAGCGACTTGCGCGGCGCGATAATCAACGCCTCCGCGTAAATGACCAGGCCACTTGTCAGGAAGGCAAGTCCTCTCTGATCTGTACGCACTCTGCTCAAGGACGCGGTCGATCAACGGCCGTGCTGAAGACGCCCACTCAGTGCTCGACTCGCGGAAGAAGTACGACAACACAACCTCAAGCTCGATATCGTTGCCCCGTTCCACGACCCATTCCAATAGTCGATTTCTCACGTGTGAGAACGTAGCATCTGACGTGGCCAAGCTTCCTGCAAACGCTTCGGTCACGTCTTCCCTTGGTCCCGATGGAGACATCCGTTCGAGCGCGTCAAGCAGGCTGTTGCTGCTGTAAGTGGTGGGACGCACGACGAAATTGTCGCCATGTTTGACACCAAGAGCTTCAAAAGTTGCCTGCTTCAAGTAGGGAGCAGCAGGTGATGTAGACACTGAAACCGGTCGTTCCGGCGCCATGAAATTCTTGTAGCGTGGCACCCACCAGAATCGAGTCGATAGAGCCCCACTTATGACGCGCAAGACGAGTTGCTTGGCTCCTGATCGGTAAACGTAGGCCTCTTGGACCACGCCGGAGAAGCCAAGCTCAGTCAATTGAGATGGCGCCTTCCTGGCCCGTTCGATAATGAGGGCTCCTTCGGTGATCTGGGTTGAAGGCCGACGGATGATGCAACGATCATGATGTCCCAACCGGACAAGCGTCGCCGTGCGCCCTGCAACGGCGGGCGTCAAACACTCTCCAGACATGCGAGCTGCGACGAACTCGCTCCCTCCTTCGACCGATGGGTGATCGGCAAGCGGTATGCCTTTTTGCAGTACGATGTGCGAGCAAGTTTGGTCGCAATCCTGGATGTCGGGGTAATGCAACGCTGCGATGTCGATCTGATGCAATGGTCGAACCAGCGAGTGCCGTTGCACCTTTTCGATATCGGACTTCTGCACTTCGGGTAGTGGGATGATTGAAACAATCAGCGTCGCTAAAATTCCTGCGGCCAGCGAAATGTTGCTAAAATGCAATGACAGTGCGATCCCTGCGCACAGTATCGCGAGGGGGACGCCGTAGATTAATGCGATGAGTTTAGGCGCAAATGCGAGAACCAGAACCGGATACGCCTTCCACAGCGCAAGCCATATCTGCGGTACTGAAATTGCGACGACACAGCCCGCAATGAATGATGTGAAAGACTTTAATTGGATCCTTGAGAAAAAATTAGGCACAACCCATCTCACGGTTCTGTTCCGTGAGCTGATCATAAATGCCTGCGTTCAATATTTGGTAAACCGCTGCCCGCCTACTCCAGCCGTTCCGGCAGGTACTGGTCCTTGGCGAGGTCGGAGAAGCGGGTGACGTTGCCGTCGAAGGCGAGCTGGACGGCGCCGACGGGGCCGTGGCGCTGTTTGCCGATGATGACCTCGGCCTTGCCGGCGACGAGCGCCATCTTGGCCATCCACTCCTGGAACTCGGGCGTGCCCTCGCTCGGCTTGGTGCGTTCGACGTAGTATTCCTCGCGGAACACGAACATCACGACGTCGGCGTCTTGCTCGATCGAGCCCGATTCACGCAAGTCGGAGAGCTGCGGGCGCTTGTCCTCGCGCTGCTCGACCTGACGGGAGAGCTGCGAGAGCGCGATGACCGGCACCTTCAATTCCTTGGCGAGCGCCTTCAAGCCGGTCGAGATTTCGGTGATTTCCTGCACGCGGTTCTGCTGGCTCGATTTCGAGGAGCCGGACAAGAGCTGCAAGTAGTCGACGATCAGGAGGTCGAGGCCCTTCTGGCGCTTCAGCTTGCGCGCACGCGCGGCGAGCTGGGCGATCGAGATGCCGCCGGTCTGGTCGATGAAGAGCGGCATCTGCGACATGTCTTGCGACACCTGGACGAGCTTCTTGAACTCCTCCTCGTCGATCATGCCGCGGCGGATCTTTTCCGACGGGATTTCCGCCTGCTCGGAGAGAATACGGGTGGCGAGCTGTTCGGCGCTCATTTCGAGCGAGAAGAAAGCGACGGTGCCGCCTTCGTGGGCAGGGTCGTCCTTGTCGAGCTGCGGGTTGGCCTGGAGAGACTTGAGCCGCGCCTTGGCGACGTTGAAGGCGATGTTGGTGACGAGCGAGGTCTTGCCCATCGATGGACGTCCCGCGAGGATGATCAAGTCGGAGGACTGCAGGCCGCCCATACGGCCGTCGAGGTCACGCAGGCCCGACGAGATGCCGGACAGGCCGCCGTCGCGTTCGTAGGCCATGCTGGCCATGTCGATGGCGTTGCGCAGCGCTTCGCCGAAGCCCATGAAGCCTTGGCCGAACTTACCGGTTTCGGCGAGCGAGAAGAGCTTGCCTTCGGCCTCGGAGATCTGGTTCTCGGGCGGGAAGTCGACCGGCGTGTCATACGCCTGGTTGACCATGTCCTCGCCGATGGTGATGAGCTGGCGGCGGATCGCGAGGTCGTAGATCGTCTGGCCGTAGTCCTTGGCATTGATGATCGTCGTCGCCTCGACGACGAGCTTGCCGAGGTACATGGGCACGGTAAGGCCCGGGTTGATCGGCTCGTGGTTCTCGAAATAGGTCTTGAGCGTGATCGGGGTCGCTTGTTTGCCGGCGCCGATCAGACGTGCCGCCGTCTCGTAGATCTGGGCGTGCAGCGGATCGAAGAAGTGCTCGGCTTTGAGGAAGCCCGACACGCGGTCGTGCGCCTCGTTGTTGACGAGGATGGCGCCGAGGAGTGCCGCCTCGGCTTCGATATTGTGCGGCGCCTGACGGAACGGCACGGATGCCGTTTCCTCGTCTGAGGCGAGGCCCGCTGCGGGCGATTGGGCGAGACGTCTGAGAGCGCTTTCGGTCATGCGTCGAGGAATAGTCGATTCCGGGAGGTGCAAGAGGGGAGAAGCGACTTTCCCGGACTTTGTTCCTCGCTATCAACAGACTTGGGACGGCAACTTGGGAACGCTCTTGCCCTGTGGCGAATCAGCTGTCGGGTGCGGCCTAGGGGCAGCGCTGGGGCTGATTTCGTCGGATAATCAACGGGCAGCCGGGCCGAACTGCCCGGCATCAGCCGGTCAAGGGTCTGATGCTGCGAGGGGCAGAGCGCACCGCTGCCTTCCTGCTTCAGCCGATGGTGAAGTGATCCCGCCGCTTTTCTAGCCATGACGCACCGCAGCATCGAAAAAATTGTCGGCACGAGATCGCCCGGCACGATTGACAGGGTCGATCCAGCCGGTTGAACTGAAGTCAGTGACGAAGACGGCCGAAGAGCCGCGCGGCGCTGCGGCAGGGGCTAGACTCCCGCTGACTATAAAGGGAGGGTTACGCGGGGATGCTTGATTTCCTGCAGCAGTTGGTGAGCGGGCTTGCTCTCGGCTGCGTGTACGGCCTGATCGCGCTGGGCTTCGTTCTGATCTACAAGGCGACAGAGGTCGTCAATTTCGCGCAAGGCGAGTTGATGATGCTCGGCGGATTCTTCGCCTACACCTACATCGGGATACTCGGGTTCAGTTATTGGACCGGGTTTCTGCTCGCGGTGCTGTCTCTCGGCGTCGTCGGCATGCTGATCGAGCGGGTGGTGATCCGGCCGATCCTCGGCTTTCCGCAGTTTGCTATCGTGATGGCGACGATCGGGCTCGGGTTTCTGCTGCGCGCAGTCGCCGGCATGATCTGGGGCATCGACGATCTGCGCATCGATACGCCGTTCTCGACCGGTGTCGTGCGGATCGGCGGGCTGGTGCTGTCCTACGACAAGTTGTCGGTGATCGTGGCGACGTTCATTCTTTGCATCGTCTTGTGGGTGTTCTTCAACAAGACGCGGCTTGGAACAGCCATGCGGGCAACATCGGAGAACATGCTCGCCGCGTACTACATGGGCATTCCGGTCAAGCGGGTCGTCTCGTTGATCTGGGCCATCAGCGCGATGGTGGCGGCGTGCGCGGGCGTGCTGCTCGCGCCGATCACCTTCATCAACTCGAACGTCGGGCTGGCACTGGGTCTCAAAGCGTTTCCGGCTGCCGTGCTTGGTGGCTTCGGTTCGATCCCCGGCGCGCTCGTCGGCGGCCTCATCATCGGGGTGATCGAGGTCTTGTCCGGGTTTTATCTGCCGCAGGGTTGGAAGGACGTCGCGCCTTATCTCGTGCTGCTGATCATGCTGCTCGTCAAACCCGAGGGCCTGTTCGGCGCGCTCGGCCGGAAGAAAGTGTGAGGGGCTCCGGCGATGCGCTTTCTTTTCAAGACCAATTACGACCAGGACATCCGCCTCTTCCAACATTCGGGACAGGTGTGGTCCTATCTGGCGCTGATCGCCTTCATGCTGGTGGCGCCACTGTTCCTGTCGAGCTACTTGCAGAGCCAGCTGACGTTTGTGTTCATCTACGCCATCGTCGGCGTGGCCCTGATGATCCTCACAGGCTTCACTGGCCAGGGCTCGCTCGGCCATGCTGCGTTTCTCGCGATCGGCGCTTACACTGCGGCCTACATGCAGTCGAAGGGCTTCGTGTTCTGGCAATATTTTTTGGCGGCCGGCGCACTGACAGGAATCATCGGTGCGCTGGTCGGGTTTCCGGCGCTGCGCCTGCACGGCATCTATCTGCTGATTGCGACGATTTCGTTCGGCTTCATCGTCGAAGAGATTTTGGCACGCTGGGAAAGCGTGACGCACGGCAACGAGGGGATGCGGGTCAAGACGCTCGAGCTTTTCGGCAAGCCGGTGCCGCGCGACAGCGACTATTTCTATTATCTCTGCCTTGGCGTGCTCGTCCTCGTCATCGTCGGGGCGCTCAACCTAATGCGGTCGCCGACGGGGCGAGCCTTCATCGCGATCCGTGACAGCGAGACGGCGGCGAAGAGCATGGGCATCAACCTCGCCGCCTACAAGGTCAAGGCATTCGCGGTGTCGGCTGCGATCACCGGGCTTGCGGGGTCACTTTATGCGCACAAGATGACGTTCATCTCGCCCGAAATGTTCACGCTGCTGCTCTCGATCGAGTTCATCATGGTGATCATCATCGGCGGCGCTATCGGGCTGCATGGCGCTATTCTCGGCGCGATCTTCATCGTGATGATCGATCCTGTTCTGACGATGATCAAGGATGACTTGCCGGGCATTCTCGGTGGCTTTGCATCGACCTTCGGCGCGAGCAGTGCGACCGCCGCGAAGATCAAGGATACGACCGCCGCGATCGGTTCGGCCGCCGGCCTCAAGGGTGCGATCTATGGACTGATCATCGTGCTGTTTATTTTGTTCGAGCCCTACGGACTCTATGGGCGGTGGCTGAAGATCAAGCTCTATTTCCAGATGTTCCCGCTCTACAAGAAGGCGACGTTCAAGCGCCAAAAGACCTACGTGAAGACGGAGCGCAACCGATGAACGCCCCCGCTTCCTCTCAGGCCATGAGCCCTAAGCCGGCCGCGGACGTTTCGCCCCTGTTCAAGGTCGAGGGGATCTCGCTGCAATTCGGCGGTTTGCGCGCCGTCGACAACGTGTCGTTCGATGTCAAGAAGGGCGAGATTTTCACGATCATCGGTCCCAACGGCGCCGGCAAGACGTCGATCTTCAATCTGATTTCGCGGCTGTACGATCCGACGTCCGGCCGCCTGTTTTTCGAAGGGAAAGATATTACCCAGGTTCCGCCGCATCGCATTGCCAAGCTCGGCATCGCGCGCACGTTCCAGAACATCGAGTTGTTCGACAACGCGACCTTGCTGCAGAATCTGCTCGTTGGGCGTCATTGCCACGCCAGAACGCAACTCTGGCAGGAGGTACTGTTCCTGCCCAATGTGAAATGGGCCGAGCGAGAGCACCGGCGGAAGGTCGAGGAAGTGATCGATTTTCTCGATCTTCAGGCCTATCGTGACAAGCTGATCGCGGGGCTACCTTACGGCGTGCGAAAGGTGACGGAGGTAGCGCGAGCGCTTTGTTCCGAACCAAAAATGATCCTGCTCGACGAGCCGTCCTCGGGTCTCAATGTCGAAGAGACGACCGATATGTCGTTTTGGATTCGTGACATCAAGAACGAACTCGGCATCACGGTTCTGATGGTCGAGCACGATATGAGCCTGGTCAACCGGGTATCGGATCGCGTGCTGGCGCTCAACTACGGGAAGGTGATGGCGATGGGCTCACCCGCCGAGGTGCAATCGCATCCCGACGTTGTCGCCGCGTATCTGGGGACTTGATCATGACGACCGCGCTCGCTGACAAGCCTGCCGAGACAGCCGCTGCCAGTGCTCCTGCCGCGCCTATTCTGCGTGTCCAGAATATCGAGAGCTACTATGGGCCGATCATGGCCATCCGCGGCGTTTCGCTCGAAGTGCCGAAGGGCGCGATTGTCACCGTTCTTGGCGCAAACGGTGCCGGCAAGACGACGATCCTGAAAACCATCTCGGGTGTGCTCGATCCGCTCAAGGG
>JAPXTA010000038.1:0-37036 GCA_033812735.1 Hyphomicrobiaceae bacterium | reverse complement strand
GCGACAGGTCTGTCGCCGCGCTTTTCTTTGCCTGCCTTTTCACATCTGACATCACTTCCGCCGAGGACCTGAGCGCATGTCGACCACGAGCAAGATCACCATGGGCGGTGCCTCGGCCGGCGGCTTCGGCTACACCAGCGCCCCGACGGGCGCCTATTGGCCGGCCGTCATCGAACAGACGAACCGCGGCGAGCGCACCTACGATCTGCCCTCGCGCATGCTGCAGGACCGCATCATCTTCGTGGTCGGCCCGGTCGAAGATCAGATGGCGTCGTCGATTTGCATGCAGCTTCTCTTCCTGGAAGCGCAGAATCCGACCAAGGAAATCGCCATGTACATCAACTCGCCGGGCGGCGTGGTGACGTCTGGTATGGCGATTTACGACACGATGCAGTTCATCAAATGCCCGGTCGCGACCCTCTGCATCGGCCAAGCGGCCTCGATGGGCTCGCTTCTTCTGGCGGCTGGTGCGCAAGGCAAGCGATTCGCCCTGCCGAATGCACGCATCATGGTCCACCAGCCCTCAGGCGGCTTCCAAGGCCAGGCGAGCGATATCGAGCGCCACGCCCAAGACATCATCAAGATGAAGCAACGCTTGAACGAGATCTACGTGCACCACACCGGCAAGCCGATCGACGTGGTCGAGCGGACCCTGGATCGCGACCATTTCATGTCGTCGGATCAGGCCCAGGAGTTTGGGTTGATCGACCGCGTGTTGACCAAGCGGGACGACATCGAGGCAGCCCTCTCAGGGGCGAAATCCTGACCTCCCGATTAGGTGATCCACGTTTGTTCTCGCTGCGGACCAAAACCGAAACAAGACGTCTCGTGATTGTGGATCACTTGCACTTGAAGGGACGGCAGATATCGCCTTCCCGCATGCCTTTGCAGGCCCCTCGCCTTTGCTGCAGACAACGTTAATTTGCTGTAACGCGCTGAAATAGTAGTCGATTATATGATTGCGGCCGACACATCTGACGGGCGCAGACGACGAGAACGGTATGAGAATTGCCAGTTAATCGCTTCTTGATCTGGCAGGCGCTAGCATGCTCTGATCATCAAGCGTGACTCGACAGCGGCGGATGCGTTGCATCTGGAACTTGCGGGTCGAAAATGGGCCGCCAAAAGGCCTGGAATTGCCAAAGTGGGGCGGCATGGTCGCCCTATCTAAGCCCCCGGTAACGGGGAATGAGGACCCGGATGGCTCAAGAAAAAAACACGCTCTATTGCTCCTTCTGCGGCAAGAGCCAGCATGAGGTCCGCAAACTCATCGCCGGTCCGACGGTGTTCATCTGCGACGAATGCGTCGAGCTGTGCATGGACATCATCCGCGAGGAGAACAAGAACACCCTCGTGAAGTCGCGCGACGGTGTCCCGTCTCCCTCGGAAATTTGTTCTGTTCTGGACAGTTACGTCATTGGCCAGAGCCACGCCAAGCGCGTGCTCTCCGTCGCCGTTCATAACCATTACAAGCGCTTGAACCACGCGACCAAGAACAACGACGTCGAACTCGCGAAGTCGAACATCCTGCTGATCGGCCCGACCGGCTGCGGCAAGACCTTGCTTGCCCAGACGCTCGCGCGGATCCTCGACGTGCCCTTCACGATGGCTGACGCGACGACTCTGACCGAGGCCGGCTATGTCGGCGAGGACGTCGAGAACATCATCCTGAAGCTGCTCCAGAACGCCGACTACAACGTCGAGCGCGCGCAGCGGGGCATCGTCTATATCGACGAAATCGACAAGATCTCGCGCAAGTCCGACAACCCGTCGATTACCCGCGATGTCTCGGGCGAAGGCGTCCAGCAGGCCCTACTCAAGATCATGGAGGGCACGGTCGCCAGTGTTCCGCCTCAAGGCGGCCGCAAGCACCCCCAGCAGGAGTTCCTGCAGGTCGACACCTCAAACATCCTGTTCATCTGCGGCGGCGCTTTCGCGGGCCTCGAGAAGATCATCTCGCGCCGCGCCAAGGGCAGCTCGATCGGGTTCGGCGCCAGCATCACTGGGCCGGATGAGCGCCGGACCGGCGAAATCCTCAAGGGTATCGAACCGGAAGACCTGCTGAAGTTCGGTCTCATCCCCGAGTTCATCGGCCGCTTGCCCGTTATCGCAACGCTCGAGGATCTCGACGAAGCCGCTCTGATGCAGATCCTGACGTCGCCGAAGAACGCGCTCGTGAAGCAGTACCAGCGCCTCTTCGAGATGGAAGACGTGAAGCTGACCTTGACGCAGGACGCCCTCAAGGCCGTCTCGCGCAAGGCAATCGAGCGCAAGACCGGCGCGCGCGGCCTCCGCTCGATCATGGAAGGTATCCTTCTCGACACGATGTTCGACCTGCCGAGCCTCAAGGGCGTCGAGGAAGTCGTCATCGGACCTGAAGTGGTCGAAGGTGGGGCCCGTCCATTGCGCATCTACAGCGAGCGCGCCGAAGAAAAAGGGTCGAGCGCCTAATCGCGCTCTTCCGGCGACATCGCCGCGATGCGGCCAAGTACGCTATTTAGGGCGGGGCCACTGGTGCGTGTTGATTTGGCACTCGTCTACAGGTTTGCGCACATCAAACGTTAAGATCGCTTGAAGGCTGGGGTATAATCCCCATCTGTTGTCTGCTGTAACGGCGACTCGACCCGCACTGCGGGACCGGAACGTTGGGCAGTCGGCGGGCTTCCTGAAAGACGCCTGATTGCAGACGCGAGTTGGCCATTGATCGAACCTAGTGTGACTGCCGGTATCGCAAGGGAGTGCACGACATGAGCGACGAGAAACCCACCAAGGAACGCGGCAACAAGGACGTTTATCCTGTCCTGCCGCTGCGCGACATCGTCGTGTTTCCATACATGATCGTGCCGCTGTTCGTCGGGCGCGAAAAGTCGATCGCCGCCTTGGAAGAGGTGATGCGCACCGACAAGCAGATCCTGTTGGCCGCCCAGAAGAACGCCAGCGATGATGACCCAGCGTCCGATGCCATCTTCCAGATGGGAACGCTCGCCTCCGTGCTGCAGCTATTGAAGCTCCCGGACGGCACCGTGAAGGTGCTGGTTGAAGGCTCTTCGCGCGCCAAGATCGTCCGCTATCTGGACAAGGCAGCGTACTTCGAAGCTGAGGTCGCCAAGGTCCCCGAGCAAGTGGGTCCGAAGGACGAGATCGAAGCGCTCGCCCGCTCGGCAGTGACGCAGTTCGAGAGCTACGTGAAGCTCAACAAGAAGATCTCGCCGGAGGTGCTCGGCACCGTCAGCCAGATCGAAGACTATTCGAAACTCGCCGACACCATTGCATCGCACCTCGCGATCAAGATCGCTGAGAAGCAAGAGATCTTGGAGACCACGACGATCTCCGAGCGCCTCGAGCGCGTGTTCGGCCTGATGGAGAGCGAGATCTCCGTGCTCCAGGTGGAGAAGAAGATCCGCTCGCGCGTCAAGCGTCAGATGGAGAAGACGCAGCGCGAATATTATCTCAACGAGCAGATGAAGGCGATCCAGAAGGAGCTGGGCGACGGCGAAGAACGCGACGACATCGCCGAGTTCGAAGAGAAGATCGAGAACACCAAGCTCACCAAGGAAGCTAAGGACAAGGCGCTGGCGGAGCTGAAGAAGCTGCGCCAGATGAGCCCGATGTCGGCCGAAGCGACGGTGGTGCGCAACTACCTCGATTGGCTGCTGTCGATCCCGTGGGGCGTCAAGGGCAAGGTCAAGAAGGACATCGCCGAGGCGCAGGAGATCCTCGACAAGGAGCACTATGGCCTCGAGAAGGTCAAAGAGCGGATTGTCGAATATCTGGCCGTCCAGAACCGTACGCAGAAGCTTCGCGGCCCCATCCTTTGCCTCGTCGGCCCGCCAGGTGTCGGCAAAACCTCGCTCGGCAAGTCGATCGCCAACGCGACAGGCCGTGAGTTCGTGCGCATGTCGCTTGGCGGCGTTCGTGACGAAGCCGAGATCCGTGGCCATCGCCGCACCTACATCGGCTCGATGCCCGGCAAGGTCATCCAGTCCATGAAGAAGGCGAAGAAGAACAACCCGCTCTTCCTGCTCGATGAGATCGACAAGATGGGCCAGGACTTCCGCGGTGATCCCGCGGCAGCTCTGCTCGAAGTGCTCGATCCCGAACAGAACTCGACGTTCAACGACCACTACCTCGAGGTCGACTACGACCTTTCGAGCGTGATGTTCGTGACGACGGCGAACACGCTGAACATTCCGCCGGCCCTGATGGACCGCATGGAGATCATCCGTCTCGCCGGCTACACGGAAGACGAGAAGGTCGAAATCGCCAAACGCCACCTCATTCCGGAGCAGACGACGGCTCACGGATTGGAGCCCGGCGAATGGGAAGTCGAGCAGAGCGCGATTGAGGCGATCATCCGCCGCTACACGCGTGAAGCCGGTGTTCGTTCGCTCGAGCGCGAAATCGCCAAACTGGCGCGCAAGGCCGTCAAGGAACTCATCACCACGCCGAAGAAGCTGGTGAAAGTTACCGGCGCCAACATCGAAACGTATCTCGGCGTGCCGCGGTATCGCTTTGGTGAAGCCGAGCTTGAGGATCAGGTCGGCGTCGTGACCGGTCTTGCATGGACCGAGGTCGGCGGCGAGATCCTCACGATCGAAGGCGTAATGATGCCTGGCAAGGGCAAGTTCTCGGTGACGGGCAACTTGCGCGACGTGATGAAGGAGTCGATCCAGGCGGCCACGGCCTACGTGCGCTCGCGTTCCGTCGACTTCGGCATTCCCCCGCCGATGTTCGACAAGCGCGACATCCACGTGCACGTACCCGAAGGCGCCACTCCAAAAGATGGGCCGTCGGCTGGTGTTGCCATGGTAACGGCGATTGTCTCGGTTTTGACCGGCATTCCGGTGCGCAAGGAAGTCGCCATGACCGGCGAAATCACGTTGCGCGGCCGGGTGCTTCCGATTGGCGGTCTGAAGGAGAAATTGCTGGCGGCACTCCGTGCTGGCATCAAGACGGTGCTGATCCCCGAGGAAAACTCCAAGGATCTCGCCGACATCCCGGAAGAGGTGAAGAAGAAGCTGGATATCCGCCCGGTTGCCCGCATGGACGATGTGTTGAAAGCGGCGCTGGTGCGCATGCCGGACCGCATCACCTGGGAAGAAGAACCGACGGCGGTTGCCGCGAAAGACGGGGCCGCGACCGAGCGCCCGCCGATCGCCCACTGAAACTGACCGTTACAGGCAAACTCCCCGCGACCGCGTCGCGGGGAGTTTTGTTTGTGCCGGCGGCGTTGCATGCAACCCAGGGATGAATTATCTCGACGGTCACGATAACGGCGTTTTGACAACCGGTTTTTCGGCCTTTCCAGCGCTTTTCATGGCTTGACGGCCCCGCCTTTTGGGCGTTTTAGGCAGGTGCAGATCGGGCCGCAGTCCCCCCTTGCAGCCCAAGGATGTGTCGCTCGCCCGACCGGAGCAGGCCAGCGCTCAGATGATAAGTCACTCCTCAATTCGCCCCTAAAGGAAGGATCACTTCGATGACCAAACAGGAACTGATCGACGCCGTGGCCGAGGCCTGCTCGATCACGAAGGACAACGCGAAGATGGCGGTCGACACCATGTTCGGTCAGATCAAATCGGCCATGAAAAAGGGTCAGGACGTGCGCCTGCCCGACTTCGGCACATTCAAGGTCGCCAAGCGCAAGGAGCGCGAAGGCCGCAATCCGGCAACCGGCGCGACGATCAAGATTCCGGCTTCGAACGTTCCGAAATTCACGCCCGCCAAGGGCCTGAAAGACGCGCTCAATTGATCGCCTGACAGACCCATTGCAAGCCTTTAGCGGCCGCCAGCGATCCTGGCGGCCGCTTTTTTGTGGCTCGCCATCCGAATTTCAGTTGCTCGCGCGACACAGCGGAGCGTTGTTGTTGAACAGTCATCAAAATTAGCCCGGATTGCCAAAATTGCGGCCAACCAGCGCCCAAGTTGGTTGGTCAAGTGATCCCGACGCGCCGAACGGTTCGTACAGCGGCGCAGACAGCGGGAGACGCGAGACATGGTCGATCTCAAGGAAGCCTTACGCGAGACGTCTGCTCCATCGGGTGATTGGCGCGCGACCCTGCGTGACTTCGCTGTTGCCATGGTCGTCTTCGGTGGACTTTTCGGTGGCGTCGCAGTCGATCGCGGCAATGCCTTCCCGATGCCGCCGCCTCCGGAACTGAGTGTAAGTGCCAATGTTGCCGACGGTCGAGCTGCGGCGGCGGACCCGGTCGCCTTCAAGGTCCAACCACCCACCATCGCGGATGGTCCCGCGGCCTCGAGCGACGAACGTTACGCGCTGATGATCATGATGACCCTCGCTCTGGCGTCCCTGGCCGCCTTCAACACGACCGTCTGGCGCCATCTGAAGCGCACCTACACTGAACCGCGGCAGAAGTGATTGGTCGGCCGCTCTACACTTGGGCGAACCCTTCGCCTATATGTCGTCACGTTCCCAGGTGACAACGGAACCAGACCAAGGAGCGGGCCATGGCAGGTTTGAACGACCAAGGTGCGAATTCGCAGCGCGCTAGACCCAGCATGATGAAGGCGGTCGGCGTCGCGAGCGTATGTACCGCTCTCGGCCTCGGACTTTCGAGCCTGGCAACGGTCGGTAGCGATCATTGGATCGAGACGAGTTATCGCGAGCCACGGCCCGCCGCCACCGCCGCAGCGGCAGTGCCCGCGCCCGTGCCCGCGATCGTGACGCCTGCCGCCAGCATCGTCGAGCTCCCCCCGAAGCTGGTCGTTGGCGACGAGCAGCAATGGCTTTCGGCGTCCGGCATTCCGACCCAAAAGGTCGTGGCCGCATCAGCCGGTGCCGGCGGCTTTAGCCTTGGGGACCGTGTCGTATTCTCTGTTGCTGCCAAGGGGGGGGCGTCACCCCTAGCGCGAACCTTCGAGGTGGTCGGTATTGAAGCCATCGCCATACCCGACGGCTCACCAGCTGCGAAACAGCTTCCTCATGTGCTGATCGCCCGTGAGGTTGACCCCACTGGCAAACCAATGACGTTGCGCCTTCTCGTCACCGAAAACGATGACACTCTGCCGTCGCCCCAAAAGACCTTGTAGCGGTCAGGCGTCGACCATCAGGATTTCATCACCTGGATTGATCGTGCCGGCGGCAGTGACCCGGGCGTAAATGCCAAAGTCGCTGTGATTGAACGCGCGCATCAGGTTGGCGGGAAGCGCCATATCCCGCTGCCCGGTTTCAGGATCTACATTGGTCGCATCGCAACGCTGCGTCCGCGCGAATACCTTAAGCCGCGCCGCCCCGATAGCGATGGTCCTGCCTTCCCAACTGAGTTCGTCCCACGCCGGCACGCCGTCCACATAGAGGTTGGCGCGGAACCTGAGTGGATCGATCGGTCGCCCGACAATGCGTTCGAGATCACGCACACTCGCCAGGTTGACGATATGGAGGCACTTCGCCGACACGTCGGAAAAACTGTGGCCCGACGCCGAGATGATCTTCGGGGCACCTCTGAGCGCCGTCTTCATGTAGGCAGCGACGAACTGCTCGATCATCTTCCGGCCGATGGCGGTCGACAAATTTCCTTTCGCCACCTGTTTGCCGTCACGCAGGA
This sequence comes from Hyphomicrobiaceae bacterium, assembly GCA_033812735.1. Taxonomy (GTDB): domain Bacteria; phylum Pseudomonadota; class Alphaproteobacteria; order Rhizobiales; family Hyphomicrobiaceae; genus JABFRJ01. Next base: position 29,474 of record JAPXTA010000038.1, on the reverse strand, counting down.
TCGTCAGCGTTTCGCTGGACTCGTCGAAAACGGTCCTGAGCGTCGCAAGTCGCTCGTCCCGCATCAGCATCAGGAACGTGATCTTCGGCAGGTATTTTGGATGGTCGGGGTCGAACCGGCCGGATCCATTTTCGATGGCATACGCGCGGTCGAAGGGAATGGTCTGCCCGGCCGCCACAGCAACTGAAGCCATCGCTTCACCAGTCATGCCTTTGACGGGATAGCGGTAGATCGACGTTACGGTCATGGCGGTCATCGGTCGGCATCCCTGGCGTTACCCGACAGGCATAGTGCCCGCAGGCGTACCTGTCACGCCCAGGCATTCTGCTAGCCGTCGCGGGGACCCACAAAAGGAATGCGGCCCGCCGTTGGGAGGGCGGGCCGCATGATAGTCGCCTGTGTGAAACGACTTTGAAACAAGGACCGGTTGCCGCCGGTCACGGGATGCAGTTTCGGCAAAGCGGCAGCAGTGCGTCAGCGTGAGAGTGAAGTGCTGTGTTGGATCGACTTGCCACCGGCGCGAGCGGGGCCCGCAGAGAACAAGGACGCTGCCAGCAGTCCGACCACGATGACGCAGCAGATCAACGCCGCGATCTTCGCGGGATTGGCCTCCTGTCGTGGATGGATAACCGAGAGTTCCATGTGTCGTGCAGCGATCTTTAACAGAGCTTCATTCTGACTTTTGTGTAACCGGCATTACGTGGAAAGTCCATGGTACAATAAGGATATTGTTAAAATCGAAGAGCGAGAGTGCTGCAATGTAATGTTTTGGGACATCGCTTAATAATATTGAAATGAAATACCGCCGGATTGAGGGGTTCGCGCCGTGTTTCACGTCTCTCACCTTGCCACTTGGCATGCACGCCGGCGCACCCCCATATGAAAGCAGCAATCGCGGAGTGCCGACATGGCAAGAATTGACGACAGCCGGCCGTTCATCCCCGTCCGCATCGCCATCTTGACGGTTTCTGACACGAGAACATTGGCCGACGACAAGTCCGGCAACACCCTGGCCGACATGATCACCGCCGACGGTCACGTCGTTGCCGGCCGCGCCATCGTCCGCGACGACGTCGCGGCGATCCAGGAAAAAGTAAAGACTTGGATCGCAGACCCGGCAGTTGACGTGGTCATAACCACAGGCGGGACCGGTTTCACGGGCCGCGATGTGACACCCGAGGCGATCCGCCCCCTGTTTGAAAAGGAGATCGACGGGTTCTCCACGGTCTTCCATATGATTTCGTTCCAGAAGATCGAAACGTCCACCATTCAATCCCGCGCCTGCGGCGGCCTCTCGCACGGGACGTACATCTTTTGTCTGCCGGGCTCGCCGGGCGCTTGCCGTGACGGCTGGACCGGCATTCTCCGTTTCCAACTCGACAATCGCCACCGCCCCTGCAATTTCGTTGAGATCATGCCACGCCTCGAAGAGCACCGTCGCGGCGGTGGATGATGCAATTGCAGTCCCGGTCTGCTAGGCGTGCGCGCGGATGAACCTGATCCGGCACTTAAGCCTCTGGTACCCAAGTCCATGACCCTCGTTCTGTTCGATTGCGACGGCACCATCGTCGACAGCCAAGCCACGATCGTGCGCGCGATGTCCGAGGCGTTCATGGCGATCGAACGTCCCGCGCCGAACCGGCATGACATCCTGCGCATCGTCGGTCTGTCGCTGCCGCAAGCCGTTGCCGTTTTGGCGCCGGACCTCCCAGACGGCCACCGCACCATGTTGGCCGATCAGTATCGCCGGGCGGCACAGCAGATCCGCCTGGAGACCGCGGAAGATCCACTTTACGAAGGAGCCGACGAAGCGATCCGCCGGTTGGGACGGGTCGACGGCCTCGCGCTCGGTGTTGCAACCGGAAAGTCGATGCGCGGCGTCCGGCGCCTGCTGTCGCACTACCGGTGGGAGGATCACTTCTCTACGCTGCAGACCGCCGACGACAACCCGTCGAAGCCGCACCCCGCCATGATCGAACGCGCCATCGCGGAAACCGGCAGCGAAGCCGCTTGCACGGTCATGATCGGCGATACCACGTTCGATATGGAGATGGCCCGCGCAGCCGGCGTCCGTCCCATCGGCGTCACCTGGGGCTACCACACGGTCGATGCCTTGCGCAGCGCCGGCGCGGAGGTGATCGTCGAGAGCTACGCAGAGCTGATGCCAGTGCTCGCCCGCCTCCTGCCGCATGCTTCGATCGAGACCTGAGATGAACGACAAGACGCCAGAAGCTAAGCTATCGAATGGCGCGGCACGCGCCACCGAAGCGATCATGCGCGAGGCGGTTAGGCCACTGCCGAAACGTTTCTATAGGGACGTGACGGTCGCCGAGACGGACAGCAGTTTCGCTATCCTGCTCGACGGCCGCAAAGTGCGCACGCCACGCAAACAGGTGCTGACGCTGCCGTCGCAGTCGCTTGCAGCCGATGTCGCCCGCGAATGGTCGGCGCAAGTTGATGTCATCGATCCTGCGAAGATGCCGCTGACGACGCTGGTCTTCACGGCGGTGGACGCCGTTGCCGGCTCCGAGGAAGCCGTCGCCGCCGAAATCGTCAAATATGCTGGCTCCGACTTGCTATGCTATCGGGCGGAATCTCCCGTCGAGTTGGTCCGCACGCAAGCGCTCCACTGGGACCCCGTGTTGCGCTGGGCGGAGCAAACGATCGGCGCACGCTTCATCGTCGCGACAGGCATGATGCCGGTCGACCAGCCGGCTGAAGTGGCAACCGCCGTCGCACAGGCCATTGCAGGCTTGCCGACCCTCAAGCTTGCCGGGCTGCACGTGCTCACGACGATGATGGGATCGGCAATCCTGGCGCTTGCGGTCTGTCATGGCCATCTGAGCCTCGACGCTGCATGGGCCGCCGCACACGTCGACGAGGACTGGCAAATCGCACAGTGGGGCGAAGATGCCGAGGCACAAAAGCGCCGCGAGGTCCGTCTGCGCGAGGCACGGGCCGCTGCAGCGGTTCTCGCTGCTTGACTTCGAGTCGTCTTCCTCTTCGATAGGGCGCTGCATGAGCCGCGTTGGGGGAACGCCGTGAACACAGTCCTAATCGCCATCGTCGCGTACGTGACGCTTCAATTCGCCATCGGCGTGTGGGTGTCGCGGCGCATCACGACCGAAACCGACTACATTCTCGCGGGACGGTCTCTGGGCGTTGGCCTCGTGTCGTTCTCCGTGTTCGCGACATTCTTCGGCTCCGAAGCCGTCACTGCGGCGGCGGCATCCGTGTATGAGAACGGGCTGAGCGGCGCCGTCGTCGATCCGCTCGCCTACGGCGCATCAATCGTGATCGTCGGGTTGTTTTTCGCGGCCCGGCTGCGCGGACGAGAGGTCACGACGTTCGCTGACATCTTCCGGAATAGATATTCGCCAGGGGTCGAGCGCCTCGTTGTTCTCGTCCTCCTGCCCGGTTCATTGTTTTGGGCCGCCGCGCAAATCCGCGTCTTCGGCGTCGTGTTGAATAGCAATGCTGGCATCGGCCTCGCCAGCGCGCTCCTTCTCGCGGCGATCGTGGTCGCGGTCTACTCTGTGATCGGTGGCCTGCTCGCCGACGCTGTCACGGATACGCTGCAGGGCCTCGTCGTCATCGCCGGATTGTTCTTGTTGTTCGCAGCCGTCGCCGCGGCAGCGGGTAGTCCAACGACGGTATTGGCGAAGATCGACCCCGCGCGGCTTTCCTGGTTCGCGAGCGACGATAGACTGCTCACCTTCATCGAGAAGATCGCTGTGCCGATCTGCGGTACCATCGTCGCGGTCGAACTGATCTCGCGCTTCCTCGGCGCCCGCTCGGCTGCGACCGCCGCGACAGGCACGATGATCGGCGGCGCCATGTACCTCGTCGTCGGCTTGATCCCGATCTATCTCGGCCTCGCCGGACCTCAACTTCTGCCCGGCCTCAAGGAGGTCGAGGAAACCGTGCCGCGCCTGGCCGAAGCGTACCTGACGCCCGCACTCTACGTCGTCTTCGTCGGTGCGATCATTTCAGCCGTTCTGTCCACCGTCCACGCCACCCTTCACGCGCCGGCCGCGCAGGTCTCCCACAATCTGATCGCGGGCATGCGCCCCGGAATGTCCCCCCCCACCAAGCTGATCACGGTTCGCTCCGTGGTGGCCGCGCTGACCGTCGTCGCCTACCTGCTTGCGGCCAGCTCCGAGACCATCAAGGAACTCGTCGAGACGGCATCCGCCTTCGGCTCGGCTGGCGTCTTCGTGGTGCTGATGTTTGCCATCTTCTCGAACGTCGGCGGCCCGTTCAGCGCCTACGCGGCGATTGGCGTCGGCATGATCACCTGGGCCGGCTCCAAGTATCTGCTCGAATGGGAGGCGCCGTACATCACCGCTCTCGCGCTGTCTCTGCTGGCCTACGTTGCAGCCGCGGCACTCGACCGGCGGCCTGCCGCCTGATTTGATGCGGTTGTCCAAGAGGAGCGCGCCATGCAGTTCGGCGATAGCCATAAGCGAACACACACCGACGGGCCTTACACCCGTGAAGAAGTGAAGTTGGCCAATCGCAACTGCGGCATCCTGCTCGAAGCGTTGCGTCACGACGTAACGCCAACCGGCCTGCACTACCTCCTCAATCACTTCGATGTGCCCTATGTCGCAGGCGGCGAGGCGTGGTCGGTCGCATTTGGCGGCGAGGTCGAGCGTCCCTTTGCGCTATCGCTGGACGAGATCAAGCATGCGCCCGCGAAGACGCTGCGCGTGACGATGGAGTGCGCCGGAAACGGCCGCGCCAACTTTCATCCCCGCTGGCCGAGCCAACCTTGGACCGAATGCGCGGTCGGCACATCCGAATGGACGGGAACGCCGCTCCGCCCCTTTCTCGAACGAGCCGGATTGACACGGGCGGCGAAGAACATCGTCTTTTCCGGCATCGATCGCGGCTTCGACAAGATCGAGCACGCCTACGAACGCGCACTGTCCGCCGAAATGGCGATGAGTGACGACGTGCTGCTCGTTTACGCCATGAACGGCCAGCCGCTGTTGCCGCAGCATGGGCACCCGCTGCGTCTCGTCGTGCCCGGCTGGTACGGCATGGCGAGCGTCAAATGGCTCGCGAAAATCACCGCGATCGACCGGCCGTTCGAGGGGCATCAGCAGGTCGGCACCTACATGTACCGCAAGAGCCGCGACGAGGCCGGCATTCCCGTCACGGCCATGCGAGTGAAATCGCTGATGGTGCCGCCCGGCATTCCCGATTGGTACACGCGGACACGCGTCGTCGACGCCGGCAATGTGATCGTTGAAGGCCGCGCCTGGAGCGGCGGCGGCACACCCATTGCCAAAGTCGAATTTGCCTGTGACGGCGTTTGGCAGGCAACCGAACTCGACCCGCCGCCACCGACGGCCTACGCGTGGCGCGGCTGGCGCGCGGTTTGGCGAGCTACGCCCGGCGATCATCTCTTGCAATGCCGCGCCACCGATGCGAACGGCGATGTGCAGCCGCTCGAGGCGGACTGGGACGTCGGCGGCTTTGGCAACAACGCGCCGCACACGGTCGAGGTGAAGGTCAGATGAGCGCACCGGCAAAAACGATCGAGGTCGTGGTGTGGCGAGGCGGCGAGGACGGCGACTACCAGTCGTTCGACGTCCCGCGCCATGACAACCAAACGGTGCTCGACTTGATCACCTGGATCCAACGCAACGTCGACCCGGCGCTGGCCTACCGCTTCGCCTGTCGCGTCGGCGTATGCGGATCGTGCGCCATGACCGTCAACGGCAGCCCGCGCTGGACCTGCCGCACGCACGTGTCGAAGGTCGACGGCGGAGGCCGCGTCGAGATCGGCCCGTTGGCCAACTTGCCCGTCGTCAAGGATTTGGTGACCGACATGTCGCGCTTCTTCGAGAAGTGGCAGGCAGCCAAAGGCACGTTTGTGCCGACCACCACCCGGCATGATCCGATCGCGGAAATCCAGCCGTCGAGTCCCGCTCGCGTCGCCATCGACGAAGCCATCGAGTGCATCAACTGCGGCGTCTGCCATGCCGCCTGCGATACCGTGACGTGGAACAAGGACTACCTCGGCCCCGGACCGCTCAATCGTGCCTGGACGCTCGTCAACGACCCGCGCGACGGTGGCCAGGCAGAGCGTCTATTCGCGATCTCGCAGGCCGGCGGCTGCCAAGCCTGCCATACCCATCAAAGCTGCGAGCAACTCTGCCCAAAAGGACTGAACCCCACGGGCTCCATCGCCGGCCTCAAGCGTCGCGTGTGGCAGTCTTACGTCTCAGGTAAATCCGAATGACGTTCCGTCTCTATCTGCTGCAGCGCCTGACGGCGGCACTGATGGCCCCCATGGTCATCGGCCATATCGTCCTGATTTACTACGCGACCCGCGAGGGCCTTTCCGCCGCGGAAATATTATCGCGCACCCGCGGCAGCATCGGCTGGGGCTTGTTCTATGGCGCCTTCGTCCTCGCCGCGGCGATTCACGGCGCCATCGGTGTCCGCAATGTACTGGCCGAATGGGGCCCTCCTGCGCTCACCCGGTCTGCCCGCGTGCTCGACGGGATCATGTGGGCGTCAGGCGCAACTTTGGCGCTGCTGGGCCTTCGCGCCGTCTATGCCGTCGTCATTGGCGGATGACGCCCAACTTCGGGGCGAATCCTGACATCAGACCGTCAAACCGGGGTGGTTAATAGCGCTCACGCCACACTCGCCGGGATTAAACTGTATTCCTGGAACGTCGCCTTGACGGCGAGTGCTCGCTGCCTGATACGCCTGGAACGCGAAGGAAATCTGCTTGAAACCCTCTGACGGGGCGAGCGTTAACCGCGCGTCAACCAAATCGACGTTTCGTTCGTATTTGTAAGTGGATCGATTTGACCGTGAGCCCCCAACCGACCATGTCCTCAGCCACCGACTCCGTTAACGCGGCCGTTCTGCGGCATGCGCCCTCGCCCCGCGGTGCTCGCTGGGTCGCCAAGCGCGCCATGATTGGACTGCTTCTGCTGCTGACGTTCGCATTCGGCGGCGCCATGTTGTTCGACGCGAGCATCGACGCCAACGCCGACGAGAGTGCAGCCGTCCACTCGGAAGAGTGACAGCCGACCGCCTACTCGAACATCCGGGCATGCAGATTCTTCAGCATGCCCGCCGTCGCCCCCCAGATATACCGGTCTTCGTAGGGCATCGCCCAATAGCTGCGCACCCGCCCCCGCCACTCGCGGGAGTGGCGCTGGTGGTTGAGCGGCTCCATCAGGAACGTCAGCGGTACTTCAAAGGCTTCGGCGACCTCGTCCGCCGCCAATTGCAGCGAGAAACCCGGATCGATCAGGGCCACGACCGGCGTGACGTGATAGCCGGTACCGGTGCGATAGCCGTCGAGAAACCCGACCCGCTCGATATAACGGCCGTCGAGCCCGATCTCCTCCTGCGCCTCGCGCATAGCCGTATCGACGGCATCCCGGTCCTCAGGGTCCATCCGTCCACCGGGAAACGAAATCTGCCCCGCATGCTTGCTGAGCGTATCGGTGCGCTGCGTTAGCAGAACCGTGAGCACCGGCCGCATCACCACCGGTACCAATACGGCGGCCGGCCGCGGCTCCTCCATGACGGCGAGGTCGGCCGACAGCGTCGGGTCCAGATCCCAGTCACTCCGCCCGATCGCCTTGCCTGATCGCGGATCGAACAACGCATCCGTCGGCTCCTGGTGGAGCCGCTCCCGCGCCATGGCGCGGAAGTCCTCGGCGGTAATATCGGCAAGCTGTCCGGTAGCGATCTTCATCGCCGTGATGTGTAGCACGCGCCACCGCGCTGTCGATGGGCCAGCCGGGCCGCCAGGACCGCCACCGGTCCTGGCGCCCGCAGCTACAGCTTCTGGCTGTTGCCCTTGTTCCCCGCGATGTCCTCGAACTCTTTGATCTTCTCTTTGAGCTTCTTGTACATGCCCTTGAGGTAGTTCATCGCCTTGTCGACATCGTCCTCGGTCGGCAGCCGCCCGATACCCGGCGTCTCGTCCGGTCCCTTCTCGGCGCGACGGTCCGTCTTCTTGGCGAGATCGTCTTCCAGCCGCTTCATCTCGGCTGTCAGCTCGCTGTTCTCTTTTGCGAGCCGGTCGATCTCGAGCTGCAACGCCTTGCGCTCGTCCGGCAGCGATTCGCACGCCCATTGGTCGCCGGTCTGCCGCTTGCACATACTGAGCGCGCCCGTTTGTGTGTCCATGCGGATGACGCCGCCCTCGACCTGTTGGAGGGAAAAGCGCCCGCCTTGCGTCGCAGGCATAGCGCCCTGCGACAGGGCGGACCCAGCGACCAAACCAAGCCCGGCAATGGCCAAGGCGAGCCGGGGAAACGCTCGAGTAAGCGGACGGCGGTAATTCATGTTTCCCTCCAACCGAGCGACCGGACGCCCCACGGGCGCATCGAGCACAAGATTGTGGCAACAACCGACGCAGCGCCGCGCGTCATGTTGTTGTTTGCTGGCAACGAATTGAAAACCCGGTCGGAACAATGCATTACTGCCCGGCCCCGCCGTTAACGGATTGTTTACGGCCGACTGACAGGGTCGCCTGAGATCCAAACCGTGCCGAGTCGGATCATAAGTGCGGACCATTCATGCCGGCACAGAGCGATTTTGCCTCCGGGACTTTCCGGCGGCAACGTCCAGTCCCCGCCCAGGGCCGATTGCTGGCTGAGTAACCGCTAAGCTGCCAAAATTGGCGCGGGGACGACGCATGCCGGCAATGGATTTGGGCCGCACGGGCGGCAAGACGACATCGGGCGAGGACATCCGTGGCACGCTGAGCCAGATGGCTGAGCAGATCGCCGAGGCGGAGCGCCGTCATCTGGCGCAGATGCGCGACATGCAGCAACGGCTATCGGACTTGACGGGTCAGGCCGAGCGCACCAGCGCCCAAATGCCGGCCGAGGACCGCTTCGAACCTGCGGCCGTCGAGACCCGCAAGACACTGGCACGGATCGGCGACGGCATTGCCGGTCTGCAAGCGCGCGCCGCAGCGCCTGTGTCCTCGCAAAGCTTGACCTCTGATGGCGACGACGCCTGGGACATCGCAAGCGCTGAAGCCCTCACGCGCATGTACGAAGCCGAAGCCCCGCAAGTGATCGAACCGGCGCCGGCATTCTTTCTGCAAGATCCACTGCCTGTCGAACCAGCTCACAAAGCGGCCGTCGTCCAGGACGCGGCCCCATCGTTGAAGAAAGCGGCACCTCAGAAGATCATTCACGTCGCACCAGAACCGGAAACCGCGACCGCCGCGTTGCTCCCTGCCACGGCGCAGGCAGACCTGTCCTCCCTGGCGGTCGACCGCGATTGGCTCGATGAGCGCATCAAGGATATCGCCGCTCGCGTGGAAGATACGCTCGCGCGCAACAATCCGATGGATCGCATCGTCGAACTCGATCGCCGCTTCGGCGCCTTCGAGCAGAGCTTCGGCCAAGCCATGGCGGACGTCGCGACCCGGGCCGATCTCGATGGCCTTCGCGTCATCGAAGCCGAAATCGGCGAACTCGCCAAGCGCCTAGACGACACGCGCAATTCGTTGCGCCGCATCGACGGCATCGAAACCGAACTTCGCAAGTTGAGCGCTATTGCCGAGCACGCGCAGTCGGCCGAACCTGCGGCAGAAGTGGCGAGCTTTGCCGTGCCGCAGATGCCGGACGTCACAGCCCTCGTCGAGAGCACAGCCGAACGTGTCGCCGAGCGTTTTGCGGCCGCCGTTCCCCAAGCCAAGTCCACCGCCGCCGAGGGCCATCGCTTCGATGAAATGCAGGCGATGATCGCGACGATCGCTGAAGAGCGCCGGCGCGAAGAACATCAGACGGCAAGCATGCTCGATACGATGCAGGAGGCGCTCGTCCGCCTGATCGACCGTGTCGACCAGATGGACCGCGCACCGGGCCAACCGATGACGGCTCCGCCAGTGAGCGCTGCGCCTGAGCCGGAAGCCGCCCTGGCGCCCGATCCGGTTGTCTACGTCGAGAACGAGCGCGGCCCCTATCCGGGACGCCGGGCGACCGATCATGAAGCTTATGTTCAATCGGGCGTGCGCCACCACGATCCGGAACTTCCGGAAGTTCCCGTGCCGGCATCGGCTGCGGGCCTGTCACCTGCGCCGGAACAACCCGAAGCTCACGAGCAGCCTGAGGCGCGCATGCGCCAGCGGCCGGTCCGGCCAGCCAACCCGCCCATGTCGGCTGCAGGCCGAGCACCGCAAACGCGCGCTCGAGCGACCGAAGAGCAACCGGCCGCCGCGCCGAAGCCGGCGACCCGCCCCGGTCCGCGTCAACTCGCGCAGCCGACCGTCATAGCCATGCCGGACGAATCGCCAGCCGAGGAAAAAGATCAGAGCACGCTCGCAAAGCGCGGCATTCTCGTCGCCGGCATCGGCATCGCGATCATCGCCGTCGGACTGCTGTTCGAGTTCTTCGTCAAGGATCGCCTGCTTTCGTCAGGGGCGCCGAAAGTCGCCGAGCGCGCGCCCGTCACACAGCCTGCCGCCGCCACACCGGTCGCGAGGGAAGAGGGGCCGACCATGGCCCCGCGCTTTGCCGAAGACGCAGAAGGGCCAACGCCAGCGGCTGCGCGTCAAGGCGACGGCAATCAGCAGGTCCAGCCGGATCCGCGTCAGGCACCCGCGGCAACACCCGGCCGTGGCGCAACCGATCAACCGCCGGCGAACCAACAGCCGCGTCCCCGTTCGCAGCTCGAAACCTCGACCGACCAGCCGGGTCAAGCGGTAGCGCAGGTGCCGTCGACGGCACCGACGGCGTCCGCCGCGCGCGTCGGCCCGCCGCCGGTGACGACCTCGAGCGTTCAAGGCATCACCTTGCAGCATCCAGGCCCGATATCGATGTCGCCGCCCGGCATGGCGTCTCAGCCGCCGCAACAGCAGCCGCCGGCGCCGAAGCAAGCAGGCGGCATCACCACTTCAGCGCTCCCCGCATCGTCAGCGCAGTCTATGCCCGGTTCGGCCATCGAGTTGCCGCCGGCCCTCATCGGTCCGCTGTCGCTGCGGCTGGCCGCTCAGAAAGGCGATCCTGAAGCACAATTCGAAGTCGCCGTACGCTTCGCTGAAGGCAAAGGCGTAAAGCAGGACTTTAAACAGGCGCTAGCCTGGTACGAGCGCTCGGCGCATGCGGGCTTCATTCCGAGCCAGTATCGCCTCGGAACGCTCTTTGAGCGCGGCGTCTCCGGCAAACCCGACATCGCGACGGCACGCCAGTGGTATGAGCGCGCCGCCAACGAGGGCAACGTCAAGGCAATGCACAATCTTGCCGTTCTCGCCGCTTCCGCACAGAATGGCCAGACACCCGATTATGCCGCCGCCGCCCAATGGTTTGTCGCCGCTGCCGAGCGGGGTCTGTCCGACAGCCAGTTCAACCTCGGCGTCCTCCATGAAAACGGGTTGGGCGTCGAGCGCGACCCCGCCGCCGCCTACAAATGGTACGCGCTTGCCGCTGCCAAGGGCGATGCCGAGGCTACCAAACGCCGCGACGCAGTCTTGAGCCGCCTGTTGCCGGGTCAAGCCCTCGCGCTCTCGGACGAGGTCGCGAAGTGGCGCGCCAAGCCAGCCAGCGCCGCCGCCAACGATGCTCGTGCGGCCGGAGCCGCTCTCCGCGCCCGCGCCGAAATGGCAGCCGCACAAGCCGACGACCAGTCGGCTCGCCAGGCCCCGCCCGCAGGCAAGCGCGTCCTCGTGCGGCCATCGGGTCATCAGCCACAGGACTGATCAGTTGTGAGAAACTCCGGCATTGCCATAGTTGAGCCAGACTGAGCGTTGAAATTAGGTCACTGAGGGTGATCCGCGGTTCTGGAAAACCAGAGACAGCGGACCCTCGCCATGGACAGGCCCGCGCGCTCGCGTTAGGTGAGTCTCGATTGATTTGACGGCTTGCGCAAATGGCGCTCGCCGGAACGGACCGCAAACAACGGATTGGCCCGAAAGTCTTTCTCGGTCTTGTCTGTCGCGGTTTGCATGAGACACGATGGACACGATGGAAGTGACACCGATGGCACACCGGAACATGCAGTCCGTCTCACGCTCCGCTCCGCTGGCCGGCCTCCTCCTCGCCGTCGTCTCACTCACCATGGCGATCGGCGCACTTTCCAAGTCCGCCGCCGCGGCTGGCGATCCAGCCGTCCTCTACATGGAGCGGGTATCCAAAGAACTGATGTCGGCGGCGCGTACCCGGTCTCCGCAGGCCATGCAGCTCGCGGTCGCCCGGCATGGTGACGTGGCCCAGATCGGCGTTTATGCCCTCGGCGACTATCGCGCCCGCCTCGATAACGCGGATCGCGAGCCCTATCTCAGCGGTATGACCCGCTTCATCGGTCGCTACGCCGCCAACGAGGCGCCGAAGTATCCGGTTGCCAGCGTCAAGTTCGCCCAGGAAAGCCGTCGCGCCAAATACGGCCTCATGGTCGACTCGACCGTCACCCTCCAGGATGGCAGCTCTTACGAAGTCGCCTGGATGCTGACGAAAATCGGCAGCACGTACCGCGTGCGCGATGCGCAAGCGATGGGCTTCTGGATGACGCCGTTCCTCAAGAAACTGTTCGAGGACTACATCGCGCAGAACGGCGGCAACGTGAAATCGCTGGTCGCCGTCCTGCAGCGCCATTGATCGGAGCTGGACCACGCGGCCCGGCGCGTTGACCAAGACTGGAGTGGGCCCTCGCCCCTCGGCGATACCCGGCTTAAGAGGCAAGTCGCAGGGACACTCCATCCGACGAAGCCGCCTTGGTGCACTTTCACAAATCGAACGCCGTGCCGCGTCAGGCGACGGGCGTGGCGTCAGCGCCTTTGTCCAAAGGCGAGATGACGCTTGTCGTCATCATCCTTGTCATCGTCTCGGGTATGCTGCCGACGGTGATCATCGACATCATGCTTGGCCTGCCGTCGATGCCGAAGTGGCCGATGTATCTCGTCCTCTACGCGATTGTTGGACTGATGCTCGCCCTGCGGTCGCATATCGTTCTGCCGCTGATCGGCCGCGCGGCGGTACCACTTCTCTTTTCGCTTCTCCCTTTGATCTCCGTGGTCTGGTCGGTCGCACCGGGTGAGACCTTGACGCAGTCACTGACTCTCCTCGGCACGACGTTGGTCGGTCTTCTCTTGGGCGCGGCCATTCCACCCTCCCAGGCGCTTGCCATCGCCGCCATCGCATCGGCCATCAACCCTCTGCTGGACGTGGCCGCCATCGTGGCCTTGCCGAGTGTCGGCATCCACCAGGACGGGCCGTGGGTCGGCACCTGGAAAGGCCTCCACGAACAGAAGAACAGCCTCGGCGCGTTGTGCGCAATGTCTCTCTTGATCCTCGTTGTCTTCCGCCGCGCCAATCCGGGACCGTGGCCGAAATGGCTGGCATTTGGCATCGCGGCCAATCTGTTCCTGTGGATCGCGGCCCGTTCCACGACGTCCTGGCTGGTCGGCATCGTCGTGTTGTCGGTGGCGCTGGCACCGCGGCGCTGGCAACCGCGTCTCGCCTTGTGGGTCCCGCTCTCGCTGATCTCTTTCGGAACACTGGCAGCACTCTTCCCCGACACGATCATCGCGGCTCTCGAGACGTTGCCCGCTCTGGTCGGCAAGGATTCCACCCTGTCGAACCGCTTGCCCATCTGGGTTCTGGTCCAGCCCTACATCGATGAAGCCTACTGGCTGGGCTACGGCTACGTCGCCTTCTGGAGTGACGCCTACCTGCCTCGCAAGCTGTTCCAAGACACGATGTACTTCGTGCCGACGTCAGCCCACTCGAGCTTCGTCGAGCTTCGCCTCGGTTTCGGCATGGTCGGCGTCGTGGCGTTGTCCTTCGTTCTTGGCCGTTATGTCTGGACCATGTGGACGGCCTTCGATGCGCTGCGGCGTTGGCGCATGACCGATCCATTGCTGCCGCTGGCACTCCCCTTTCTGCTCTACTGGCTCTTCCAGAGCCTGACGGAGAGCATCATACTGAATCGCAACGATTTGATCTGGGTCCTGTTCGTTTGGCTGTCGATTCATACCGCAGTGCTCGCCAGGCGGCCCGCGCCGCGCCCGGAGCCGAACACCGCGCATCAGCTGTTCACGCGCCCGGCCAATAGTCGCCGCTTACCATTGCGCCGTTGACGCACACCTCTGCGCTCACCTGTCTGGCGGGCCGCGACTTGCTCGGATATGGTGCCGCCCAAACGACAATAACGAGGCGACATCATGAGCAACCCCGGCAAGAAGCCCGTTTGGCTTGTCCTATTGGCAGCCGCGACGATCGTCGGCATGGCCATGGGGCTGCGCCAGGTTATGGGCCTCTACCTGAAACCGATCGCCCAGGACCTCGGTATCGGCCGCGAGCCGTTCTCAAATGCCATGGCCTTGGCGAACCTGACGTGGGGCCTCTTGTCGATCGTCGCCGGCGCCATCGCAGATAAATACGGAGCGGGCCGCGTGCTCGTGACGTGCGTGGCAAGCACGATCGCGGGCTTGGTGGCGATGCGCTATGCCACCGCGCCGATCCATCTATACGTCTCTGGTATCCTGACCGGCATCGGCGTCGCAGGGACCGGGGTGACGGCCCTCGTCGGCGCCGTCAGCCGCGCCGTGCCGGAAGATCGGCGCACCGCGGCGATTGCATCGCTCGGTATGGCGAGCGGCGTCGGCCAGCTCATCGCCTTCCCCTACACCCACCTGCTGATCGAATACACCGGTTGGCAGATGAGCCTCATGGTGCTCTCGGCGACCGGCCTGCTGATGCTCCCGCTCGCCTGGGCGCTTGCCGGCAAGCCTACTGCAGGCCCCGGCATTCTGCGCTCGCAGACGCTGGGTGAAGCATTCCGCGAGGCCTTTTCGCATCCGAGCTTCTGGCTGCTCACGGCAGGCTTCTTCGTTTGCGGATTCCACGTCGCGTTCTACGGCGTGCATCTCCCCGCGTTCGTCAGCGACAAGGGGCTTCCCCCCTGGGTCGGTGTCTGGGCACTGATGGCCGTCGGCATTTGCAACATCGTCGGCACCTATCTCGCCGGACAGTCGAGCAAGTATGTCGAGCGCCGTATCGGCCTGAGCTTCATCTACTTCATGCGCATCTTCGCGTTCCTTGGCTTGTTGTTCCTGCCGACGACCCCCGCCGTCGTCATTGGCGTCTCCGCGCTCCTAGGCCTCTTCTGGCTTTCGACGGTGCCTTTGACCTCAAGTCTCGTTGGCCTGTTCTTCGGCACGCAATGGATGTCCATGCTGTTCGGCTTCGTCTTCTTCTCGCACCAGGTTGGCTCGTTCACGGGCCTCTGGCTCGCCGGTCGCATCTACGACGTGACCAAGAGCTATGATATGATGTGGTGGATCTCGATCGGCCTCGGCCTGTTCGCAGCGCTCATCCACTGGCCGATCAGGGAAAAGCCGACCGCACGCGTTGCAGCCGGAATGGCGGCCGCCAAGACAGCTTGAGGCGGGTTCTTGAAGCGGTTTGATGTGAGACAAGTGCAAGCGCTAATCGCTATGATGGAGTGATCTCAGAGGATTTGATGAGCAACACCGAGACCATGCCCCGGGTTGAAAGCGGCCAAGACTCCGCTGCCGCCGAAGGCATGCCTCGTGGCGTCCGCAGGGCCGTCTGGGGCATTGTGCTGGCCTTGGTTTTACTCGCCTCATACCTGCTGGCCGTCCGCGGTCCGGCAATTCTCGTCGATCTGGCAACCGGGGTCGCCAACGCCTTCTGCTTCTGACACCCCGACGTCCACTCAAGCCCGAACTCTTCATGAGGAGAGTGTCATGCGCGCCGCTAAACTCGTTCTGGCTTGGCTCGCATGCCTCGGGCTGTCGTCCGTTGCCATGGCGCAGGACGTGAAAACCTACACCTCGAAAAAGCCCTTCGACGAGGTCCGCTTCGAGCTCGGCAATGCCGTCGTCGCCAAGGGCTTTGCCGTCCAGTCCGAAGGCAATATCGCCAAGATGCTGGACCGCACGGCAGCGGACGTCGGCGCCGGCAAGTCGGTCTACAAGCATGGCGAGTTCGTCGCTTTTTGCTCGGCCAAGTACACCCGCATGATGGTCGAAGCCGATCCGATGAACTTCGGCAATTGCCCCTTCCTGGTGTTCGCTTACGAGACGACCGCGAAGCCCGGTGAGACGGTGGTCGGCTTCCGGGGCCTCGGCACCGCCAAGACCGACGCCAGTAAGAAGGCCTTCGCTGAAATCGAGGCCATGCTCGACGACCTCGTCAAGGAAACCCTCAAATAGGCAGCTCGCCGCCGGTCTCGCTCGGGTCGCCCCGGGATAGCTCCAAATAGCCCCCACATGGCCCGTGGCTGGCGTTTACCAAGCGCCGATAGGTGAGAGTGCGCAAAAAACCTCTCGCTGCTCCTGGACGAAATTGGACGCGCGCAAATCGAAACGCGCAAAGAAAGAGGGCCGGTCCCCCAAAGAAACCGGCCTCCTCATGTCCGCCTGTGGCGGGGATTAACCCTTCTTCGCCGCATCCATCGCAGCGAGCACCTTCGGCGGCGACATCGGCAGCGAGGTGAACCGATGCCCCGTCGCGCGCGATACGGCGTTCGAGATGGCCGCGAGCGGCGGACAGATCGGCGTCTCACCGACACCGCGTACGCCATAAGGATGCGCCGGGTTCGGCACCTCCACGATGACGGCATCGATCATCGGCAGATCCGAGGCGACCGGAATACGGTAGTCGAGGAACCCTGCGTTCTGCAGCCGTCCATCCGCTCCGTAAATGTACTCTTCGTTGAGCGCCCAGCCGATGCCTTGCGCGGCACCACCCTGGAACTGCCCCTCGACGTAAGCCGGATGGATGGCGCGGCCCGCGTCCTGGATCGTCAGGTAGCGCAGGATCGTCACCTTGCCGGTTTCGGGATCGACCTCGACGTCGACGACGTGAGTGCCGAGCGTTGGCCCAGCCCCCTGCGCGTTGATCTTCGAGTAGCCGACGATCGGACCACCGGTCTTGCCCGCGATCTTGGCAATATCGGCGAGCGTCATCGGCTTGTGCTTACCGGCGTTCGCGCCGGCAGGCCGCACGCTGTTGCTGTCCCACTCGACGGCTTCTTCCGGCAGCTCCCACAGCTTGGCGGCGCGTTTGATCGCTTCCTTCTTGATCTCGCGAGCAGCCTCCACCGTCGCCATACCGGACGAATACGTCGACCGTGAACCGCCGGTCAGGAAGTTGTAGCCGAGGCTTTCGGTATCGCTGATCTGCGCCCTGACCTTTTCGTACGGCACCTGCAGCTCTTCCGCCGCGAGCATGCAAAGCGACGCCCGCAAACCGCCGATGTCGGGCGTACCGGCGGAAACGCCGAGTGTGCCGTCCTCGTTGAGCACGATCTGCACGCTCGTCTCGCCGCCGATGTTGAACCAGAAGCCCGATGCGACGCCGCGCGCCTGGTTCTTGCCCAAGGGCGTACGATACTGTGCGTGCGACTTGGCCGCTTCCAGGCACTCGATCATGCCGATCGGTCCGAACTTCGGACCATAGGCCGCCTTGGTCCCCTGCTTCGCTGCGTTTTTCAAACGCAACTCGATCGGGTCCATGTTCAGGGCCTGCGCAATCTCGTCGAGCACGCTTTCGACGGCGTAACCCGAGATCGGCGCACCGGGTGCACGATACGCGGCGACCTTCGGGCGATTGACGACGACGTCATAGCCATAGGCCTTGACGTTTGCGATGTCGTACGGCGCGAAAGCCGTCATCGCCGCCGGACCGACCGATCCACCAGGGAACGCGCCGGCCATCAGCTTCAGCTCGGCTTCGGCGGCCGTGATGACGCCATCCTTGGTAACGCCGATCTTCACGCGCGAACTCGAGCCGGACGTCGGCCCCGTCGCCCGGAAAACTTCCTCGCGCGTCATCACCATCTTCACCGGGCGCTGCGCCTTCTTCGAAAGCGCGAGTGCCAGCGGCTCGAGATAGACCACCGTCTTGCCACCGAAACCGCCGCCGATTTCAGCCGCGGTGACCTTGATCTTCGAGATGTCCCAGCCGAGCAGGCGCGAGCAGTATGTGCGCACGACCCAGTGACCCTGGGTCGATACCCAAAGCTCACCCTTGCCGTCCTGCGATACCGAGGCGATGCAAGCGTGCGGCTCGATATAGCCTTGGTGGACGGACTCGGTCTTGAAGGTCCGCTCGATGATCTTGTCGGCCTTTTTGAAGCCAGCCTCCACATCGCCGAGTGCGAACTCGACGCGCGCGGCGACATTCGACGCCGTCGTCGGCGCCGGCTTGACGCCGGTTGTGATCAGATCGGGGATCAGAACCGGTGCGGTGGGCTTCATCGCCTCGTCGACGTCGAGGACGTGCGGCAGCACCTCGTAGTCGACCTTGATGAGCTTGAGCGCTTTCTTCGCGATGGCAGCCGTCGTTGCCGCGAGGGCGGCGACTGCATGCCCTTCGTAAAGCACCTTGTCCCGCGCCATCACGTTGCGGGTCATGTAGTGGAAGTTGGCGGAGCCTTCGCCGGCCCCGAAGCTGACGCTTGGGTGATCGGGCAGATCGGCCGACGTGACAATCCCCTTCACGCCATCGAGCTTTTCAGCCGCGGATGTGTCGATGCTCTTGATTTTAGCGTGCGGATGTGGCGAGCGCAGAACCAGACCGACCAATTGGCCGGCCATGTTCATGTCGGCGCCGAAGCGCGCGCGCCCCGTCACCTTGTCGATGCCATCGGGGCGGATAGGACGCGTGCCGACGAGATTGAATTCGCTCGATCCTGCGCCTTTGACTTTCTCTTGCATGGGCAGCGTCTCCTCAAACCTTCGCGGGCGTCTTGCGCATGACCTCGGCCGCATCGAGCACGGCGCGGATGATCTTGTCGTAACCGGTGCAGCGGCAGAGATTGCCGGCGAGCCAGTAGCGTACTTCCGTCTCTGTCGGATCGGGGTTTTTCTCGAGCAGCGCCTTGGCCGCTACGAGCACACCCGGCGTGCAGATGCCGCACTGCAACGCCGCATGCTCCAGGAATTTCTCCTGCAGCGGATGCAGCTTGTCGCCTTGCGCCATGCCCTCGATCGTACCGATCTTCTTGCCGTTGGCTTCCACGGCGAGCATCAGGCACGAGCAGACGAGACGGCCGTCGACCGTCACCGAGCAAGCGCCGCAATCGCCGGTCGAGCAACCCTCCTTCGTGCCGGTCAGGCCGAGGTCGTTGCGCAGCATATCGAGAACGGTTTGTTCCGGCGTCACAAGGACTTCGACAGGATCGCCATTGACCGTCGTTTCAACGTGGATCTTCGACATCTCAGTGCAATCCTTTCACCGTTTTGCCCTGCGCGCGGGCGAGAGCGTTGGCGATGGTCCGCTGTGCGAGTACGCCAGCGATCTTGATGCGGAACTCCTTGGTGCCGCGCTTGTCGTCGATCGGACGGCAGGCCGCACTGCAGGCGGCAGCGGCCTTCTCGATAGCCGCCGTATCGACCTTGGTTCCGATGAGAGCCTTCGCCGCATCCGCAACCACGACCGCCCGTTCGGCGACCGCGCCGAGCGCCACCTTCGCGGCCGTGCACGTGCCGCTGTCGTCGAGCGAAAGCGTCACGCCGCAGCCGACCACCGCAATATCCATCTCGGTCCGTGGGATGAAGCGCAGATAGGCATCGCCCGCGTGCTTGCCCTTCGGCGGCAGCACGAACGCGACGACCAATTCACCCTTCGCGAGCGACAGCTTGCGCACGCCCGTCACGACGTCCTCGACCGGCACCTCGCGGCGGCCCTTCGGCCCGACGATCACGGCCTTGGCACCCGCAGCGATCAGCCCCGGTACGCTGTCGGCAGCCGGCGAGGCGTTGCACAGGTTGCCGCCCATCGTCGCGCGGCCCTGGACTTGCGTCGACCCGATCAGGTTGGCGCCCTCGACGACGCCGGGCCACACAGCCTTGAGCCGTGCGTGCTCACGAAGCTCCGCACCCGTGACCGCGGCGCCGATACGGAACGACCCGTCCTTTTCCTCGGTGATCTTGCGGACTTCCGCGATCTTCTTGATATCGACGACTAGTGCCGGTTCGATCATGTCGGTCCGCATCTGCACCAGCAAATCTGTACCCCCGGCCAGGACACGGGCAATCCCGCTCTCCGCCGCGAGCAGTTCCGCCGCGCGTTCTGCTGAATCTGGCGACTCGTATCGCATACAGTCTCTCTCCCGTCGCTCCGGCCCTCGGCGAGCCGTTCGCTTAAGCATTTGGATGCGGCCAAAGACTAGCCCGGCCCGGCAATCACTGCCAACTCATTCCTATCGGGCCGGTCTTTGCGGAGCGCTGGGGAGCCATGCTACAAAAAAGCTGCAGACGCCCAGGAGATTCGCCCGTGGAACAAAACAGGTTTACCCGCTCCCCTGCCGCCACGGCCGTGCAACTCGTGCTCTGGTCGATCGTGGTGGGCGTCATCTTGTCGGCGCTGGGCATCACGCCCTTCAATATCGTCGACCGCATCGGCCTCATCATCCGCAATATCTACAACCTCGGCTTCGACGCCATTCACTGGGCGGTCCAGTACTTCCTCCTCGGCGCCATCATCGTCGTACCGATCTGGCTGATTTCCCGCTTCATGGGCAGCCGTCGCGGATGACGGCGGCGGTGCACCGGTCGTGACGTCACCCAAATCACCGACCCTGCGCGACCTGCTCGCGCTCGCCCTGCCGATCATGGCGTCGAATGCCACGGCGCCACTCGTCGGCTTCGTCGATGCCGTCGTCGTCGGCCAACTCGGCGCGGCCCATCTCATCGGCGGCGTCGCCATGGCCGCGACCATCTTTTCGGCGATCTTCTGGCTGTTCGGCTTCCTGCGCATGGGCACCACGGGTTTTACCGCCCAGGCCCACGGTGCCGGTGATGCCGACGCCGTCGCCGCCACCCTCGGCCGAGCCCTGTTCATTGCCGTCATCTGCGGAACGGCCATCGTCGTCCTCCAAAAACCGTTACAGGTCGGATTTCTTTGCTTTCTCGGCGGCTCGCCCGAGGTCCAGGCCGCCGCCCGCGACTACTATGCCGCCCGCATCTGGGCCGCCCCCGCCGGCCTCGTGAACTTCGCGCTGATGGGGTGGTTCATCGGTCGCGGCCGCACCATGACGGCATTTTGGCTGCAACTCGCCCTGAACGTCGTCAATATTGTCCTCGCCGTCGGCTTCACGATCTACCTCGGCTGGGGCGTCACCGGTGTCGGTCTCGCCGCCCTGATTGCCGAGTGGGTCGCCGCCGTCGCCGGTATCATCGTGGCCACCCGCGATCTCAAGGCAGATGGTGCCCGCCTCCGTCGCTCCGACGTTCTCGATCCCGCCAAGCTTACGGCAATGCTTGCGGCCAACCGCGACATCATGATCCGCACCGCCTGCGTGCTCGCCGTGACCCAGATCTTCGTCAAGGTCGGCGCCAGCCAAGGCGACGTTGCGCTCGCCGCCAACGTGCTCCTCGCGAACATCCTGTTCATTTCCTACTACATGCTGGACGGCTACGCCTTCGCCACCGAAACCCTGGTCGGCCAGGCGATCGGTGCCAAGGACCGCGCTCGCCTCGACCGTGCCGTCCAGATCTCGTTCTGGGCGGCGGGCGCTACAGGTTTTGCTGCTGGTCTGGTGATCTGGCTCGCCGGGCCTTCCATCATTGCCTTCATGACGCCAAATCCCGAGGTTCGCACCTTGGCCGCGACATTCCTGCCCTGGGCGGCCATCCTGCCGGTCATCGCCGTCTGGTGCTTCCAGTACGACGGCATTTTCATTGGCGCGACCCGCACCGTCGACATGCGCAACATGATGCTGGTGAGTTTTGCCGTGTACTTGGCCGCCGTCGCCGCGCTGGTGCCCCTATCAGGCAATCACGGCATCTGGGCCGCGCAATCGATCTTTTTCACCGTCCGCGCATTCACACTCGCCGCGAAATACCCAGCCCTGGCTGCGACGGCCAACGTCCGCTGACTGCGCATCCGGCCGGCAGGCCACCGGCGTGTCGGCTGCACAAACAAAAAAGCACTTCGACTTTGGTCGCTGCCTCTGGCCGCCGTTAACCCCGTCTCATTCGACCAACGGGCCGGTTGCGGCTGACCCGTCTGCCCGCCCATAATGGAGGCAACACGCCAATCGAATGGGAGGACCCGGGAAATGTCCGATAACGTCTACAACGTACCTGCTGAGTGGGCGAGCAAGGCCTGGGTCGACAACGAGAAGTATCTCGCCATGTACAACCGCTCGATCGAGGACGCGAACGGGTTCTGGGGCGAAGCTGGCAAGCGCATCGACTGGATGAAGCCCTACACCAAGGTCAAGAACACCTCGTACGATCCCGCGAACGTCTCGATCAAATGGTACGAGGACGGCACGCTCAACCTCTCGGCCAACTGCATCGACCGCCACCTCGCCAAGCGCGGCGATCAGGTTGCGATCATCTGGGAAGGCGACGACCCGACCCAGGACGAGAAGATCACCTACAAACAGCTGCACGAGCGCGTCTCGAAGTTCGCCAACGTCTTGAAGGCGCACGGCGTCAAGAAGGGTGATCGCGTCACCATCTACCTGCCGATGATCCCGGAAGCGGCCTATGCGATGCTCGCCTGCGCCCGCATCGGCGCCGTTCACTCGATCGTCTTCGGCGGCTTCTCCTCCGACAGCCTCGCCGACCGTATCAACGACGCCGACAGCAAACTCATCATCACCTCGGATGAGGGCATGCGCGGCGGCCGTCCGGTCCCGCTGAAGAAAAATGCCGATGCCGCACTGAAGAAGTGCAAGGGCGACGAGAAGATGATCGTCGTCAAGCGCACGGGTGGCGAAGTTCCCTGGGACCCCAAACGCGACTTCTGGCTGCACGAGGAAGTCGTCAAGGTCAGCCCGGATTGCCCGCCGACCGAGATGAACGCGGAAGACCCGCTCTTCATCCTCTACACGTCGGGCTCGACCGGTAAGCCGAAAGGCGTCGTCCACACGACCGGCGGCTACGCCGTGTTCGCCTCGATGACGCACCAATACGTCTTCGACTATCACGACGGCGACATCTACTGGTGCACCGCCGACGTCGGCTGGGTCACCGGCCACTCCTACATCGTCTACGGTCCGCTCGCGAACGGCGCCACCACGCTGATGTTCGAAGGCATCCCGAACTATCCGACCGCCTCACGCTTCTGGCACGTTATCGACAAGTGGAAGGTCAATACCTTCTACACCGCCCCGACCGCCATCCGCGCCCTCATGGGCATGGGCGACGATTTCGTGAAGCGCACCGACCGTTCCTCGCTCCGCCTGCTCGGCTCCGTCGGCGAGCCGATCAACCCCGAGGCTTGGGAGTGGTATCACCGCGTCGTTGGCGAAGGTCGCTGCCCGATCGTCGATACGTGGTGGCAGACCGAAACCGGCGGTATCCTCATCACGCCTCTCCCTGGCGCGACCAAGCTGAAACCAGGTTCCGCCACGCGTCCGTTCTTCGGCGTGAAGCCGGCTCTTGTCGACGACAAGGGTCAGTTCCTCGAAGGCGCGGCGCAAGGCAATCTGGTTCTCCTCGACAGCTGGCCCGGCCAGATGCGGACGCTGTATCGCGACCACGAGCGTTTCGTGCAGGCCTATTTCTCCGCCTACAAAGGCATGTACTTCACGGGTGACGGCTGCCGCCGCGATGCCGACGGCTACTACTGGATCACCGGCCGCGTCGACGACGTCATCAACGTGTCGGGCCACCGCCTCGGCACCGCCGAAGTCGAAAGCGCGCTGGTTGCCCACCCGAAGGTTTCGGAAGCCGCCGTCGTCGGCTACCCGCACGACCTCAAGGGCCAGGGCATCTACTGCTACGTCACGCTGAACCGCGGCGAGGAGCCGACCGAGGAACTCCGCAAGGAACTCATCGGCCACGTGCGCAAGATCATCGGTCCGACCGCAACGCCGGATCAGATCCAGTTCGCGCCGGGCCTGCCGAAGACCCGCTCCGGTAAGATCATGCGCCGCATCCTGCGCAAGATCGCCGAGGACGACTTCTCGAACCTCGGCGACACCACGACGCTCGCCGAGCCGGCCGTCGTCGACGACCTCATCACCAACCGCCGCAACAAAAAGAGCTGACGGCGTCGCAACCTTGCGAAGAGCGAAAGCGCGGAACCCTGGTTCCGCGCTTTTTCATTTCAACGCGCTCTCTGTGGACCGCGGCTATTTCGCCAATCTCAGTGACATGAGCTGGTTCGCGATCGCCCGGAACGCATCCTTGAGCTCGTTGCCGTTCGCCGCAGGATAGAAATGCGCGGCTGTCGTCGCGCAATACCCCATTTCAGTCTCGGCTCGTGATCCCTTGATCAATCCAAATCCGACCGTATAGACGACGACCTTTTTGGCCTTCATGGCATCGCAAAGCGCGCGATATTTGTTGTAGGCCTCGTCCACCTGCGCCGCCGAGTAGGGATTCGGATTGCCGTACGCGACGTTGAATTCGCCGTCCGTCATCAACATCACCGCCTTGATCGTCTTGGACGGATTGTAGGGCGCCGGAGCCGCACTCGCCGGCAGCAACGCGCCCCAATTCGGTGACAGCATGTACCAGCCCCAAGCCGATCCGATGTGACCCGCCGTTCCCCCGATGGCCGAAAAATTGTCGACCATAGCTTTGAGCGTGCTGAGTTGGCCTTTGCCGGAGAGCGGAACGACCGGATCGTTCGGGCACGAATAGGCCGGCGCGGCCGCCGCGCTGCTCGTACCCACCGCCGCGGAACCATATGCCGCGGCATCGGTCGCAGCATCGGCACCGGTACGTTCGACGACGCAGCCGTCCGCGCTCATGCCGTTTGAAACCGTGGTGGCGAGCGAACCGGCATTGACCGAAGCCGACCATGGCACGAGCGCTACCCGCACCGATGTCTCCGTTCGTGCATCCTGCAGCAGCGTTTCGAGCACGTCCTTCGACGCCTGTTTGAGATCTCCAAGCTTGTTCGCGTCCAGCATCGACCCAGTGATATCGAGCGCCATGGCGAGCTCGACGTCGCGCATTTGATAGTTCACCGTCGCGGACTTCAGCATGTCGATCGAGTTCCGGCCGATCACTCTGCCGAATGTCGTGCCGAGGCTCGCGTTGATCGTTGCCGTCACGGTCGAGTTTGCGCGATCGATGGCCGCGTTGAAGGTGCCGAGCGAGGTGTCGTGGATATGCAGCGACGCCATGTGGGCATTGAAGTAGGTCGCGGCCGTTTGCTGGATTTGCGCGTCCGAGGCGCCACCATCCAGCAGTTTGGCGCCGGCGAGTGCTGCGGCATCGAGCGCCGTATTGATCTTGCTCGACAGATTGTAGGCGCGCGCGAGATCCACCGCCAGCGCGACCATGCCGAAGAGCGCGGTGATCGATAGCGCAAAGATGATCGCGATCGAGCCATCAGCAAGCTGAACGAAACGATGAAAATAGTTACACCTGATCATGCCTAGCCCCCGGTACGTCGCGGGACGCTAGGCCGTCTCCGTCTAAAATCTGCTTAAGGTTGAAAGCCCTTAACCTGGCTCCTGCGCGCTATGGTTTATGCCGCGTTAAAGCGTGGCTCGGACAGGAGCGCCGGAGTCGGATTCAGTTGGCCGTGTTTGCCTGTGGTCTCTGCTTGCGGGCATCGAGATATTCCGCGCTGCGCATCTCCATCAGGCGCGACGCCGTTCTCTCGAAGAGAAAGCTCTCGTCTCCGATGGGGTGCAGATCGTCGGGCTCGGCTGCCGCCGAAACAATCAGGCAGATGTGCTGGTCATAGAGCGTATCGACGAGTGTGATGAACCGGCGGGCTTCCGCGCGGCGGTCGCGGTCGAGAACCGGCACATCGGCGAGAATGATCGTGTGGAATCCTTCCGCGATCGCAAGATAGTCGAGCGCACCGAGCGGCTTTGAGCAGAGGTCCGCGAACGACACGAACGCAACGCCCTCTGCCGCCTCGTCGATGACGATCTGCCGTCCTTTGACCTCGACGCTGCGCCGGCTGCCGCGCTTTGCGCCGGTCAATCCCTCGAAGATCCGCCGCAGCGCAGCCGTCGAGGCCTCA
The DNA here is from genome assembly GCA_033812735.1 of Hyphomicrobiaceae bacterium. Lineage (GTDB taxonomy): Bacteria > Pseudomonadota > Alphaproteobacteria > Rhizobiales > Hyphomicrobiaceae > JABFRJ01. Next base: position 3,561 of record JAPXTA010000038.1, on the reverse strand, counting down.
CCGAGCGGCGTGAAGTAAAGCCGCTCGCCCGCGAGTTTCTCCAGGCGGAAGTCCTTCGCGGATTCGAGTTCCAGAACCTCCATTCGCTCTTCGATCAACGCGATCGATGGCAGAAACAGCTGCCGATTGAGGCCGTTGCGGTAAAGCCCGTCAGGCGCGACGTTCGACGTCGCGACCACGACGATGCCCTCGTCGAACATCGCCTTGAACAACCGACCGAGGATCATGGCATCGGCGATATCGGTGACATGGAATTCGTCGAAGCACAGAAGCCGGGCCTTCGCCGCGATCTCCTTGGCGACGGGCGCGATCGGATCGCCCTGATCACGGTCGCGCGCTTTCCCGATCCGGTCGTGCACCTCTGCCATGAAGGCATGGAAATGCACCCGCCATTTCGGCTCGAACTCGACCGTGTCATGGAAGAGATCCATCAGCATGGTCTTGCCGCGGCCGACCTTGCCATGGATGTAGATCCCGCGCGGCGGGGGCTGCTTGCTCGAAAACAGCCCGCCGAACAGCCCGCCCTTCGGAACCTTCCAGCTCTTTAGCCGCAGGACCAGATCATTGAGGCGTTCGACGGCTGCGCGTTGGGCGGCGTCCGGCTGGATCGCCCCCTTGCGGACCTGGTCATCGAAGATACTGATCAATCTTGTCGGCATGGCTCCTCAGCGGCCCGCAGCCACCCGGCCCCGCAGCTGCAAGTCAATGTCGGCGCCTGCAATACGCAATACGGCGGCACTTGGCGAGTGCCGGTTTGGCGGCAACGCGTCACGTCTGTGATCCTGCAAGCCGTGGAGGTCTCTTGGAAGATCCAGACCTGCCATCTGCCTATTGAAACGGCATTCCTTTTTCAGCGTAGAGGACAGCACGGCGTCTGGCCGCCGGGGCGACTTACCGTTATGACCACGCGCCATGATCAGTGTCGTGATCCCGACCCTAAATGCCGAAGGCGGCTTGCCGGCCTGCCTGACTGCGCTCGTTCCGGCCATGGTCGAGGGGCTCGTCCGCGAAGTCATCGTCGTCGATGGCGGCTCGACGGATCACACACTGAAGATCGCCGACCAAGCCGGTGTCGAAGTCGTCTCGGCAACCGATGCGAACCGCGGCGCGCAACTCGCGCTCGGGGCGTCAAAGGCGCGCTATCCCTGGCTGCTGTTCCTCCATGCCGACACCGTCCTCGGCGAAGGCTGGGTGCGCGAGGTGCGGACGTTTGTCGAACGCATCGAAATGGGCGAGCGCCGCGACACCGTCGCCGCCTTCCGCTTCGCCCTCGACGACGAAGGATTGAGGCCGCGTCTTCTCGAAGCCGGCGTTGCGTTGCGCTGCGCCCTCCTGAAGCTACCCTACGGTGACCAGGGGCTGCTCATCTCGCGGCGGCGCTACAACGAAATCGGCGGCTATCAGCCGCTTCGCTTGATGGAAGACGTCGCGATCGTACAACGCGTTCCTCGCCGTGACCGAACACTCCTGCGCACCCCCGCCGTCACGAGCGCCAAGCGCTACCGCCGCGACGGCTATCTCCTCCGCCCGCTCCGCAACCTCACGTGCATCACGCTCTACACCCTCCGCGCCCCGTCCTCTTGGATCGAACGGATCTACGGTCGCGCCCCCTGATGCGGAGCCCGCCAGGACGCCTGATCAATGTTCGGCTCAGACCTTGGGAGCCGTTCCAGGGCGCAGGTAGGTGAGCATGTGCGGCACGTAGTCGGCCTTGCCGAGCGCAACACCTTGTTTGCGAAGGATCGCGTAGGCAGTAGTCAGGTGGAAGTAGAACTGGGGAAGTGACCAATCCCGCACGAATTGCGCGCCCGTCAGATCGAAGATCATGCCGTTGGGCAATTCGAGCGCGACCAACCGGTCGGCCTGACCATCAAATGCCCCTGCGGGTATCGATCCCAACGCTGCGAGCGCCTCGGCTATGCGAGATTGCGCGCTCTCGATCGAGCCGGGCTGGTCGCCACTGCTCCACCCCTCCTGCCGCACAGCCTCAAGCTCGGGCGGAAGCGCCGCACCACGCAGCCGGAACGCCGCCTCTTGCGCCTGAAAACAGCAGAACCGCACTTGAGACGACAGCGGATACATGTCGTCAGCGAGACGCAAGGCGAGAATAGCGTCGTCCGCGCCGCCCGTCGTCGTCTGATGCTGCACAGCTTTGTCGAGCCAAGCCGAAAGGCTCTGCAGCGATTGCGAAAACGTCGGGATCAGCAAATCTGTAAGAGCAAGAGTCATCGAAAACCGCGATGGCTATTCGGGATGTTGCCCAATGCGTGCAGGCCATCACGACAAGTGATGGCCGCAAGCAGAGAACTCAGAAAAACGCCTGAATGCCCGTGATCGCGCGGCCGATGATCAGCGCGTGCACATCGTGCGTGCCCTCGTACGTATTGACCGTCTCGAGGTTCGAGGCGTGCCGCATCACGTGGTACTCGGCCTGGATGCCGTTGCCGCCGTGCATGTCGCGTGCGGCCCGTGCGATGTCGAGCGCCTTGCCGCAATTGTTGCGCTTGACGATCGAGATCATCTCCGGCGCGAGGTTGCCCTCGTCGAACAGCCGGCCGACGCGCAGCGAGCCCTGCAGGCCGAGCGCGATCTCCGTCTGCATGTCGGCGAGCTTCTTCTGCACGAGCTGGGTCGCAGCCAGCGGCCGGTTGAACTGCTTGCGGTCGAGTGTGTACTGCCGCGCCCGGAAGAAGCAGTCTTCCGCCGCCCCCATCGCGCCCCACGAGATGCCATAGCGTGCACGGTTCAAGCAGCCGAACGGCCCCTTGAGGCCCGACACGTTCGGCAGCAGCGCGCTTTCCGGCACCACGACGCCGTCCATCACGATCTCGCCCGTGATCGACGCGCGCAGGCTGAGCTTGCCGCCGATCTTCGGCGCCGAAAGGCCCTTCATGCCCTTCTCGAGCACGAAGCCGCGGATCTGGTCGCCATGCGCCGCGCTCTTGGCCCAGACGACGAACACGTCGGCGATCGGCGCATTCGAGATCCACATCTTCGAGCCGGTGAGGCGATAGCCGTCCGAAACCTTCTCGGCGCGCGTCTTCATGCCGGCCGGGTCCGAACCAGCATCCGGCTCGGTCAGGCCGAAGCAGCCGACCCACTCGCCAGAGCCGAGCTTCGGCAGGTACTTCATGCGCTGCTCTTCCGACCCGTAAGCATAGATCGGATACATAACGAGCGACGACTGCACCGAGTTCATCGACCGATAGCCGCTGTCGACCCGCTCGATCTCGCGGGCAACGAGGCCATACGACACGTAATTTGCGCCGGCGCAGCCGTATTTCTCCGGAACCGTCACGCCAAGCAGGCCGAGCGCGCCCATCTCGTTGAAGATCTCGCGGTCGGTCTTTTCCTCGAGGTAGGCTTGTGTCACGCGCGGCAGCAGCTTGTCCTGGGCATACCCCCGGGCGACGTCGCGGATCGCCCGCTCGTCCTCGGTCAACTGGTCGTCCAGCAGGAACGGGTCCTCCCAGTTGTAGACCGACATCTTCGCCGACTTGTGGGGTGCGCTGTCCTGCATGGGTCGCCTCTCGCGTTCATCCTTTGATGCCGTGCTTACTC
>JAPXTA010000037.1:0-37191 GCA_033812735.1 Hyphomicrobiaceae bacterium | reverse complement strand
GTCTTAACTTCCGGCATGGTAATGCCGAAGGTATCGGCGTAGCCCTGCGCGTTGTCCTCGATATAGCTGACCGAGGCGTACGGCCGGAACGACCACGGCCCCAGATCCCAGTGACCGGCAAGCGTGCTCGCCAGCAACCAGCGCGTCGACGCGAACTTGTCGGTGTAGGTCAGGGACGGGCTGACGCTGTTCGACGACGTGCCCCAGGCCGCGCGGCCCTGCGGACCCGATACTCCGATCACGCGATGTTCGGGTTCGGGTCACGGACTGCCTTGGTCAGCGTTCAGTCGAAGTCCGGAAAGCCTCCACTCCCGATGGCTTGCGAGACGATCGCGCGATGGTGACGCGATTGGACCCATAGCGTTCGGTGCCCGGCGCTTCAGAGAAACAAAAACGGGAGTCGACGACATCTTACTTTGGCCGAGAACACGAGATCGGTTCTCGACGGCGCTGCAGCCAGCAGCGGGCGAGACTATTGCCTCGCTTCCTTCTCAACATAGTTCGAAATAAGCCATTTTCCCTTCCGATGTACGACGGTCATCGTCACAGGATTGGCTTGAAAAATGCCGCCGTTCCTACGTTCCTGGTCGGTCAATAGGATGACCTTCCCAACGACCGTAAACGCATCGCGCCCCATGGCGGCTATTGTGTCGATATCGATCCGCTCCGGCGACGGACTGGACGCGCGCTTGCCTGGCGCGTTCAACGGCGCGCGCTTCCAGCTCTCAAGCAGATCAGGCGTGACGAATGCAGCGTAGGCCTTCTGCATTCCGGCGGCAACGTCGGCGGGAGGCGCCAATACGGACACTGATCGCAGCTGCTTTCCGAAGTCTGCAACCACGCGCCGTACGGCCTGAATAGCAGCCGCTGGTGCTGCGGTCGGTGTAGGCAGTACTTGGCCAAACGACTGCGACGCACCGAGAGGCGTAAACACAACAATAGCCGCAGCAAACGCCTTCAGAATCATAGCGAGTCCTTTGACCGAAGTTTGCCGTTTTGATCCGCCGCAGCCACTGACGGCAGATCATCAGCAGATGTCCGAAGCAACGGGGCAGAGGGCTCAGCAACGCCCCGCTGCCCCATCACACGGGCACAGATAGCGGAACTCACACGCCCGGGCGGAGATTGCACTTTCCGTTGATTACTTTCTTGGCGCAGACACAGCCGGCATAAACCGGTTGGCCGTGAACGCATGCGCCCTTGGTTTCAATCCGACCCTCAGGACGCAGGCAGCGGGCGCCGACCCTCCTCAAGGGCCATTCGCAAACGCAACCCGTGGACTTCGCATCCTGCCCTTCGGCACACTTGCTCCCGCGCTTCGGCGGATAATCGCAGCGGCCGGCGGGAAAGAGATACAGCGGGCTTGCACACTGGCAGCCGCTTGCCGTGTTCTGCCCTGGTTTGCACTGGATGCCTCTGTAGGGCGTAACGCCGGGTTGATCCGGCTGAGCCTTCTTAACCCCAGAGCCACAGATGTTTCCTGGCAGAAACTTCAGTGGTGGCCGGCAAACACAACCGCGATTGCCGATCATCTCCTGGCCGTCTTTGCAGAGATTGGGAGACGGTGCTTGCGCGTGGGAAGTGTCGAATGCAGCGAACACGCACAGAAGACTGACTGTTGCTATCATCAGCTTGTATATTTTGCGCATAGGGATCTTCTTTCCGATGAGGCACTTGGCAGGGTTTTTGGTGCTGGCCGCTTGGCGCGTCAACGAAAGAGTGCGGAAACACCAGTGGCGAAAATGATCAGTTGGGATTGCACCGCGACTCGATGTTCCGGCAGGCCGATTGGCTGCCCTGACTGCACGCGAGTTTCGTCGACTTGCAGGCTTGTGTCGTCCACGGCTGTGCGATGCTCTTCGGTTCGCATTTTCCCATGAACCGATCGAACCCGGGTTTGCACTTGCAGCCATCGTTCGGAGCAATCACTTCGTTCTTCCCGCACTTCGGCCATACCGGCCGCGACCCGTCGGCGACACAGTAGGTCTGCGTAATGACGCAAGTGCTGTGGCTGGCGCCTTTGCAATCGTGCTTCGCCGGCTGATAGGTGACGCGGCCGCCATACTGCTGGTCCAATTGGCGGACTTTGACCAAGCCGAGAGCATTGGCCTTCTTCAATGCATCTTCATCCGATAAACCGCCGGCGCTGGCACGGATGGTCCCGCAGAAAGCGAGTGCTGATGTCGTGTACAACGATGCGAGCAAGAGCCCGAAAACCATAGTCAGAAATGTGCGTCTCGGTGTCATCGGTGTCTCTCTGTTCGATTGTTTATATTGTGCAGGAGCGTATTCGGGATGCGTTCCACCCAATGCTGTGTTTCGACGGCAGTGGCAGGCATCAACCTCGAGAACAGTACTCGTCCAAGGCGCGGCAAGAGCCCTTGATGCCCTTTTTGCATTCGCGGTCGAGCAAGTTGCACCGCTGAATGATCAGATCGTTCGACGGTCCGCTCACCGGCTTCGATGAAATGCAGGAGGAGCCGGTCCAAACCGGCTTGTTGTCCGGACAGTGACAGATTTGCGCACTCAGACTGAACAAGCGACCGGCTGAGCAGCGATTGGCCTGAACCGGTTCCTCGTCCTCCTTCACGCACTTGCCCTGCTTGTTGCGGACGCTGTCACCGGGGCAAAGGTCGGGGCCGGTTTTGGGGATTGTCACGCAGTACTGTTGTGTGATTACGCAGGTGCTGCGATTGGCACCTTTGCAATTGCTCTTGGCGGCCTGATATCTGACGTTGTTTGCGCCGTACTCCTGGTTCAACCGGCGAACCTCGGCCAGCCCGATATTGTTGGCCGTCCTCAGGGCGTCCTCGTCGGATAGCGCATTGGCACTCGCACGGATGGTGCCGCAGAACGCAGACGCGGAAGTGATGCTAGCCAAACTGACAAGCGCCCCAAAGAGGGCTGCCAGTCCGTTCCGACGAATGAACATCTTGTTGCTCCCTCACGCCCCTACCAGGGGCGATTTTTCTATTTGCACGACTTCGTTGTCGGTCATTAGCGGAGCTCCGACCGCATGAGCATCGGCCCCTAAGGGTGCCGGCCCCGATTTGACCATCTCAATTCGCCTTGCAGATCGCCCCCTGCGGACTGAAGCCGACGCCGTTGGGCGCCTGGCAGCGGCAACCGGTCGAGATCTCCTCGCCGACAGCGCAGGCCCGCTGGTTCGGCGATCCACCGCCACCCCCGCCACCCTGATTGACCTTCGGTGGTGTGGTGGGCGCCGGGGCCCGCTTCCCGCAAATTCCGCCGGCCAGAACCTGCAGACCGTTGCCGCAGAGGCAGTTGGTCGACACGCTTTGTCCTTCCTTGCACTGCACCGAGATCTAATCCTTCGCCCCCACTCGCAGATACGCAGGCCGCTTTCGCCACGCACATCAGCATGGCGCCGTCGTTGCCAGCGTTAGCGCCCCGTTACAGGAGCGTTACTTTGCGTGCGGACGTGACAAACAAATGCTATTCTGGGAAATACCTATCAGCGGGCGCCGTCCATGACGTCACAGCCGAGTTTCGAGCTTGCCCTGCTGGGGCCACTTTGCCTCACCGGCCCCAATGGACCACTTCTGTTCTCAAACAAGAAAGTCGCCTGTCTGCTCAGCTATTTGGCCGTCCGCGCCCCGCGCATGCAGCAGCGGGAGCGCCTAGCCGAACTGCTGTGGGGCTCGAGCTTCGACGTCCAGGCTAAACAGAACCTGCGGCAATCATTGTTCCGGTTGCGCAAGTTGCTCGGTGCCGAAGCAATCATCGGCGAAGGCAACGACGTTGGTCTGGCATCAAACCTCGTGCGCAGCGACGTGAAACGCTTCGAGTCCTTGATTGCCGAAGGCTCACACCAAGCCCTGGCCGTAGCAGTCGACCTGTATCGTGGTCCGTTGCTCGACGGCTTTTCTGTTCCAGAAGAGGCCTGGATCGCGTGGCTCTCACATGAGCGCGATCGACTCCAAGATTTAGCTGTTGGGGCTTTGGTCGCCCTCGGCAAGATGGAACGCGCGTCAGGTCGTGGTGACCTAGCCCTCAAGGCGGGTCAACGTGCAGTGGCCCTCAACGCGTTGCGCGAAGACGCTCATCGGCTTGTCATTGTCGAACTTGCGGCAGCTGGGCGAAAGGCCGAAGCACTCAAACACTACCATGACCTTGTTTCAGTCCTCCGGCGCGAATTGGACGCTGAGCCGGATGCCGAGACGCGTGAACTCGTAGCAGACCTGCGCATCCGGGCTGGTGACTTGCATGTAGGCGTCAATGGTCGGGAGCACGGGAACGAGGGCACGCCGTCAAGCAAGGCAAATGCCTCGACAATGGCAGGGATGGGCGGATCGCTTGCGCAGACGGACGCAAACCGATGGGGCGCGTCCGTGCAAAGGCCACTTCCGATTCCACAGAACCTGTCGCTCATCGTCCTGCCGTTCACGAACCTAGGCAGCGACAATCGCTACGCATACCTGGCCGACGCCATGACCGAAGTCGTCACAGCAGATCTTTCGCGCATATCGGCGCTGACGGTCGTCGCAACAACAACGGCCAAAACATTCGATGCGGGTACAGCCGATATCAAGCAGATTTGCCGTGACGCGGGCGTTCGCTACACGCTGAAGGGTAGCCTACAACAAAGCGGCCCCGTATTGCGCATCACGGCTCAATTGATCGACGGCAGCAGCGGCGCGACACTCTGGAGTGATCGCTTCGACGGCGACGTCGCCGACCCGTTTTCGCTGCAAGACCGCATCACTGGGCGCATCGCAGTCTCGATCGGGCGCAAGATCGAGACGATCGCCGCTGCCGACAGTACACGCGGACGCTCCATCCCGGGCGCGACCGACATGTTGCTCCGTGGGCTTGCAGCTAGGCATCGACTCTACGGACGTGAGAACCTCAAGCATCAGGAAGAGTGTTTCCGAGAAGCGATGCGGCTAGATCCGACCAACAGCGATGCGCACGCACTGTTTGCGCGGGTCGTTGCTTTGCAGCTGTTCAGCCACTTTCTGGCACACGGCGACGACCCAGCATCCCTGCAGGCGAAAGCACTGGCTGCGGCCGCGCGGTCGGTGGCCCTCAATCCCAACAATGCCAACGCTCACGTTGCAGTTGGCCTCTTGAATATTCTTCAGGGAGACTTCGCACAGGCTGCGATTGACAACGAAATCGCCATCGGCCTCGATCGCAATTCCTGGCCGGCGCACAATAATCTTGGCATCGCACTGACCCATGCCGGGCAGGCGGAAAGGGCGATCCCCGCGATCGAGCGGGCCATGCGTCTCGACCCTCTTGGTCCGCAAATTGCGATCAATTACGTCGGGATGGGGTTTGCGAGGCTCCAGTTGGGGCAGATCGATGCAGCACGTCTAAGTTTCCAGAAGGCGAGGGCGGCGAACCGCGCCTTGCCCCGTGCCTACATGGGCCTCGCCGTCACATATGTTCTCAAGGACGACCTCGTTGAGGCGCGGCGAGTTGCAGCGGAATTGGCACAAGCAGTCCCCGCATATCGGCTTTCCAAGTCGATTGACCGCGTGTTCCCCTCCTCGCCCGAGCCCTACCGGAAATTCTACGAGACCATACTTTCACCCGCGGCCACGCAGGCTGGCGTCCCACGGTAGAAATGTGCCACAAACGAACGCCCGAGAAGCAGCGGTACGAAGCTCGCAGAAATCGCCACTGAAGCGCGATGCAGTACAGACGATCGAAAGAGCAAGGCCACTCAACATCCGGCACCAGCAGTACCGTCATAGCCCCTCGACACGGACCAATCGTGCCGAGCTGCAGACGTCGGGGATCGCCTTGAGCGCTTGATAGGTCGGACCGTTGTAGAACGGGATCCCGCGCCGCAACTATTGGAAACCCCAACGACAGCAATGTCGCCGCCACCGGCAAGATACCTCGCAGCGGCTGGCTCAATGGCCAGCTTCACACCGGCCATGACCTCCTGGAGCAATTCTGGGTCAGTGGAGGCTTGGTTAATTCAATTGAACTGCGGAGTGTTAGTACCCCATTACCGCGCCTTCAACGGATAGCGGTCCGGCTCGGCAAAGACATCGAGTGCGATCGTCCCGGCGGGAACCGCAACGGCGTGTACGACGCCTGCCGGAATGTCGTAGGTCTCGCCCGGACGATAGCAGCGCGTCTTGCCGTCGATGGTCAACGACACCTCACCTGCAATAACACTACCCCATTGGTGCCCGTGAGAATGCGGGGGCAGGCTGAAGTCCTGGTGGAAACGAAAGAAAACAACGAGGCCGGCATCCGAGCGCACCGCGTGAGTGCTGACCATGCTCTCAGGAAACGGAACGTTGAGCGCCGGCATCGCATTGAAGAAGTCTGGAAGGGTCGTCATCGGTGGTACTCCGTGCGGCGGGTAGTACTTTTGTGGAAGCGCGAGATGATGCAGTGGCCACTGAGCGGTTCACGGCGACGCAACGAGGCAGCGGAACCGCGCGCTGATGCGGAAGCTGCCGTCGGACTGTCGGAACGGCGCGAGCGCCGCGCGGTGGGCCGCGACGAGTTCAATCTCGCCCGATGTCTCCATGGCACGGAAGGCAACGCCAGAAGAATTTAGACCGCGTAGCGCTGTTGGCTCATCGGGATAGGACCATTGCGTTGCCACGTCGAAGAGCGCCCCGGGCTTAAGTCCCCCTGCGATGGCGAAGGCGCGCAGCGCTGTCTCATCCGACAACGCAAACGGTCCGGGTGCCCCAGGCGGTGGCGCAGGGAGCAGCGGCTTGAGCGCCGCGACGAGGGCGGCAGCCTCCATTCCGGCCGGCTCGCCCCACGTGATAATGACAACCATGCCGCCGGGCTTCACAACGCGGCCTGCCTCTCGCAGAGCCTGCGCCGGATCGCCTGCGTACTGAAAAGAGTTGAAACCGGTGACGAGATCGAACGTGTCGTCTTCAAACGGCAGCGCTTCAAGATCGCATTGCCGGAAATCGCCGCTTGGGACGCGCTCGCGTGCGATGTCCAGTAAGAGCGCGGCAGCATCAATTCCAGCGACTTTGGCGCCGCGCTCGGCTGATAGTTGCGTCGCCAAACCCGCCCCGCAGCCGACATCGAGATGGTTCGTGCTTCTGCCGACGCGGGCTTGATCGAGCACCGAGTGGTAAGCCGCCGCACATTGCCCTTCCTGCACCTCGGCCCAATCGCGCGCACGCGCGCCCCAGAGCCGGCCATTTGTATCGGATGTTTGAGCGGGGGCCATAGACATTACCTTTCAATTGCGGGTGAAGGTCGAGGCGATCAGGATCGCTGCGGGCACGGGTGCAACTGCGATAGCCACGGTCGCGAGAAACTGCGGGAAAGTGAGCAATCTGCTGGCACCGGCAGCGAGCGCGATGCCGCCACCACCGCCCAACAGTGAATTGCCAGGTGTGTTGAGTAGTACGCCGAGAGCGACGCAGCGATGTCGTAGCAGTCGGCCGAGTCCAGCCTTTGCCCAAGCACGCCGTGTCAAGAACGCGCTTGGCTGAAGCACAGCCAATGAACCCGCCTGGACAAAATCGGCGGCACCCAGCATTCCAACGCGCTTTAGTCCGTCCACAAGACGAGGCAGTGGAATGAGGTGTCCCACCAGGAAGCTCACCACCAATGCAAAGACGGTGGCGCAATAAACAGGCAGCGCAGCTTTTGCACCGAGCACCATCAACAGGATGATGCCAATTTCCGCACCAGGGATGAACGGCAGCGCCAGCAGGACAATGTAGAGCAGCAACAAGGCGACCAAGACCCACCCATCGATCGATGCCAGAAAGTTGGGTGTCTTCAAGCCAAGTGCTGTCTCGATCCAAACAGCCAAGGCATGACCGCCGGCACTCAAAACGATGCAGGCGGCCGCGAGCGTTGCCCACAGCCAGATGCCGCGCTTCTGCGACTGAACATGACCTGGCTCACAGCCTGCAGAGATCTTTTTAGCCGACGCACCAACAACGGGTGCACTTGTAGCAGGCTTCCGCTCCACTTGTTCCCGCTCAGTCGCCATGGCGACCGCAAGCGCGAAGATGCTCGGGCACGTCATACGTTCCTCCCGTCATGGGCTGAATCGCCGGAGACGACGCGTTCGATGGTTACGCGTAGTGGCTTCTGCTCGCCGCTCACTTTCGGAGTGCGGCGAGCGAGGTTCCGGACTTCACCTCGGAGAACACGATGTCGCCGGAAACGCGGTTGAAGCAGAGGCCATTGACCAGGAATTCGTAGCCAGCTCGGCAGCTGGCCGTCGCCAAGGTTGGACGCTCATTGACGAAGACCACATCTCCCGACGTCGGATGAATGCATAGATTGTCGACCATGTGCTCGTAGCCTTTGCGGCAATCGGCGCTGGTGTAGGATGGGCCTCCCGCGGTCGCAGCGAACACGACATCGCCGGTGCTCACATGAATGCAGAGATTACCTGTCATGATCTCATAGCGTGCCGGGCAGACTGGTGCGGCGGCAGATGCCTGGGCGGACGCTGGTGTCGACAGTGCGGCGGCAACGAGAGGGATGAGTGATAGGAAGAAAGACTTGGCCATGGGGAGCTCCTGAGGCATCGTTGGTCAGCTCGTGAACACGCAATTCCTCTGACAAGAAGAAAGAGCATCTTGCGTTGCGCGCGATTTCGATAAGGCTGTGTGTTGACCGGTGGTCTGCAACTTGTGACGACGACTAGACGCGATGCCCGAGCGAAAGTCCCAAACGACTTCCGAAACAATTCCGAATTTCACATGAAGGCGTTCTTTGCTCGTGAAATCAGAAGATTACATGATCGGTTCGTTCCGCCTGCACAGTGAAGCCAATGCACTGTTTCGGAACTCAGAACCGTTGACGCTGAGCCAACGCGCGGTTGTCCTGCTGCGGCTATTGGTTGAACGGCATGGGCAACTGGTCACGAAGGACGAACTGATTGCGACCGCTTGGGACGGGCAAGTTGTCGAAGAAAGCAACCTGACAGTTCAGATCGCGTCACTGCGCCGGGCGCTTGAACTGGAGCCAGGCGGCGATAGTTGGGTCGAAACACTGCCGCGTCGCGGCTATCGCTACGTCGGCCCGGTTGCCGTCAAGACTGGGGCGCAGAAGACGGCAGCAAGCCTACCTGTGTCATTGCCCGTCTTCTTGCCGCCACCGCTCGCACCCACCGATAAGCCGTCGATCATCGTCCTGCCATTCCAGAACCTCAGCGGAGATCCAGCACAAAGTTACCTCGGCGAAGGATTCGCCGAGGATATCACTACCGCAATGTCGCGTCTGAAGTGGCTTGCGGTAGTCGCGCGCGATTCGACAGACCCGGCGGTTGCTGGACCGGCTGACCTGCAGAGCCTCGCCCGTGCGCGCAATATTCAATATGTCCTGGCGGGTAGCACACGCCTGTCTGGCGATCGGTTGCGGGTCAGTTGCCAGGTCATCGCATCCAAGACCTGGCAAACCATCTTCTCTGAGAAGTATGATCGCAATCTCGGCGACATCTTCACCGTGCAGGATGAAATCACGGAAAACCTAGTTGCGGTCATCGAACCATCGCTGCTGAACGCCGAGGAACTACGTGCGGCAGAGCGCCCGATAGAACGACTTGATTGTTGGGGATTGATTGCCCGTGCAGTGGGTTTGATCCATCGCTTCGAACGCGAGGCCAATGCGACGGCGCGAGCGCACTTGCTAAAAGCCATTGAACTGAACCCCGGAAGTGCCCGGGCGCACGCTACCCTGGGATGGGCTCTGTATTGGGCAACCCATTGCTCTTGGGTGGAAGATCGTCCCGGTCATGCCAAACGAGCAATGATGCACGCTCAGACGGCCTTGCACCTTGATCCTCAGGAACCCTGGGCGCGCGCTGTATATGGCTTCAACCTGAGTTCCAATGGCCGTCATGAACAAGCCGTTGACGAACTTCGCCGCGTGATCGCGATGCAGCCGAGCTTTGCTCTCGGCCGTATGCTTCTCGGCTGGTCGCTCCTGCGCAAAGGAGACTTCGACGACGCCATCGCAGAAACTGAAAAGGCTCTTCTGCTCAGTCCCGGCGACCGCTTCACGGCGGTCTATCAGCACACTCACGGCTTAGCCCTGCTGGGCGCGCACAAGTTCAGCGAGGCCTTGCCCTTCCTTAGGGCTGCCGCCGCGACGTTTGTCGAGTACATGGGCCACGTCAACGGACTGATATCCTGTTGCGGTCATCTCGGATTGAGGGACGAGGCTCAAGGTCTGATCGAATTCCGTAAAGCCCGGACCGGGATCAACTTCACGGTCTCCTACGCGCGCGAGAGACTTGGGTCGTTTGCGCACTGCGAAGTTTTCTTGGACGGACTCGCGAAGGCTGGTTTGCCGCAGTGAGCATGTCGGCCTGTGGCCATGCAGCCAGGTTGTGGGCCGGTCTATGGCAGTTTGATACCTTGGCAGCGGTCGCAGCATTCAGACGATGATGCGGCTCTATTTGAGCGCGTGAACAGATGCCGCGCGAGACCGACAGCTCCCTCGAACGCTTGGCAAGGCCAACTTCAAGACGAAGGACCCCCTCGGCAAGAAATCAGGTCTCGTGTTTGAACATGGCAACGACCTCCCGGAGCGGCCCGGGATAGCTCAAGGTAACCCGCGTGATGGGTCGTCCGTTGGACCAAGTGCGCCGTTCTATGACCAGGCACGCCAGTCCAGGCTCTACGTCGAGAATAGACGCCATAGCCACATCGGCGGATTTAGCCGAGATCGTATGGCGCGCCTCGGTCCACGGTACATGCTCGACTAGCCAAGGACCTGCGGCGCGACACTCGAATGGTCCGGTCTCTGCCGAGGGAACCGCATCGAGATTGATTATGCGGTGTTCCAAGCAGAACGGCCGATCATCAGCAGTGTGCAGGCTCGACAAAACAAGGACGCGCGTGCCCGCAGGAATACCTACTTCTTGCACCTCTATTCGGGTCGCCTTACGTACGGCCCGCGCCAACAAGCGATACCCGTAAGTGTGTCCAACGCTCTCGATCTCGCTCTTGATATCCTGGATCTCGAGTACGGCAGATTGAGAGCGCTGCCTCGCGACAAATGAGCCAGCCTTTCGACGCCGCTCGATCAATCCGGCGCGCGCCAAACTCGTCATTGCCTTGTTCACTGTCATCCGCGAGCAGCGGTACTGGGCCGTCAGCTCGCTTTCGGCAGGAATGCGCCGCCCCGGTGGCCATTCGCCGGACAAGATGCGGCCGCGGACCTCGGCAAGAATACGGTCGTGCAACGAAGCAGCACCTGTCCGGCGGCTCGTGTTCTGCCGCTGAGGTCGTTTGGAAGACCGTACCAACTTGCGAGCTGTCATGCTGCAGCAAGTTCCTTCATGACGCGAACAAACTTCCGACTGATGTCGTCTCGCTTCACGTGGCGGCCACCTCCCACTAACTTTCGGCCATCAACCCAAACGCTGTCGACGCTGCCGTGGCTAGCAAAAATCCATGAGTCGAGAAGCTGCGCGGCCGGCACTCCCGCGAACGGCGGCTGGTCTATGTCGATTGACACGAGATCTGCGACGGCACCAACCGCAATGACTGATTGAGGAGCGCCGAGTGCGCGAGACCCGCCTTGTAGCGCAGACTGATAGAGATGATGGCCGGTCGGCAGCTGGTCGCTCGATAACACGTTTCGCGCGCGGTCGCGCAGACGCTGAGAGTATTCGAGCTGCCGCAACTCATCTGCTACACCAACAAGAACATTCGAGTCGGTGCCGATACCAAAAACGCCACCAAAGTTCAGGAACTGGCGTCCATCGAAAATTCCATCGCCTAAATTGGCTTCGGTCACGGGACATAGTCCCGCGGTCGCGCCGCTTGTAGCCAAACGTGCGACCTCGGACGCGGTCATATGCGTGGCATGGATCAGGCACCAGCGCTGATCGATGCTGGCATGGTCGAGCAACCATTCAACAGGCCGCTGACCGCTCCATTTGAGGCAATCTTCAACCTCCCGCGTCTGCTCAGCTGCATGAATATGAACAGAGCGGTCCGGAAGCATTGCTGCCACTGCAGCTAGCTGCTCTGGTGTCACCGCTCGCAAGCTGTGCGGCGCCACTCCAAATGTCACATGGCCCGATGACACGCATTGCCGCTGGCAACTATCGAGTAGTCGAGCATAGCCATCCAGATCGTTCACAAAACGTCGTTGCGCGGCAGTTGGCGGCGCACCAGCGAATGTGGCGTGCGCATAAAAGGCAGGCAGAAGCGTTAGACGTACCCCAGATGCTTCGGCCGCTGAGCATATGCGGATCGCTAGCTCTGCGATATCGCTATAGGGCCGGCCGTCGCGGTCGTGATGCAGATAGTGGAACTCACCCACGCGAGTAAAGCCCGCCTCCAGCATTTCGACATAGAGTTGCGCTGCGACGGCTTCGAGTTGGTCCGGGTTCATTGCGAGAGCGAAGCGGTACATCGTTTCACGCCATGTCCAGAAGCTATCCTCACTTGAACCGCGAACTTCCGCAAGGCCGGCCATGCCGCGTTGGAACGCATGGCTGTGTAAACTGGCCATTCCGGGCAATAGCAAACCGGCCCTCTCATCGCCAGTTTCCGCCGCGGCACCAACTTCGATCGCGGCGATGCGACCGCCCGCCAGCGTCACCCGCACGCCGGCAGTGATCACCCCATCCAACAAAGCCTCACGGGCATGTATCACCGTCATGTCGGCTCCCTCGTCCCCGGCTGCATCGGCTCCTCATGTTGCGCGAGCCGTATTATTATGTCTATACATAATAGCATCGACACTTCGGAGACCCACGATGCAGGCGGAGCGTGACGCAAAATCGCCCGTGTGCCGGATCTGGCGCAATGCCCGCCTTGCCACGATGGCGCAAGGTCGGCCCGGACTTGGTATCGTCGAGCAAGGTGCGATTGTTGCTGCCGGTGAACACATCGTCTACGCCGGGCCTGAGAGGGATCTACCCGTAGCGCTGCTTGAGAACGCTGAAGTCGTGGACTGCGAGGGGCGCTGGATTACGCCGGGCCTGATCGATTGCCACACGCATCTCGTTTGGTCGGGCAACCGTGCGCATGAATTCGAGTTGCGTTTGGCCGGCGCGACATATGAGGAAGTCGCGAAGGCCGGCGGCGGTATCGTCTCATCGGTCAACGCTCTACGCGCTGCCAACGAGGCGCAACTTGTTGCCGAGACACTACCGCGTCTCGATGCGCTGCTGGCCGAAGGTGTTACGACTGTCGAGATAAAATCCGGCTACGGGCTCGACCTCGACAACGAAAGAAAGGCACTGCGCGCCGCAAGAACGCTGGCGGACAAACGCCAGGTCGGCATCACGACGACGTTTCTCGGCGCTCACGCCCTCCCTCCCGACGCCGGTGGCGACAAGGATGCCTTCATCGCTAAAGTTATCGATGACATGCTGCCAGCCGTTGCCGCAGAAGAGCTGGCGGATGCCGTAGACGTCTTCTGCGAGGGTATTGCGTTTTCCCCGGCGCAAACGGCACGCGTCTTTGAGGCCGCACGCCGCCTTGGCTTGCCGGTAAAGTTGCACGCGGACCAATTGTCCAATCTCGGTGGTGCAGCGCTCGCCGCGCGTTACGGCGCGCTGTCTGCTGACCATCTCGAATATACCGACGAGGAAGGCGCCCGCGCCATGGCGGCAGCAGGGACTGTCGCGGGCATTCTCCCTGGCGCGTTCTACTTCATTCGCGCAACACACCGGCCACCAATTGAACTTTTCCGCCGGCACAACGTTCCGATAGCCGTCGCGACAGACTGCAATCCTGGCACGTCGCCACTGACATCTCTGCTGCTTGCGATGAATATGGCCGCGACATTGTTCCGCCTGACCGTCGATGAGTGCTTGCTGGGCGTGACACGCAATGCCGCGCGCGCACTCGGCCGATCTGGTCGCATCGGCAGCCTGGAATCCGGCAAGCGGGCCGATCTAGCCGTCTGGAACATCGAGAACCCCGCAGAGCTGGTCTATCGCATGGGCTTCAATCCTTTGCACAGCCGCATTTTTGGAGGCCTGCATGTCTGACACCCTGGTCCTCACCCCCGGAAACGTCACGCGAGCTCAACTACGGGATATCTATCGTAAGCAGCTTCCCTCAAGGCTCGATCCGGCTTGGCACAGCCGGGTCGCGCAAGGTGCCGAGATCGTTGCTCTCGCCGCAGGCGGCAATACCGCCGTGTATGGCGTCAACACCGGCTTTGGAGCCCTCGCAAAGCGTCGCATCGATCCCGCGGATGTCGCGACGCTCCAACGCAATCTCATCCTGTCGCATTGTTGCGGCGTCGGCCCTGAGACGCCGCAGGCCATTGTCCGTCTCATGATGACGCTGAAAATTGCTTCCCTGGGACGCGGCGCATCGGGCGTGCGGCCAATGATCATCGAGACGCTCGAACGCATGCTGGCGGCTGGCGTGCATCCGGTCATTCCCCAGCAGGGTTCAGTTGGCGCGTCAGGTGACCTTGCTCCTCTTGCCCACATGACTGCCGTCTTGATCGGCGAGGGTGAAGCAAGTCTCAACGGCCGCCGCATGAGCGGGGCTGACGCCATGCGCGGGGCCGGCATCGCTCCGGTCACACTGGCCGCGAAGGAAGGGCTGGCGCTGATCAACGGCACGCAATTTTCCACGGCCTACTGTCTCGCAGGCTTGTTCGAGGCGCAGCGGCTGGCCCGCTCGGCGCTTGTCACGGGCGCCATGTCGGTCGACGCCGCCATGGGGTCTACGACACCGTTCCGCCCGGAGATCCACGAATTGCGCGGCCAGCGCGGCCAAATCGCAGCGGCGCGCGCCCTGCTACAACTACTCGACGGCAGCGAAATCCGCGAAGCCCACGTCGATGGCGACGACCGCGTGCAGGACCCCTACTGTTTCCGCTGCCAGCCCCAAGTCATGGGAGCAGCTATGGACCTGCTATCGCATGCCGCGCGCGCGCTGACGATCGAGGCGAATGCCGTCACGGACAATCCACTGGTGATCGCGCAAACGGGTGAAATCCTCTCCGGCGGTAATTTTCACGCAGAGCCAGTTGCCTTTGCAGCAGATCAAATCGCGCTGTCCCTTAGTGAAATCGGCGCCATCACCGAACGGCGAATTGCAACGCTTGTTGACCCTGCGTTGAACTTTGGATTGCCCGCATTCCTCTCCCCGTCAGCTGGCCTCAACTCTGGACTGATGATCGCCGAAGTCACGGCCGCTGCCCTTTTCGCCGAAAACAAACAGAAGGCGGCGCCCGCGTCGATCGATTCGACGCCGACGTCCGCCAACATCGAGGATCACGTCTCCATGGCGGCGCATGCCGCACGGCGATTGCTCGACATGGCAGGCAATCTTGCACACATCATCGGCATCGAGTTGGTCGTCGCAGCACAAGGCATCGACCTACGTAAGGACGGCTTCGGTCTCGAACGCCTCACTCGCCAGGCCGGCAGCCGACCACTTAAAACCAGCCCATCGCTCGAGCGGGTGTTCGCGCTAACGCGAGGCCGCATATCGAAGCTGAGCCAGGATCGCATTCTAGCCGCAGACCTGACGACCGCTGCCGACCTCGTTTTGAGTGGCGCTGTAACAGCGGCGGCAGGGCATGCATTGCTACCGGGCCTCGGCGAGGCGACTTGAGACAACGGAGAAACTCATGACCCGCATCGACAACACCCGCACGATCCGCGCGGCACGCGGCACCGACATCACGGCCAAGTCTTGGCTGACGGAAGCCCCGTTGCGGATGCTGATGAATAATCTCGATCCAGAGGTAGCCGAAAGGCCAAGCGAATTGGTCGTGTACGGCGGTATCGGCCGCGCGGCACGTGATTGGAACAGCTTCGACAAAATTGTTGCGTCGCTGCGCGCGCTCGAAGCTGATCAGACCCTGCTCGTTCAGTCCGGCAAGCCAGTTGGCGTGTTTCGAACGCATGCCAATGCTCCGCGCGTCCTCATCGCCAACTCGAACCTAGTGCCACATTGGGGCACGTGGGATCATTTTCACGAACTCGATCGCAAGGGCCTCATGATGTACGGCCAGATGACCGCAGGGTCGTGGATCTACATCGGCAGTCAAGGAATTGTCCAAGGCACCTACGAAACCTTCGTCGAGGCCGGCCGCCGGCACTACGGCGGCGATCTCGCTGGCAAATGGATTCTCACCGCTGGTCTTGGCGGCATGGGCGGTGCTCAGCCCCTGGCGGCTGTATTTGCAGGCGCCTCGTGCCTCGCCATCGAGTGCCAGCCGAGCCGCATCGAAATGCGGCTTCGCACGCGCTACCTCGACGTTGAGGCTCGAGATCTGGAAGAGGCGCTCACAATCATCGAGCGAAGTTGCCGCGATCGGAAGCCGATGTCGGTAGGGCTCCTTGGGAATGCGGCAGAAATTCTGCCGGAATTGATCCGTCGCGGTGTGCGTCCCAACATTGTGACGGACCAAACATCGGCTCATGATCCAATCAACGGCTATCTGCCCAAAGGCTGGACGCTGGCGCAATGGGAAGCCAAGCGTGCGAGCGATCCAAAATCGGTCGCAGCCGCTTCGCGCAAGTCGATGGCCGAGCACGTCCGAGCAATGCTAGCCTATCACCGCATGGGCGTACCCACCGTCGACTACGGCAACAACATCCGTCAGATGGCCAAGGAGGAGGGTGTAGCGGACGCGTTCGACTTTCCAGGTTTCGTGCCGGCCTATATCCGGCCGCTGTTCTGCCGGGGCATCGGGCCATTCCGCTGGTGTGCGCTTTCGGGCGATCCAGAAGACATCTATCGCACAGATCAGAAAGTGAAGGAGCTTTTGCCGCACAATCGGCACCTGCACAATTGGCTCGACATGGCCCGGCAGCGCATCTCGTTCCAGGGATTGCCGGCGCGCATCTGCTGGGTCGGCCTCGGTGATCGTCATCGCTTGGGCCTCGCGTTCAACGAGATGGTGGCCCGTGGAGAGGTCAAAGCGCCGATCGTAATCGGACGCGATCATTTGGACTCGGGATCGGTCGCCTCGCCCAATCGCGAAACCGAAGCAATGCGTGACGGTTCCGACGCTGTATCCGACTGGCCATTGCTGAACGCGCTGCTCAATTGCGCGTCGGGTGCGACATGGGTCTCTTTGCATCATGGAGGCGGCGTCGGTATCGGCTACTCGCAGCATGCAGGCATGGTAATCGTGTGTGATGGCACGCCGGATGCCTCGCGTCGGGTTGAACGCGTCTTGTGGAACGATCCCGCCTCCGGCGTCATGCGCCATGCCGATGCCGGCTACGAGGATGCGATCGAGTGTGCGCGTGAGCACAAGCTCGACCTTCCCGGGATCATGGGATGAATTCGCTCAGTTCCACAGCGACTGGTCGACGCCTCAACTCTTTGGGATAGCGACGTTGCGCGCCGCACGCGCTTGCGCTGCCAGTCGGATCTGCGCATTGCTGGCGCCGAAGCCTTGGTAGCCGCCGCGGCGCTCGACAATCTCGAAAAAGAAGCGATCTTCAAACGCGCGAGTATAGACTTGGAAGAACTCTCCGGTACCGTCGCACTCATAAAGGATGCCGAGTGCCTTAAGCCGACCAATCTCATCTATGGACATTTCCGTCTTGGTTTCGAGATCATCGTAGTAGTTCTCCGGAATTGCCAGAAGTGGAACTCCATTCTGCCGCAGCTTGGCAACGGTCTCGAATATATCATCCGTCTGAAACGCGATGTGCTGAACACCGGAGCCAAACATTTCGGTCAGGAACCGCGACGACAGCGTGCGTGACGACTGCGATGCGTTGAGGACCACGCGCAGCTCCCCCCCTTCACTTTGGATCACCTGGCTCCTCACCACACCACCTGGGTCAAGAACCGTGGCTTCCGGCAGCTTCCTCACGTCGATCAGCGATGTGTAAAACAGCAACCACGTCAACATTTCCTCGTAGGGCATGGATTGGGAAATATGATCGACGACGGTAAGTCCTGTGCCCCGGCTGGTTGGTTTATGCTTATCGAACTCGACGGCCCAAAGCTGATCCATGGGCGGCTTGTCGTCGACAAAATACAGGAGACTTCCGCCTACACCCCGTACGGCCGGCACCTCCAGTTCGCCGGGACTGGACACTTGGCTGAATGGCTCATCCAGCAAAGCACGCGCGCGCTCCATCGTGGCTTGAATGTCATCGACTTTGAGGGCAATGGCACAAACGCCTGCTCCGTGGGTCACATAGAACGTGTGAGAAAAGCCCTTTGTCTCCGCATTGATGACGAGATTGATTTGGCCTTGCTGCCACCGCGACACGATTTTGGATTTGTGACGGCCCGTGCAACTAAATCCAAGTCCACTAAACAACGCCTCCAACGCGCTGACCGTCGTGGCATCTATGGCGAACTCGAGGAATTCCGTGCCGTAGCACTTCGCCCTCGGAGGCATTGCCGGCGAATGCCGCCGCTTGGCTGGAGGCAGTTGGTCAAGCGCAAACAATAGAGAGCGATGACCATCGATGGCTACTGATTTGGCAGAGCCGGCCCTGAACTGATCGTTGAAGATCTCAAGGGACAGAATCCCATCATAGCCAGTGTCCGATAGGGCATCCATGAACTCAGCGATCGGCATCTCACCCTGGCCGGGGAAGCTGCGGAAGTGACGCCCCCAAGTCAAATAGTCCATGCTGAGCATCGGGGCATCGGCGAGTTGAATGAGAAATATCTTGTCACCCGGAATGCTCCGGATAGCCGACATGTCGGTTCTGCGCGCGGCGATATGAAAACTATCAAGCACAAGGCCAATTGCCGGATGATCGGCGCGCCGCACGATTTCCCAGGAATCTCGATAGTCGTTGATATGACGCCCCCAAGACAGAGCCTCGTATCCGACGCGGAAGCCGCGCCGCGCCGCTCGATCTCCGAGCGCGCGAAAGTCCTCAACAGCGCGATTGATACCGCCAAGGCTGTCGGCCGCCACATTCGAGCAAACTAGCATGAGATTGCAGCCGAGTTCTGACATGAGGTCGAATTTGCGCTCAGCGCGAGCAAAGACGCGTTCGCGCTTCTCAGCTGGCATACCCTCGAAATCGCGGAAAGGCTGAAACGCTACAATCTCGAGGCCAAGGTCCGCCGCAATCCGCCGCACATCGCTCGGCGCTCCATGAAAGGACAAAAGGTCATTTTCGAAAATCTCAACGCCTTGAAAGCCCGCCGCAGCAATAGCTTGCAGCTTCTCGCCAAGATCACCGCTGAGACAGACCGTTGCAATTGACAACTTCATGTCAGTTTCTCCAGCCTTAAGCTGCCGACCTGAGCTCTGCGTCTCGTGCCGCAAGGGCACGAATAAACGTTCGGTGCATCCGCCCGACATCCGGCTCCAAACCCGTGAATAGGCGAAATGCATCGGCAGCCTGGTGCACACACATTCCACCTCCGGTCAGCACGCGGCATCCTTTTGCCCGTGCGCCAAGGATTAGCTCGGTTTCCATCGGCGTATAGATCACATCGGCGACGAACTGATCGCTCCGAAGCGCCGCAACAGGAACAGGGTTACCAGGCATGCCGAGCATTCCGATCGGCGTCGCATTCACAACGCCGATGGCATCAGAGATGCTGGCTTCGACATCGGAAATATAGGCACAGCGCGACGTACCGAAATGCGAAGCGAGATCGGCAACCGTCGCCGTCGCGCACTGGCCATCGATATCGTGAACAGAAAGGTGCGCCACGCCGAGATCCATAAGCGCGAAAGCAACAGCGCGACCGGCGCCGCCCGCCCCGACCAAAACGACCTTTTGTCCTCTCACGGCATCTTTGCCAAGACTGTCCGTTACGCTGCGCCGAAATCCGCTGCGATCGGTGTTGTAGCCAATGGCCCGGCCACCCTCACTGATCGTGACCGTATTGACTGCGCCGATCTGGCGAGCGTCTGCCGAGACGTCATCGAGCAGCGGCAGTACCGCTTGCTTGAATGGGAAGGTGACGTTGAAGCCCGAAAAGCCAACCTGTATCGCCGACGCAAACAACTGCTCCAGCCGGCGACCATGCAATCGTTCGGCATCCATGAGGTGATAGTGGCCCTGCAAGCCGTGGTCAGTGAACGCATCCTCATGGAGCGACGGTGACAGAGACTTCATGATGTTTGAGCCGATAAGGCCAATCAGAATACGTCGATGAAGCATGTTGGACCTCGCACAGACCTAGGTGGTCTTCGGCTTTTGCTTTGGCCAAAGCGGCGTCTTCGCAATGAGAACGGCGCAAATGACGACGAGCAAAGTAAGCGACAACGGGCTTGAGACCACATTCAGCGCGAAAGACCCGAAATCCCCCCGCTCGGAAATAATAGCGCGCCGCCAATTGTCATCGATCAACCGAGCCAAAATGATGCCGAGGATCAGCGGACCCGTTTGATAGCCGTACATCTTCATAAAATAGCCAAAGATGCCGAAGGCGACCATCCATAGCACATCGTCTGCGGAGTTATTGATCGAGTACGCGCCGACGACCGACAGCAGTACAATCAAAGGCAGCAGAATGCCCTTGGGGATCTCGACAATCTTGGCAAACAGTCTGATGCCCGTCAGGCCAAAGATCAGCAGGAAGCAGTTGGCGAGTGTCAGGTTGCCGACGGTGAACCAGAACATATGCGGCTTCTCGATTAGCATCAGCGGACCGGGATTGAGCCCTTTGATGTACAGGGCGCCAATGATGACCGCCGTCACCGCATCGCCGGGAATGCCGAGCGTCAGCATCGGAATGTAGGCACCACCGACCGCAGCGTTGTTGGCAGATTCAGGTGCAACGATGCCTTCCTTGGCGCCCTGCCCGAACGGCACCTCCGGATTCTTGGTCACGCGCTTGGCGTGATCGTAGGCGAGCAACGCTGCGATATCGCCACCCGTGCCAGGCAACGCGCCGACAACGACACCGATTGCCGAGCTTTGCATGCTGAGGCCGAAATATTTCCGAATGTCCGACCACTTCGGAACGATATTGTCGACGCGCTGCTTGATTGCCGTCTTGTGAAGATCGTGGAGTTGGGCGAGGGCCTCCGAAAGGCCGAACATCCCGATCATGACGGCGATGGCGGAGATGCCGTTGGTCAATTGAGGCAGTCCGAACGTGAAGCGCTCTTCGACAGTTAGTGGATCCAGACCGACCGATCCAAGGACCATTCCAAATGCGGCCGCCCACACACCCTTGGCGAGGCTTTCGCCTGACAGCGCACCCACGAGCAGAACACCCATGATGGCGAGCAGGAGATAGTCGCGGGGCTGCACCCTGACAGCGAACTCGGAGATGATCGGCGCGCCGATTGCCAGCACCAGAATGCCGACAAACCCGCCGATCACACTCATCACAGTCGAAATACCGATAGCATTGCCAGCCTCACCCTTCTTGGCGAGCGGGTAGCCATCGAAACCTGTTGCTATAGCTGCCGGAGCGCCAGGAATATTGAGAAGGATCGCCGTTCGCGAACCGCCATAGACGCCGCCGGTGAAGATGCCTGCAATCAGCGCCAAAGCGCTGTTGACGTCCCATGTGAACGTGAATCCGATCAGGATCGAAACGGCCATCGTGACGGACAGCCCCGGAATCGCACCAATGTAGATTCCAGCGAAGGTGCCAACTGCTGTCAGAAACAAAAGGTTCGGATCGAACCACGCCATCGTAAAGTATTTGAGCGTTTCCATCAGCGTTGCCCCCACAGCTTGGCCAACAGCGCGCCGAGGTCAGCAAGCATGCGCCGTTCGGGAATAACGCCCTCGGGCAACACGACTTTGAACATGAGGCGGAAGATCACATAAACGAACACAATCGAAATTAGCGACCAGAACAGCGCTTTACCGGCCCCCTGGTTGTGCAGCAACAGAATCCCCGCAAACAGGAAAGCGAACGACACGATGATAAAGCCAATGCTTTCGAGCATCAGGCTGTACAGCAAGATTAGCGTCGCAAAAATGACGACGATATTGGGCGCGATCTCGGTGCGGAAGGCCAACCAGCCTTGTGGCGCGGCCGGTGCGCGAAGGGTGTTTACAACAGTGACGACGGAAGCGATGACCATGATTGCAGTCGCAGCCAACGGGAACGCTCCCGGCGAACTCTTCGAGCTGAAGCCGGAAATCTTATAGGCCTGCCAGAACAGGAAAATGCTTACAGCCAGCATCAGTATCGTAAACACGACCTCTCCGGGCCGCCGCGTGGCCTGCCGTTCCATAATGCCTCCATGAGACAGGGCATGAACGAACGCGCCAAGGAGCGGTCGCCGCTCTTGGGCGACCGTCCTGGCGTAAATCTCAAGGCTTGAGAATATTGAAGTCTGCCGGAGATTTCTTGGCAATACCGGCGTCAAATACGATCCACGACGTGTTCGCCTGCCACTTCTTGAGGAAGTCATCCGCCGGAGCGCCCGAGATGTTCATCATCTTGAAGCCACGGTCATTGATCAGCTTCTCGAAGTCCGGGTGCTTGGCACCTTGGTTGAAGGCAGCAACCAGCTTGGCGACGACATCTGCAGGTGTGTCCTTCTTGACGAACACGCCGAAGAACGGCCCCCACGGCAGGTACTTCGCCATACCAGGATAGTCTGCAGTGATGGGCTTCACGTTTGGCAACGCAGGATTGGCTTCTGTATCGATGACGCCAAGCGGCTTCATGCGTCCCGCTTTGATGTGCTCGATTGCAGCGCCAAGCACCGCCGGCATGATATCGATGGCACCACCCTGCAGCGCGGTCAGCGCCGGACCATCTCCATCATAGGGCACCGCTGTCAGTTCCATCTTCGCTTGCGTGCCGAGCATGGCCATGACCACGGACGGCAAGCCACCAGGTCCAGTGCTGCCAACCTTCACCTTGCCAGGATTTGCCTTGGCGAAAGTTTCGAGTTCCTTGATTGAGTTGTAGGGTGCGTCCTTGTTGGCGACCAGAATCGGGATGCCACGCGCGAGCAAATTGATCGCAGTAAAGCTGTCCGTGTAGTCGTTGTCCGACAGCCCCATCACTTTGTAGAGGAGCGGATTTTCGGCGCCCATCAGCAGCGTGTAGCCGTCCGATTTTTGTGATTGCACGAACTTCATTGCAATGGCGCCAACGCCGCCTGTGCGATTGGTCATGATGATTGTTCGACCGAGAACTTTCTCGGCGTGCGGCGTGACGGCGCGCGCAACGACATCGGTCGAACCGCCGGCCCCCCACTGAATAACGCCTTGGATATCCTGGTTCGGAAATGTTTGCGCGGTAGCGGGCGCTGCGAGCCATGCAATGGCCACAGTCGCAGCCACGATCGAACTTAGACGACGCATCAGTTCAAACTCCCTGGGTTTCCTCCTCAGCCCCTCGTTTCACGGGGGCAGCTCGGCCCTTTCGGTCCGGCCTACTTGGGAGATGGCAGTAACCGCAATCCGCCGTCAAATACCAAAGCAAGCCAAAGACCAAACACTATGTTAATTTCTGCCGAGGGGCGCTTGCTGCGAAGCGAGCACGAGGCGTTGGCTTGGAAAGCGACAGCAAATGGGCGCGCAATTGCGAAATGAACATCTCGCAATAGTTGGTCAATGATGCGTCCTTACGTGTCGCGATAAACGTCTCGAAAGTTGTCGTCTCTTTGATGTCAAGCACACATACGCCCGGCCAGTTGCCACCGGCCAAGGTGAATGCGTCAATGACGGCAACGCCGAGCCCGTTAGCGACGAGCGCGCACACTGTCGAACCGAACCGGGCGCGGATCGTGACATCGTAACTCAACCCGTTCGAAGCAAAGATACCGGCCATGATGCGCCCGTAAGGGTCGTTCGGGTCGATTCCGATAAGCGGGTGGCCTACAATCTCACGGGCCGTGACGTGCTTTTTTGATGCGAGCGGATGCCCCCGCGGAACGATGCACTTCAATTCACCCGCTGCTAGCGGGGCAAACGACAGCATTGGGTGTTCGAGCTTGTAGCTCATGGCCACAGCCTCGCCCTTGCCAAGCAGCAAGTAATCGATCGCATCCTCGATCTTGAGCACATCGAAATCGATTCTGAGATCTGGAAATGTTCGACGGATATCGGCAACAGCCCGAGGCACCATCACATTTGAAAGACTAGGGACCGAGCCGATTTTTAGCTCCGCATCGACACCCGACTTCAACCTTTTTATCACGAAATGCAGGTCTTCAACTTTGTCATATACCCCGTTGATCTGGGTAAAAATGTCAGCCGCTTCGCGCGTCGGAGTATAGCGCCCTCCCTTCTTTAGAAAGAGCTTCAGGCCGAGAACGCTTTCGGCATGCTTCATGATGCGGCTCACCCCTGGAGCCGAGACATGCAGTAGACGAGCAGCCCCGCCCACAGTGCCCGTCACCATGATGGCTCGGATGATCTCAATTTGACGAAGAGTAAGCATCAGGAAGGGTGCACAACGAACGGCCGGCAAAGCAAGCGACATACTACTCTACACCGGCGACATGCGTCCGGACCATCTCCGGCACCGGACGCCGCCATTCGAAAGAGCACACGCGAGAAAATCGCTCTCTGGCCGCGACTTGTATTGTCGCCGAAGCATGCCCCGCTCGCCTACCAAGTCAGCGTGCTACGCAACAACGGGAAGCCTGTCGTCGCACACGCATCGTTCCGGCCGAAGAGTGTTCTCTCGATCTCATCATCCCTTGCATCGCCTCCCCAATTGACTCCCATTCCGGCTGACTGCTACTTCTATCCGGCATTCTGGATTCTATAGAATGCAGAACGAGATCGACAGCGACCGGCTCGAACCGTCGTGTCCAAGGAGGAAACAATGTTGAGATTACTTTCGGCGGCCGCCGTGTCGCGCCGGGCCCTTCTCGCAGCAGTTACAGCCGTTGCGCTCTCGGGGACTGCGGCTCAGGCTCAATCTGGACTTGGTACGCCAGAAAAACCGATCGAAGTTCGGATGATCGCCAATGAAGCCTTCGCCAACCAGTGGCAAACGCTGATGGTGCCGGAGTTCAACAAGGCCTTTCCTCACATCAAGGTCCGGATCGACGGCGTGCCCTACGTCGAGCTTCTCGCCAAGACCATGCTCGACGCGACTGGTCCGAGCCCAACCTACGACATCTTCATCGCTGACGACCCCTGGATCCCTCAGTTGGCGACGGTCGGCGCCCTTCTAGACCTCAAGAGCCCCGACGTTCAAAAGTGGACCGCACCAGATTATGACTGGAACGACTTCAATGCCGCGCCACTCGCCGCTGGCGACTGGAAAGGAGTCCAGTACGGCGTACCTTTGCGTTCGAACATGTTGATGATGTTCGTCAACAAAACACATTTCGAGAAGGCTGGACTACCGGCTCCTACTCCAGCGCTAACGTGGAAGCAATTTTTGGAGCAAGCGCCCAAGTTGGTTCGCGACACCAATAGTGATGGCAAGCCGGACGCTTGGGCGATCGACACCTATTTCGTGCGTGAGCCGCTGACACCCACAATTTGGCAAGCAATTCTGAACGCCAATGGCGGCAGCCTGCTTGATGACAAAGGCAAGCCCGCGTTCAACAACCCTGTTGGCATCGAGGCTCTTGAAACGCACAAAAAACTGCTCGACTTCGCGCCGACGGGCGCCGTGAGCCACGGCTTCTCGGAATCGATGCAAGCGTTCCGCCAGGGCGTCGTCGCCACCCTGATCAATTGGGGCAGCATCTATAAAGGATCGGCGATCGACCAGAAGACGACAACCTTGAAGCCGGAAGAGGTCAGCATTCAAGTCCTGCCAGGTGGCTCGGCAGGTCCGGGATCTCACCGCGGTATTTGGAACGGCAGCGTTTCCGCCAAGAGCCAAAACAAACGGGCAGCATGGGCGCTCTTGCAGTGGTTGAGTTCAAAGCAAGGCGAGGCATGGCATTCGGCCAATCTCGGCGTATTCCCGGCACGCAAGTCTACGCTTGCATCCACGCCGTCCGAAGCCTGGTTGAAGCCGGTGTTTGCAGCCCTTCAACAAGCTTATGACGCCGCTGAGAAGGGCAAGATGTGGCGGATCCGCCATCCGCGCTCCGACGCAGCTCAACAGATCTTGGCTGACGAGGTCGCGCGCTTCATGGCCGGCAAGGCGACTGCAGCCGAAGCGTTGCAGACCGCAGCGGGCAAGATCGAAAAAGTGCTGAACTGAAGAGGCACGTTGGTCAGGGAGTGCACCGGCATGAAATTGAAGGCAGACGGAGGCGCGCACCATGCGCGCTCCCAGGCATGGTCGAAACTGACGGACACCTTGTCTCGCTGGTCGTTCATGCTGCCGTCGGCGATCTTGCTCGGTGCCCTTCTTGCCTATCCCATCTTCTACACAATCCAAATCAGCTTCGCGCGCTTCGACCTGATGACATTCAGTGCGGTCGAATGGGTCGGGTGGGAGAACTACGCGCACGTACTCGATGACTACCGCTTCTGGGCATCGATGAAGGTGACACTGATCTACCTCGCACTGGCTCTGCCGTTGCAGATCGTTCTCGGCTTCGGCATTGCCTTCCTGATCAACGCCGAGTGGCGCGGACGTGGCCTGGTCCGGGCGCTCTTTATTATTCCGATGGTCGTCGCACCTGTCGTCGCCGGCGGCATTTTCCGCATGATCCTGGATCCCCTGTGGGGAATCATGAACTACCTGCTCGGCTTGTTTGGCATCGGCCCGCTGGATTGGTTCGGTGATGCCACGTTGGCAATGGCCACCATTGTGATTATCGACACCTGGCGCTGGACCCCCTTCGTGGTTCTAATTGCGACAGCCGCCTTGCTCGCACTTCCGCGGGATGTCTTCGAAGCAGCCGATATCGACGGCGCCAACTGGTGGGCCAAGCTCTGGTCGATCACGCTTCCTCTCCTAGTACCGATCATCGCAGCTACGTTCGTCGTGCGATGGCTCGGTGCAGTGAAGATGTTCGACATAGCGCTCGCCGCGACATACGGCGGCCCCGGCGGCGCGACGAACGTGATCAACCTCTTCATTTACGAGGAAGCCTTCCGCTCCCTCCGCTTTGCTGAATCGGCGGCAATGGCAGTGATCATTCTGGTCCTAACGATGATTCTCACCGGAGTGTTCCTCCACGGCACGCGCAAATTGGAGGAATACTATTGAGCGCCCTCATCATAGGTCAGACGGCACATCGGCCAGGCCGCACGAGAACGGGACACAAAGTCCGCATTGGCGCCGGCGTACTTGCTTGCGCGATCTTTCTCTTTCCTGTGCTTTGGATGATCCTCACATCTTTCAAGCAACAGCGCGACATCTTCACAACGCCTCCAACGCTGTTCTTCACACCCACGCTTGAACATTACATCGGCTATCTTCAGCGAGCGGATATCAATCGGCGGCTCATAAATACCGTCATTGTCGCAACGGGTGCTGGCATCGTATCGATTGTCGCCGGCTCGATGGCGGGCTACGCACTAGCCCGCATTCGATTGAAAGGCGCCGCAACCATTGGCGTCCTGATTCTGCTATCGCGCGGTGTCCCGCCGATTGCGCTTGCTGTACCAATGTTTCTCGTGGCTCGCCGCCTCGGCGTAACAGACCAGCACATCACGCTGATCTTGGCCTACTGCACGTTCCTCATCCCCTATGTGATGTGGCTGATGCGTGGCTTCTTCTTGTCTCTACCGCGGGAACTCGAAGAGTCCGCGATGATCGATGGCTGCAGCCGCTTCGGCGCATTCGCGAAGATCATATTGCCGATCTCTATGCCCGGCGTCCTATCAACGTTGATCTTCAGCATGATCCTCGCTTGGGAAGAACTTCTATTCGCACTCGTGCTCACCAATCGCTTCGCATCGACGATCCCGGTCGCAATCGCAGGGATCGCCGGAGATACCGTCAACGGCGCGAACTGGGGCGCATTGACGGCGGTTGGAACAATAACAGTCGTGCCGGTGGTCGTCTTTGCACTGCTCGTGCAGAAATGGCTGATCCAGGGCTTAGCCGATGGCGCGACGAAAGGGTGACACCGATGACGCACATTTTCCGAATGAGCGGAGTGCCAATGTGATGCCGCAACCACCTGTTTTCTTGTCCAAGGCAGATGTCGCTCGCCGGCATATCGAAGAGCTTATCCTTTCCCGGTCTGTAAAACCGGGCGATCGCATCACGTCCCGCGAAGTGTCGGAAGCCCTAGGGATGAGTGAGACACCAATTCGTGAGGCGATTCGCAGTCTTGCTGCCGAAGGCTGGCTGGACATGCATCCTCATGTGGGAGCAGTCGTTGCGAGCGCCGGCGCGGAACAACTGAAGGAAATCTATGCACTGCGCGGTCTCGTTGGCGGTCTCGCGATCGAGCTGGGCGCGGGCAGTTACGATGCAAAGCGCTTCAAGGAAATTGACGCGAACATCGCAGCCTCGCGCAAGGCGGTCGCGGCCCAGGATGTACAGCGGTATACCCAACTGAACCACGAGTTCCACATACTGCTCTACGATACGCCGCATTCACAGTGGTCCTTGCGCATGCTCGTCACCCTGAGTGCGTTGTCCTCTGCCAGATACGGATTCGCGATGATGCCGCAGCGCATGGCGGCGTCTTTAAAGGAACACCAAGCCATCCGCGATGCGATCCATGCTGGCAAGTATCAAAACGCAGCAGAGCTCATCAAACGCCATGAAAACGCGGGCTATGAGGCTTTGGCAAAGAAACTTGGAAGCGGCGCCAAGACGGCAGCAATCAAAGCCGGCGAAGTGGCATGAGCCCCGCAAGAGGAACCCGTTCACGGCTGCCAACGCTGTTGAGGTGATTAAAGATGAGCATGGTTGAAATTAGAAACGTCCGGAAGTCTTACGGCCAGTTCGAAGTCATCCACGGCGTTTCAATCGACATTCAGGACGGGGAGTTCGTCGCCCTCGTCGGCCCATCAGGCTGCGGCAAGTCGACACTTCTCAGGATGCTTGCAGGTCTCGAAGAGATCTCGAGCGGAGAGATCGCGATAGGCACTCGCATCGTAAATGACGTAGCGCCAAAGGACCGCGACATCGCAATGGTCTTTCAGAACTACGCCCTTTATCCCCACATGACCGTTCGAGACAATATGGGCTTCGCATTGCGTCAGCGGCGCATCGAACGGGCGGAAATTGAGACCCGCGTCAACGAAGCCGCACAGATCCTCGGCCTCGATGCTCTGCTTGATCGCAAGCCGCGCGCTCTATCCGGTGGACAGCGCCAGCGCGTTGCGATGGGCCGCGCCATTGTCCGAAATCCGAACGTATTTCTGTTCGACGAGCCGTTGTCGAACTTGGATGCCAAGCTAAGGGTGCAAATGCGCTCGGAACTCAAGGAGCTTCATCAGCGGCTCCGCGTCACGACCGTTTATGTCACTCACGATCAAATCGAGGCCATGACCTTGGCTGATCGCGTGGTGGTAATGAACAACGGTGTTGTCGAGCAGATCGGTGAACCGCTTGATCTCTACGATCAGCCCGAAAACCTCTTCGTGGCTGCCTTCATCGGTTCACCTCCCATGAACTTCTTCGAAGGCACGGTAAACTCGTTAGGACATTTTGCAATCGAAGATGACCTGGCAATGCCACTGCCTTTCACCGCGCCCTCGGGACGCATGACGATCGGCATCCGGCCAGAACACATGAGACTAACCGACTCAGGATGGCCAGCGACCGTATCAGTCGTCGAGCCAACCGGGCTCGAAACACAAATCTCAGCCCGGCTGGGCAAACATATGGTCCGCATACTCGTGCGCGGCCGGACGGATGTCCGACCAGGACAGACCATACATCTGAGTGCCTTGCCGGCAGATATTCATGTGTTTGATATGCAAACCGGCCAGCGGCAGCAATCTAAGTCTTCGAGCCCAGCAGCCCCACCAAGTCGACCGGCCGCAATGAGTCGCACAACCAATGCCGCAGTGTAGTTGGTCGACTTCAGCGAAGCCGATTTCCGTTCGTTCCAATCAGATCAATGCTCAGGTCGCATCATGAAAAAGAAAGCCATCATTGCCGAAGTTAAGACGCTGTCGTGCAGCAACTCGTTTCGCAATTACCACTTCGTCAAACTGACCACCGAGGACGGAACCGTCGGTTGGAGCGAATACGACGAAAACTTTGGTTCTCCCGGCGTAACATCGGTGATTCAACAGATCGGGCATCGGCTCATCGGCCAGAGCGCAATGCTTCATGAACATATCTACAACGATCTGATGAACGTAACGCGCCCGGCATCCGGCGGGGTGATCGGCCAAGCCATCGGCGCCCTCGAGAATGCCATGCTCGATGCGAAGGCAAAAACTCTGGATGTCCCCTGCCATGTGATCCTCGGCGGGAAGGTACGCGACAAGCTACGTGTTTACTGGTCGCACTGCGTTGCCTATCGCATGCGCACCGAGCATTTTTCGCCACCGATCGTTGATGCAGATGGCGTGCGCCAGATTGCGCGCGACGTCCGCTCCGAAGGCTACACAGCACTCAAGACGAACATGTTTCTCTACGATGATAAGGACCGGATCGAAGCCTGGACGCCAGGCTTTGGCCGCCCTCACGACGTCGCGCGAAACGTGGAGCGCCACACCCTCAAGAATTTGCGCAAGCACTTGGAGATCATGCGCGGCGCAGCAGGCCCCGACATAGACATTCTCCTGGATCTGAACTTCAATGCCAAGACGGAAGGCTATCTCAAAATCCTGCGCGAGACGCGGGACCTCGATCTTTTCTGGGTGGAGATCGACACACTCGATCCGAAGGCGCTGGCCTACATCAGGGCAAATAGTCCTCATCCGATCTCATCGTGCGAGACTCTGATCGGTCTCCAGCGCTTCTTGCCGTACTTCCAAAATCAATCGATCGACGTGGCCATCATCGACACACCTTGGAATGGCGTCTGGCAATCACTGAAAATCGCAGCCGCGGCTGACGCCTACGAAGTCAATATCGCGCCACACAATTTCTACGGCCATCTCTGCACAATGATGAATGCGCACTTCAGCGCTGTTGTTCCAAACTTCCGAATTATGGAGACGGACATCGATCGCATCGCTTGGGATGCAGAGATCTTCAGCCATGCTCCCCAATACAAGGACGGCTATCTGATCCTTCCGGACCGTCCTGGCTGGGGAACCGAGCCGGTAGAAGCGGCACTTGCGAAGTATCCGCCGCTCAAAGCAACTGGCCTGATCAATCGTACGAAGGCACCTCAGCTAGCCATCTAACGGCGGCAGTGGCGGCAGACACCATTGGATCCTTTCGCCTATGCATATGAAAGAGCGGGTCGACGTACTGATCATCGGCGGCGGCGCATCCGGCGCGGCCGTTGCATGGAGCCTCGCCGACACCCGAATGCGCATCGTTTGCCTTGAGCAGGGGACGTGGCAGAATCCGTCGCAGTACCCGAGCACCGGACGCGATTGGGAGAGCCGACAGTCGGAGGACTACGCGATAAACCCGAACAGGCGGGCCGCGCCTTCGGACTATCCGATCAACGAAGAAAATTCGCCGATTAAGATTGCAAACTTCAATGGTGTCGGCGGCGGCACGATCCTTTACGCCGGACACTTTCCCCGTATGCATCCGTCCGACTTCCGGGTTCGCAGCCTGGATGGAGTGGCGGACGACTGGCCGATCGACTACCAGACGCTCGAACCATTCTACGCCCTCAACGATCGCATGATGGGCGTATCAAGTCTTGCCGGCGATCCCGCGTATCCGCCGAAGGAAGCGGTGATGCCACCACTTCCGCTGGGCAAGACTGGCACAGTGTTGGGACGAGCCATGAACACACTCGGTTGGCACTGGTGGCCGTCCGATTGCGCAATAACATCGCGTGACTTTGAGGGGCGCGCGAAATGTATCAATCTCGGCCATTGCGGCCACGGGTGCGCGCAAGGAGCCAAGGCTAGTACGGACATCACGTACTGGCAGGAAGCCATGCGTAGCCGTGTCGAACTGCGAACGCGCTGCCGGGTCAGCCGCATTGAGACCAACGATGAACGCATGGCGACGGGTGCTTGGTATTTCGACGCCGATGGCCAAGAGGTCTTCCAGCCGGCTGAGATTGTGATCATGGCTTGCAATGGCGTCGGCACCCCACGTCTCCTTCTGAATTCGGCATCAGAACGGTTCCCAGACGGTCTAGCAAATACCAGTGGTCAAGTTGGACGCAACTTGATGTTCCATCCGTATGCTCTCGTACGCGGCCGCTTCGATCAACCGCTCGACGGCTACCGTGGCTCACGCGTCTTCATGTGGAGCATGCAGTTCTACGAGACGGATCCAACGCGTGGATTCCTGCGCGGCTATTGCTACCAATTTACGCGCGGATCCGGCCCAGTCACGACAGCGATCAATGGCGTCAATGACGCTCTAATTCCTTGGGGCGAGGGTCACCATGCCGCCTTTCGAAAGCTGTTTGATCATCAAGCTGGCATGGTCTCCATTTGCGAGGATCTGCCGGAAGAGATAAATCGAGTGACGCTCGATCCGCACTTGAAAGACCGCAACGGGATTCCGGCGCCAAAGATAACTTACCGGTTGAGCGAGAACTCAAAAGCTATGCTCGCTCATTCAGTGGAACGGGGCAAAGACATTCTTCTCGCGGCAGGCGCAACTGATATTGTAGCAAGAGCGCCATTGCCCTACGCAGGATGGCATCTGCTGGGCACAGCGCGGATGGGACGAGACCCAAAGCACTCGGTTGTGAACGAATGGGGCCGCGCCCACGATGTTCGAAACCTCTTTATAGTCGATGGCAGCGTGTTCGTAACATCAGGAGGCGTGAACCCAACATCCACGATTCAGGCGCTAGCTCTCTACTGCGCCGACCAGATCAAAACGCGCATTCACGATCTCTTCGAGTAGACCGATGCCAACGCCCCCACAAATGGCTGCGCCATTGTCTGACGACGAAATTGACACCTTGCGCATGATCGCGGGCTGGATGATCCCGGCCAGCGCGGATTTCAATTTGCCAGGCGCGGACGACCCGGCCATTGTCGCGGACATGGTGGCGTCAGTCGGACCCGATATTGTCGATCTGAAGCGAGCTCTCGCACTCATTGATGCGGCTAGAGGCGCTGAAGGTTCGAGACCTACGAGACCGGCAGACCTGATCGCCGAACTGAAACGCAATGACGATGGGCCGTTTGCCATCTTGGAGTCGCTCGTTCTGCGCATCTACTATCGTGATGATCGCGTCTTACAATCGATAGGGATGGACGTTCGGCCACCCTTTCCCAAGGGCTACAGTGTTGAGGAAGGCGACTGGTCTCTACTCGAGCCGGTCAAAGCAAGAGGCGTTGTATATCGCGATGCCGACGTCTGAAATGATGTCGGCACCCTCTCGCACCAAGACAACGTTGATCTAGAGAACGTGGCTGCGGGAGCGATAGCGGCATCCTCGACGACCACAATCCATCACGTCGACGAAGTTCGACACCGTCTCCACAGTGGCCGTTCGAGCAACAATGCAAACCTTGGTCCGGCTCGACGGACGGAGCACACCCGACCCGGCACCCGTAAGCGATCGAGAATTTTCGCGGATCCCTTTCCCAAATAGTCAGATCAAGAGTGCGTCCGGCAAAGAGCCGCCAAAATCGCACCTACAGCATTGAAGAAAAGAGATTTTTCCAGAAATTGAGCAGTGGAATTTGCCCACGGCGGTCGGTTCGAAGCAGTGAAAGTCGAACCAATCCAAACTCCGCGGTTCTACGTAGTCACCATGAGTTCGGGGGCCAAATGAGCACGCCAAACAGGATCGCGGTAATCGGCAGCGGCATATCGGGCCTCTCAGCCGCCTGGTTGTTGTCCCGCCATCACGATGTGACACTATTCGAAGCTGATCCTCGGCCTGGCGGCCACAGCAATACCGTCGACGCACCGCACCGCAGCGGCGGCATCGCGGTCGATACCGGTTTCATAGTGTATAACGTTGCGAGCTATCCTAATCTGATTGCCTTGTTTCAGCACCTCGATGTGCCGACAGCACCTACGGATATGAGCTTCGCGGTTTCCCTGGATCACGGCCGATACGAATACGCCGGGTCGAGTTTGGCGACGATGTTTGGCCAGCCTGCCAACATCTTCAGTGTGTCGCATTGGCGAATGATCTCAGACATCGTTCGCTTTTTCCGGGAAGCACCGAACCTCGAATTCTCAGCTCAATCGAACACCACGACACTCGGTGCGTATCTCGATACGAACGGATATTCGAAGGCATTCGTCGATCGTCACATCTTACCGATGGCAGCGGCAATTTGGTCAACACCATCGAACACAGTGCTCGATTTTCCAATAGCATCGTTCGTCCGGTTCTTCTCCAATCATGGTCTGCTTCAAATAAGGGACCGGCCTCAGTGGCGCACGGTCGTGGGCGGCAGCCGGGAATACGTAAAACGTATCCTTGCCGACTATCGCGGTGAAGTGAAACTCGGCGAGCCCGTACGCAGGATCGAGCGCAGGCTCAACGGAGTCACACTACAAACCGGGAAATCTGCGATCGATTTTGATTCGTGCGTCGTTGCCACACACGCCGACGACGCATTGGCACTATTAGGCGACCCCGACGCGGACGAACGGGCACTGTTGGGCACCTTCCGATATTCGCAGAACCTCACCGTACTTCATTCCGACCAGTCGCATATGCCGCGGCGAAAGCGCCTGTGGTCGAGTTGGAACTATCTGAGCAGCCTGAATGGCGACGAGAAGCAGCTGTCTGTTACCTATTGGATGAACAAACTCCAACCACTCAACCCGGACAGTCCTGACTTATTCGTGTCCCTCAATCCCAACGATGCGATCGCACCGGGCAAAACAATTGCGCAGTTCAACTACGCTCACCCAATCTTCGATGCCGCAGCCATGGGCGCGCAGCGTCAACTCTGGCAATTGCAAGGTCGCAAGAACACATGGTTCTGCGGCAGCTACTTTGGCTACGGCTTCCACGAAGACGGGATTCAATCGGGCCTTGCGGTTGCCGAGGACATTGGCGGCGTTAGACGCCCCTGGACCGTCGCAAACGAATCCGGACGCATACACATTTCCCCACCCGACAGCGCCCCGCAGCCAGCCAAAGAGGCCGCGGAATGAAGAACCTCTCATCCTGCGTTTACGAGGGCACTGTCGTTCACAAGCGCCTGTCCCCACGTCAGAACGGCTTCTCATACCGCGTCTTCACCCTCTGCCTCGACATCGACGAGATCGATCAGATCGACAGTGAATTGCGGCTATTTTCGCGCAATCGCCGCAACATAATGAGCATCCACGATCACGATCTCGGCGCACCGGGCTTCGAGGCCCTCGGCATCAAAATACGCAACCTCCTGGCAGAATCCGGACTTTCGAAGTTTACGGAAAAAATCGAACTTGTCTGTTACCCCCGCTTGCTTGGCTACGTGTTCAATCCGCTCAGCGTGTACTTCTGCAAGTCTGCGGCCGGGGAAGTCGGGGCCGTCGTGTACGAAGTCTCCAATACGTTTCGAGAGCGCAAGAGCTATGTCATTCCCGTCGCGTCCACGGGAAATTCAATTGCTCAGACGTGCAACAAGGAAATGTACGTCTCGCCCTTCACCGGATCATCGGGGAGCTACGGGTTCCACGCACTTCCACCCACCGACAAGGTCGTGGTCGGAGTAAACTTCCGCGAAGACGGCAAGCCCGTTCTGAAGACACATTTCCGGGGCGAGCGTCGGCCGTTGAACGATGCGATGATCGCCCGTCTGATGCTGCGCTATCCGCTGATGACCTTGAAGGTCATAGGCGCAATTCACTTCGAAGCCGCGAAGCTCTGGGCAAAGGGCATTCCACTGGTACATCGGCACTCGTCGCCATCGTACTCCTTCACCATAGTAGACAATCCGAAACAGGACGTTCGCCATGCGTGACGATACGTTAGCAGTGCCTAGCGCCACTCCAGTCTCGAGAGTTGACGGCCCGCGCAGCGGCCCTCTCGACAGCGTTCTACTTAAAACTCTTGACGGTGTGTTGCGGCGAAACGCGATCGGCCGCTTGCAAATTACAATGCCGTCAGGACTTCAGTCGACGGTTGGCGACCCAACGCAACCACTAGGTCCGGAGATCGCTTTCCGGACATATCGGGCGTTCTGGCGACTTATGTCGCGTGGCGCCCTCGGTTTCGCTGAAGCGTATATGGATGCGGATATCGACGTGGCCGACTTGCGTGCGGTATTCGATTTCTACACCCAGCACGAAGCCGCAATCACACGCGCATTTCCGCGTCTCAACCACACTAGACGTCGCGACCGGCGATATCATTTCCGCCGCAGCAACACGATAGCAGGGTCACGGCGCAACATCGCAGACCATTACGACCTTGGAAACGCGTTCTACAGTCTATGGCTCGACCCGACACTGCTTTACTCGAGCGGAATCTATAGGTCTGACGAGTCGTCCCTTGAGGACGCCCAACAAGAAAAACTCGCGCGCATTCTCGAGTCACTTGAGCTCGCTGACGGCACAAAACTTCTCGAGATCGGTTGTGGCTGGGGTGCACTAGCTGAAGCTGCCGCGAGGGACGGGGCAAATGTCACAGCAATTACGATTTCCGAGCAGCAGCTCGCGACCGCACGCAAGCGAATTGCATCAGCTGGCCTAGAGCAGCGGGCCCAAATCTGCTTCGAAGACTACCGCAACACGAGGGGAAGCTTCGATCGGATCGTATCAATCGAAATGATTGAGGCCGTCGGCGAAGAAAATTGGCCGCTCTTCTTCAAGACGCTTTCGGAGCGGCTAACGCCCGGCGGCAGTGCCGTTGTTCAGGCCATCACAATCCGTGATGACATGTTCGATCAGTACAAGCGCAATCCCGATTTTATCCAACGATACATTTTTCCCGGTGGGATGCTGCCGACCGTCGAACTGA
Organism: Hyphomicrobiaceae bacterium; assembly: GCA_033812735.1. Taxonomy (GTDB): domain Bacteria; phylum Pseudomonadota; class Alphaproteobacteria; order Rhizobiales; family Hyphomicrobiaceae; genus JABFRJ01. Next base: position 546 of record JAPXTA010000037.1, on the reverse strand, counting down.
TGCAGGAGCGTGCCCACAACGCCGGCATGACGTTCGAGACGATCGAACGGTTCGGCCTGTCCTACGCTCGTACACTTGGTGACTGGCGAGAGCGGTTTCTCACAGCTTGGCCGCAAATTGCAGCACTCGGCTTTGACGAACGCTTCAAGCGCATGTGGCTCTACTACCTGATTTATTGCGAAGTCGGCTTCGAGCAAGGACAGATCGACGTTGGCCTCTACAGGCTCCGCAAGCCTGCTTGAGCGACCAACGAACCCCAAAGTCGACTGGACGAGCCATGCCACAAGATATGATGACAGGGTCCGACAATAGTAGCCGCTTCGAACTGACGTCGTTCTTTGCGGGCAGGACACGTGCGTGGGGAATATTCGAAGATCGCTTCGGTCACCTCCGCCGCCGCCTCGAAGTCGAGATGCATGGCAAATGGCACGGAGCGGTCTTCGTGCTGGACGAACGCTTTACGTACGATTCCGGCGAAGTTGAGAATCGCAGGTGGTTGGTTGAGCCGACGGGTGACGGAACGTTCCGTGCAAAATGCCCTGATTG
>JAPXTA010000036.1:35850-37660 GCA_033812735.1 Hyphomicrobiaceae bacterium | reverse complement strand
GAGCGTGACGGTGCGCAGGTCGCCTGAGGGAATGAAGCGTTTTTGATAGAACGTCCCGGCGGTGACTGAGACCATGCCGATAAAATTCAATAGGAACAGCCATGAGAGCCCAGCCATCTGAGCTCCATCCACGGCTGCGATCTTCGGCTGCAACACCAGCAGGATCCCGAGGAAACCGAGAACGATACCTGCCCATTGTCTCAGCGAGATCCGTTCACCCAGCAAGAACGGCGCAAGTAGCGCGGTCAAGATCGGCTGAACGGCCGCGATGACACCCGAAACGCCGGCGGGAACGCCATGCGCGACCACATACCAGACGGTGCTGAGATAGCCGGTGTGCAGGAGGACGCCGGTCATCATCGCGTGTGCGATGTCGACAGAACGGCGAGGCCATGCGGCGCGCATCGCGATGACGATCGCCATCATGGCCAATGTCGCCAAAGAAAAGCGAGCGGCTAGGAACGTTAGTGGATCTGCATGGGGGGCCGCAGCACGGGCAGAAATCCAGCCAGTCGACCAAAGGAAGACAAAGACGACGGGGGCCGCGCGGATCATCAAGCCCTGGCTGTCTGACATGGCTTAGGTATCCGGCGAAGGCGAGAACAGATGGTGGACGAAGGAAGCAGGATGGCGTCGGAGCGATGTAGAACTCCGAAGCTCTTCGCCGTCATCGATGCATCAGGTCAAGGAGTTCGGTGGTAGCGGGACCCGGACTTGAACCGGGGACCTACGGATTATGATTCCGCCGCTCTAACCAGCTGAGCTATCCCGCCGAACCGAGCCGGTGTTTAGGGGGCGAGGGCATACCTGTCAAGCGAAGCGCCCCTGTCAGGCGCTTGTCTTGTGGCAATCTGTGCTCGCAACACCGGCACGAGCGGGCCAGGCGCGACAGCCGGTGTGGGCCTTGTGGTCGCGACGGTCCGGTTTCAGACCAATACTTGTGGGACGATATGGCGGCTTTGAAGCCGCAGGGGGCGTATGCCGGTCCAGAGGTCCATGCTAGCGGCCCCCTGGAGGGGCAGCGCTATCAGGCGCTGCCGGCTAGCCGAAGCGCCCCGTAATGTAGTCTTGGGTGCGCTTGTCCTTTGGATTGGTAAAGATCTGCGTCGTTTCGCCTTCCTCAACGAGCACACCAAGGTGGAAGTACGCCGTCCGCTGAGATACGCGCGAGGCTTGCTGCATCGAATGGGTTACGATGATGATGCAAAAATTGGCTCGCAACTCGTCGATCAGTTCTTCGATTTTTGCGGTGGCGATTGGATCGAGTGCGGAGCACGGCTCATCCATCAAAATGACATCAGGGCTGACAGCAATAGCGCGCGCGATGCATAGGCGCTGCTGCTGGCCACCCGACAGTGCAGTGCCGCTGTCACTCAGTCGATCCTTCACTTCCTCCCAAAGTCCTGCCTTCCTCAAGCTTTGTTCCACGATTGCATCCAAGTCGGCCTTAACGCGAGCAACCCCGTGGAGGCGCGGACCGTAAGCGATGTTTTCGTAGATTGATTTTGGAAAAGGATTTGGCTTCTGGAAGACCATCCCGACGCGCGCTCGAAGCTGCACTACGTCTAGAGCGGGGTCGTAGATGTCCTGATTTTCGATTCTGATTTCGCCAGTCACCCGGCAAATTGGAATGGTGTCATTCATCCGGTTGATGCAGCGCAAGAACGTTGACTTGCCGCAGCCAGACGGACCGATGAACGACGTCACTGCCTTGTCTGGGATATTGATGCTCAGATTTTGAATGGCCTGCTTTGCGCCATAGAAGACGTTCACACCGCGGGCGACGACCTTCGCGTCCGCAGGAGCGATC
>JAPXTA010000036.1:0-35840 GCA_033812735.1 Hyphomicrobiaceae bacterium | reverse complement strand
TCTGCACCCCCGCCGGCGGGGCAGCGTGCGACGCTATCTCCTGGGCCATATCCATAGTCGTTGTCTCCGCCGATTGAAGCTGCATGGTGGGCGAGGTTCCGTCTAAATGTTCCGCGGACGCTTTCGTCAGGATCCTTTGAACCCTTCTATCTTACCAGCGACGCTCGAACTTCTTGCGAAGGTAGATCGCTATTCCATTCATCAGGAACAAGAACCCGAGCAAAACGAGAATGGCCGCCGCGGTTTTGTATTGGAAAGCCGGCTCAGGAAGGTCCGACCACAAGTAGATCTGGACCGGAAGGACTGTGGCTGCGTCGGTGATGGATTTTGGAACGTCGACGATGAAGGCAACCATCCCAATCATGAGCAGGGGGGCTGTTTCACCGAGTGCGTGCGCCATGCCAATGATCGTTCCCGTCATGATGCCCGGCATCGCCAACGGCAGCACGTGATGGAAGATCGCTTGCTGATGCGATGCGCCGACGCCGAGAGCGGCTTCCTTGATCGATGGCGGCACAGCCTTCAGCGCGGCGCGTGCAGCAATAATGATCGTCGGCAATACAAGTAACGCGAGCACGAGGCCTCCAACGAACGGCGCGGAGCGCGGCAGATTGAAGAAGTTCAAGAAGACTGAGAGGCCGAGCAAGCCGAAGACAATCGAGGGGACAGCCGCTAGATTATTGATGTTGACCTCGATGAGGTCGGTTAGGCGATTCTTTGGGGCAAACTCTTCAAGGTACACTGCTGCAAAGACGCCGATCGGTAAGCAAAGTGCGAGCGTTACGATAAGGGTCAAGGCACTGCCGATGATCGCCCCGCGAATGCCTGCGAGCTCGGGTTCGCGGCTGTCGCCAGCGGTGAAGAATAGCCAATTGAAATGGCGCTCGAGCGCGCTTCGTTCCCTGAGGCGTTCCAGGAACGCTATTTCCTGGTCGGTAACCTTTCGGTCTGCCTCCGGGCGGGAGTACGTGACGATGCGCCAATCGCCTGGTTTAGCCTCGGCATTCGATGTCAGCGGCAAGAGCACCTCACCGGCAATGCTGTTGTCACTCATCTTGGTGATCTTCACGAGACCACCGTTGATCTCCAGAAGCTTGGACGGCAGCTTGCTGTCCAATTCCTCTTCAACCTTTGGTGCATCCACGCGCGCTTTCAGATTGGCGATCTCGCTTTCAAGCTCGTTGATCCGCTGAATGACGGAGGCGCTGCCAAGCGATTGCAGCCGGCGAACCTCAGCAGAAAGCCGGTCCATTTTTTCGCGCGCAGCTTGTTTGATTGTGACGAGCTCGTCTGCGAAATCGTTCGCCGTCGTGAGAATAGATATTTCCCCGGTCGTCCCGCTCGGTGTTGCGGTGCCGCGCCCGGCTCGTTTGGAGATCGGTGAACCGTGACCCTTGTAGTATAAGTCCGCATCGTCCGAGAGCAGCAACGGCACGTTGATTGTTTTGCCGATCAGCCCCGGATCTGCGACGATTTTCTCTATCAGTCGATCGGCCGCGCCGGTGCTAAGCAGTCTTACGAGTGTGCGTTCAGCCGATCGGCTCTCAATTCCCGGAATGACTTTCTGAAGTGCGTCTCGCGTCACAGGGAAATAGTCCGCGCCTCGAATCGCCAAACGATCGCCGCGCTGGGCTGGATCGACGAGATCCGCCGGGACGGCAACATCCAGCACCAGTGAGTGGTGCATCATTGCCGGCAATCCGTTTCTGACGATGTCGAACACGAGGAGCGCTACGAAAAACGCGGTGATCGCAAGCGCGGTGAGGCCATATGCCTTAAACCGCCGCTCGGACGCGTACCGGCGACGTACACGCCGCCGAGCTTCGTCAGACGTTATGTCAAGGCGACGTGCGACCTGTGGGGTTGAGACGGCGCTGTCAGTCATATTGTTCTCTGTATCTGCGCACGACTTGCAGAGCGATGATGTTGAGAATGAGCGTTACGAAGAAAAGTACGAATCCCAGTGCGAACGCAGCCAGAGTCTTGGCGCTATCGAACTCCTGATCGCCGACCAGGATTGTCTTGATTTGGACGGTGATCGTCGTCACTGCGTCGAGCGGATTGATGGTGAGATTGGCGGCAAGTCCGGCCGCCATAACGACGATCATCGTCTCGCCTATGGCCCGGCTAATCGCCAACATGAATGCCGACACGATGCCGGGCAATGCCGCGGGCAGGACTACATTGCGGATCGTCTCTGATTTAGTAGCGCCCAGAGCGTAGGAGCCGTCACGCAGCGACTGCGGAACGGAGTTGATGACATCGTCCGACAGCGACGAGATAAACGGGATGATCATCATTCCCATTACCAAGCCGGCAGCGAGCGCAGACTCGGATGCAACGCTCAAGCCGAAGTGCTCTCCCCATCCGCGGATCAGCGGGGCGACCGTCAGTGCGGCAAAGAACCCGAGGACCACCGTGGGAATTCCGGCCAGGATTTCCAGGACGGGCTTCGACCAGGCTCTGAATCGCGGGGTCGCGTACTCGGACAAGTAGATGGCTGAAAGCAGCCCAAGCGGCCCGGCAACGATGATAGCAATCATCGTGATGAGGAGTGTTCCGGTCAGCAGTGGAATGAAGCCGAAAGCGGTTTTGATGTCACCCTGATCAGCCCGAAGAGCGGCTTGAGGGTTCCATTCTGTTCCGAATAGGAATTGCGATACCGTTGGCTTGCCCTTCAGAGTCGCGTCGAAAAAGAAGCGATAGGTTTCGAAGAGCACGGAGAAGACGATGCCGATCGTCGTCAGAATTGCGACCGTCGCGCAGAGTGCCATGATCACAAGCGCAAATCGCTCGAAATGATTACGTGCCCGAAATTGTGAAGAGATGCGTGACAGCAAAAAGAGTAGCGCGATCGTGGCAAGGCCTGTTCCCACCACATAGACGATAGTCTGGCCTGTTTGAGTGATTGTTTGGAATTTTTCGCTTGCGGCGCGAACCTCGGCGCTTGGGTCTCCCGAGTGAGTTCCCGATACGATGTTGCCCATCTCGCGCAGTGCCGTAGCGCGCTTCAGTGGATCGCTGGCGACCGACGGTCCCAATGCATCCATGGCGCCAGATACAGCTCTATTCGACACGACCGCCGTGCCGATCAAGTATGTACCAAGCATGATCACGAGAACCGCAGCCATCGGCAACAAGCCGTGGTATGATGGCAGCGAGTGAAGTGCTCCCGTGGCGCTTCGCGCGATCCCGATGGCTCTTGCTCGCCCGGCCACGAAGGCTCCGACGACAAGCAGCACGAGCGTTACGAAGTAGAGGGACACCATTCCAGCCACCGTTTGCTCGTTGACTTAGCAAGGCGGCCGGTGCGTTCGCGCACCTCGCGCCGGTAAGTCTACGACAAGACCGAGTTGCTGCGTGGTCGACGCAGTACCCGGCCGGCATGAAGATCGTTGCCCCTCGCCCGCGATCGAGCGAGGGGCGGGTCGTATTATTTCAGGTCAGAGGCTTTGAGGGGCGTTGCCGCCTTAACGCTTGCAGCCACCTGATCGGCCTCTGCTTTCGGGAGCGCCACAAGCCCCTTGCGGGCGAGGTAGCCGTCTTTCGACATCGCCTTGGCAGAGACGTACTCGGCCATAAACTTGTCGATGCCGGGGACAACACCAATGTGTGCCTTCTTGGCATAGACGTACATGCGCCGCGCGCCCTTGAATTTGCCGCCTGCAATCGTGTCGTAGGTGGGCTCTACGCCATCGAGGGCGATGCCCTTCAACTTGGCGAGATTCTCCTCGAGGAACGAGTAGCCGAAGACGCCGAACGCATTCTTGTTGCTCTCGAGCTTTTGAACGATGACGTTGTCGTTCTCGCCGGCTTCGACGTAGGCGCCATCCTTGCGGATCGATTTCCAAAGCTTGTCGAAGGCCTTGCTGTCAGATTTTTTGAGAGCAGCGAGTGCCGGGATCTGCTCGGCACCCTTGTCCAGAAAGAGTTCATGCAGCGAGTCGCGCGTACCGGATGTCGGAGGAGGACCGAGGACCTCAATCTTGATGTTCGGCAGCGACTGATCGATGTCTGACCAATTCTTGTAGGGATTTGCGACGAGCTTGCCATCCTTGTCGGGAACCTGCTCGGCGAGTGCCAGGTAAACCTGGGCGAGCGTCAGCTTGATGTTCGGGCCAGCCTTCGATTGGGCGATGGTAAGACCGTCTATGCCGATATTGATCTCGACGATTTCGGTGACACCGTTCTTCTGGCAATCCTCGAACTCGCCGGTTTTCATGCGGCGCGACGCGTTTGTCAGGTCGGGATGGCCAACGCCTACGCCGGCACAGAAGAGTTTCATGCCACCACCAGTACCGGTCGATTCTACGACGGGGGTCTTGCCGCCGCCGGACTTTCCGAACTGCTCGGCGACTGCGGTGGTGAAGGGGTAGACGGTCGAGGATCCGACAATGCGGATTTGATCACGTGCCAATGCCGGGTTGGCGAGGGCGCCTGCGCCTACAGCCGTAACAGCAAGGAAAACTTTTGCAACTTTGAGGTTCATTCGATCCCTCTCCTGGCTCTGGTTCGTGCCCGAAGCCGCGTCGATTGCGGCTAGGCAACCGGGGCGAGGCCGATTTGGCCGCTCGGCTATGTCCGGTGGCGGCCATAAGCACGAGTTTTATGAAGAGTAGATGACAGATTGTGTCATCCTCCCTCTCCGCGAAGAGTGGCTCGGTTCGATCGGCATTGGCGTCGAGAAGAGATCATCCCACCGACGATCAGGCGAGCGGACATGGTCGACGCTCGGGCGGAACTACGGATAGGTGGGGATTTTAGAATCGCCGCTCTGCTAAGAGCGCAATCTGGCTGTAACTTCGATCTCGACTTTAGCCTCCTCAACCGGGAGGGCAGCGCAGATCGTCGTATTTGCAGCGCGGGCTGGACCAAGCCGGCGGGCGATCACTTCTGATACCGCGGGGACATCGGCGCGGTCCGGAATGAAGACGCGAACGCGGACGATATCCATCAGAGTGGCGCCAGCCTCGCCAAGGGCCCATTCGATCGTGTCGATGGACGTCTCTGCCTGCGCGGCTGCCGTATCGGCGAACTTGCCAGTCTGGCGATCAAAGCCGACCGTGCCCGAGACGAAAACGTCGCGTCCATCCACAACGGCACGACTGTAGCCCGCGAGTGCCTCCCACGTGGATCCGGTGGTGATAAAGCGTCTGCTCATAGAGCTATCCTTGCTTGCTGTAGCCGCAGGGAATGCTAGCGTCTGGTGACGTCCGTGGGCAACGGGCAAGCGACGGCAATGGAGGGTGCATGACCGACGATTGTTTCGAACTCTATGACCTGCGCGTCGAAGTCGTTGCTCCACCTGGCTCTAAACTTTATTGCGGCGCCAAAATTGGCGATCATTTCGAGCTGCGCGGCGAGATGCTTCATTTGCCGCCGGGGCAGGGAATTTCGATCTATTCACTATCGGCAGTTCTGCCGCTACTTGCCGCGAAGCAGCGTGTCACGCATCCTCACGATTGGATGACGACTGACGCGGAGGTCGCTTGCCCTGATCCCAACTGCCCCTCGCGCCTGCGCATCACCAGAATAGGCAAGCGGGCATTTTCTCATGCCGAGACTACAGCAGTGCCGCTCATTTCATCCAAGGGGGCGTGAATTGGTCGTCGAACGCATACCTTTGGCACCGGGTTACGACATCTCGCGAATGATTCGCGGCGGGTGGCAGCTGTCGGGTGGTCACGGAGACGTGGATCGCGAGCGGGCGATCGAGGACATGTTCATGTTCTTCGATCGGGGCGTCACGACTTTTGATTGCGCCGACATCTACACCGGTGTCGAGGACATGTACGGGGAATTTCGTCAGCGGCTTGTCGCGCGCCGGGGCATTGAGGCCGCGCGCTCTTTCAAAGTGCACACCAAGTTCGTGCCCGATTGGGATCGTCTTGGTCGTGTTGATCGGAGTTACGTTGCCGGCATCATCGATCGGTCTCTCACGCGCCTGAAGGTCGAAAGGCTCGACCTCGTACAGTTTCATTGGTGGAACTACGCGGCTGATGGCATGATCGAGACCGCTGGGATGCTGCGTGACTTGCAGCTGGCTGGCAAGATCGACCATCTCGCGGGAACGAACTTCGATACGCCTCATACGCGTGCTCTATTCGATGCTGGCGTTCCGCTCGCGTCCATGCAGATTCAATATTCGCTGCTGGATGCCCGCGCGGAGAACGGTATGGTGGAGCTCTCGCGCCAACACGGAATGGATATTCTTTGCTATGGCACGCTCGCTGGTGGCTTTCTGTCGGATGCCTGGTTAGGCAAAGCTGAACCTGGGAGTGGGCTCGTCAATAGGTCGCTGATCAAATACAAGCTGATTATCGACGATTTCGGCGGCTGGGCGCTTTTTCAACGACTGCTCGGCATGCTTCACGGCATCGCCGGCAAACATGGCGTGGACATCTCAGCGGTCGCTACACGCTGGATGCTCGATCAACCGCAAGTGTCTGCTGTCATTGTCGGCGCTCGGTATGCCCGCCATCTCGACAGCATCCTTGGCATGTTCAAAATCAATCTTGACGATGATGATCGCGCCGCTATCCGATCGGTATTGGCTGATCGCAAGGGGCCGTCGGGCGATACGTTCGAACTGGAGCGTGATCGCGAGGGCCGTCATGGCCGCATCATGAAATATAATCTCAACAAGGAATGAGCGAATGGCCGGCTCTCTCTCAGCACTCGACCGAGTTCGCCTGGCGCCGGATCTCGAGATCTCCCGCATCGTCACCGGGCTGTGGCAGGTGGCCGACATGGAACGCGGCGGCCGGATGCTCGATCCTGAAAGCTCCGCGCGGGAGCTTGCTGCCTATGCAGCGGCAGGTTTTGATACCTTCGATATGGCTGATCACTACGGCAGCGCTGAGATCATTGCGGGCCGCTATCTTGCAGGAACGCGCGCTGGCACTTACTCCAAAGGTCCGGCCGGTGCGCCTCACGCATTTACAAAGTGGTGCCCGCCACCCGGAGAGATGAGCCAGGGCGTCGTTCGTGAAGGGATCAGCCGGTCGCTTGACCGTATGGCGCTCGACCGCATCGATCTCATGCAATTTCATTGGTGGCTGTTTCAGCATCCGGCATATCTCGATGCACTCGAAGAACTCAAAGTCCTGCGCGATGAGGGCCGGATCGGACATATAGGCCTTACCAATTTTGACGCGGATCATCTGCGCCTCGTGGTCAAGCATGGGATTCCCATTGTCTCCAACCAGATCTCGTTCTCACTGCTCGACCGGCGCGCCGCCGGACACATGACCGCCGTCTGTATCGAGAGTGGGGTCAAATTGCTTGCTTATGGAACACTCGGCGGCGGCTTTCTTGCGGATCGGTGGCTGGGCAAGCGGGAGCCGACTGACATACCCGACTGGAGCAAGTCCAAGTACAAGCGCTTCATCGATGTCATCGGCGGGTGGAGTGTCCTTCAAACGCTGCTCGCGGTGCTTGCGAAAATCTCCGCGCGGCATGGTGTGTCAATTTCAAACGTGGCGACTCGCTGGGTTCTCCAACAGCCCGCGGTTGCGGCAGTCATCGTTGGCGCCCGCCTCGGCGAAAGCGAGCATCGCGATGACAATCAGCGACTATTCTCCTTCGCGCTTGATGATGCCGATCTCGCAGCGATCGGCGAAGCGCTGGCATCGATGACCCCCGTCCCAGGCGATTGTGGGGACGAATATCGCAAGCCGCCATTCCTCACAGCGTCCGGCGATCTAAGCCATCATCTCGATGCAATGCCAAAGGTCTACGCAGCGGAGGCAGTTCCTGGGCGCCCTGGCCGCCAACGAGTTAGTTCGGGGAGTATTTGGGAACCCATTGCCGGCTATAGCCGCGCTGTGCGTATCGGCAACCGCATTCTCGTCAGCGGGACCACCGCTACGCACGGGGCGGGCAAAGTCGTCTGCCCAGGCGATGTCGCCGGTCAAACCGTCTACATTCTCGATAAGATTTCAGCGAGTATCGAGTCTCTCGGAGGGACGCTTGCTGACGTGATACGAACTCGAGTTTATCTGCGGGATGCTGCGCAGTGGGAGCCGGCTTCGCGGGCGCACGGGCGATATTTTGGCGACATCCGGCCAGCGAATACGCTTCTTGCCATCCGCGAACTTGTTGGTGACTATGAGGTCGAGATCGACGCTGAAGCTGTGGTTGACTAGGATGTGCGGGTTTCCATCTGCGACTTGATGAGCCAAATCTCGGCGTCGTGCGAAGCGCAAAGCCGTCGCCAGCGTTCGTCGTTCATAGTTTCTGTCCTCCACGCGACCAAAGTGACATAGCAGGTGTCCGCATCGAATCCGCAGACGGGTCCTGGAATGACGCGTGCCGAGATGCGTGGATCGCGTTTTTCCAGCGTTCCCACATGGTAGTCGACGAGAAATCTCGATTGGTCGCTATCTATGGACAGCCAACCTTGACCACCATCAAACAGAGAGCGGCCCGTGTAGATCCCGTTTCCGACCTCTACGAGATCCATGCAACCAAGAGACCAGCGCGAGAGTGCAGCTGGATCTACGAGAAATTCATAAGCTGTCATTGCAGGTACGCGGACAAAGCAAGTGGCGGCGTGAGCCATGGCAGGGACGGGGATCATCGCAGTTCCGTTGCTTGGCGTCGCTGCTCGTGGTGTGCGGTCTCGTTTCCGCCAATCCGCGGCAGCATTGGAGGTTAGTATGCTCTGGCGGCACTACCACGATCAAGACGCACTTGATGCTCAGTTCCGTCTGGCGGGTGTACATGATGTTGAAGCCGTCATGCAGCGCCGCCTCGTCCTATCGCGTTCGGCACGTGCGGAAGTGAGGAACCGTTTAAACATCCCGTATGGCGATGGTCCCAATGCAACGCTCGACCTGTTCTATCCTCCGGCCTTGTCAGTAGCGGCAAGCAACGCGAACAAGCTGGCGCCGGTGTTGATGTTCATTCACGGCGGCTTCTGGAAGTCACTTGATGCGGCAACGTTCAGCTTCGTCGGCGGCGCGCTCGCATCAGCGGGAGCTCTGGTCGTCGTTATCGACTATCCACTCATTCCAAACGTGCGCATGGGCGAAATTGTCGAGCATGTCGGGCAAGCGATCCGGTGGCTCACCGACCATGCTGAAGAACACGGTGGCGATCCGCAACGTCTGCATATCTGTGGGCATTCTGCTGGCGGACAACTCGCCGTCATCGCGCTGGATCCCGAGTGGCAGCGTGCCCACCGGATTCCTGCTGGGGCCGTGCGTAGCGGCGTTGCCATCTCCGGCGTGTTTGAACTCGAACCGCTGCGGCTATCGTTTCAGCAGGAGAGCCTTGAGCTATCGGCAGCGGAAGTTGAAGAATGGAGTCCGCTGCGTCACGTGCCAGGAGTTGGCGTGGCTATGGCTCCCCTTGTCGTTGCTGTGGCTGGTGCCGAAACACAGGAATTCATCGATCAGTCGCTGGAGCTGACGGCTGCATGGCGAGTGCGGGGACATAGCGTCGATCTACATGTCGTAGCTGGAGCCAATCACATTGACATACTGTCTGAGGCTCTCGCCCGACCCGGAGCACCGCTACACAGAGCGGTGCTCCGGCAACTGGGACTAAATGGCCGAGGTTGAGCAGATAGCCTACTCGACCTTCTTAAAGAGAGCTTGCATATCCTCGATTGAGATCGTGCGATCCGTCTTGATCTCGCCGTTCTCAATTTTCCAAACGAGTGCAGGGCCTGTTACGTCGCCGTTCGCGTCGAATTCCAGTGGTCCCGTTGCGCCGTGGTATTTGATCGGCTTGCCAGCCTTGATCAACTCCAGCGCCTTTTTATAGCCGTCGGGTCCGGTGCCAACCATTTCGCCGCCAGCGGCGTGAATTTTTCGAACAGAGTCTTTGATCGCCGGGCCCTTGAGCTCGCTTGCAATGTTCATTGCGAGCGCAATTGCCATGACGGCATCGTACTGCGTGTGCACTCCTGGGCCTTTACTGTCGTACTTGTACTTTTCTTCGAAGGCTTTGTTAAAGGCATCGACGGTCGGTCCGGCGACCTGTGCGTTGTCCATGCCGAATGCTTCGTTGAGGAACTTCGCGCCGACACCGTCGACAAAATCTTTCACGCGCATCGAGTTGTTCAGAGCGATTTTTTGCGACCCGCCGAGTGAGAGCCACTCGCGCACAATCGTAACGGCATCTTTCGGAAAGCCGATGAGCAGGAGTGACTCGGGTTTTGCTGCCAACGCTTGTGTTACTTCGGCGCGATAGTTCGGCTGGTTATCGTTGTAGGGAACCTTAACGGCGATATCGCCGCCGAGCTTCGGCAGGGCCTGTTCTACGAAGCGCATCATGTCGAGGCCAAAGTCGGTGTTCACATAAATGATGGCGGTCTTCTTGAGTCCGCGCCGGGCAATTTCGGATGCAGTCGCGAATGCCTGTGTCTTGCTGGTCGGAAGCGTGCGGAAGAAATAGCCCTGGCTGCGGCCATCGAGCGTAAACGGGCTCGCTGTCGAGCAGCAAGAAATTTGGACTACTTTGGAGGGTGCCGTTACGGATGAGATGATTGGTCCCGTGACGCCCGATGACACTGTCCCGGTGATTGCCTGAACGCCTTCGACTTCGACGAGATATTTGGCGGCGTCTACGCCTACGGTTGGTTGGCCTTGATCATCGCGCAGAACGAACTGAACCGGGCAGCCCTTTATGCCGCCGCCGGCATTGATGTGGTCTATCGCGAGTTGTGCGCTTTCGGAAATCTTCTTGGTAATCGGGCCCATAGAGCCGGTCAGCGGCAAGACAGCGCCGATTTTGATAGGACAGTTCTGTTGCGCATGAGAGGTTCCAGGGGCAACGACGGCGAGAAGTGCCGCTCCGGCTGCCAAGTGGGTGAGCTTCATCAAACGATCCTCCGAATGTTGGCGACTTTGTCTCAGGCGTGTTTTGATACGACCATGTCTTCGCCGATCAGTCCACGGGGGCGATAGAGCAGGGAGAAAACCAGCAGCAATCCGATCAATATGACCTGTATCGCGCCGCCTTGGGCTGCCAAATTTGGAGGCACGAGCTTCGCTATCGCGATGCCGGACAGGGACCAGATCGCCCATACGACGAGGGCGCCGATGAGCGCGCCTCGATTGTTCCCGCTGCCACCCAGAATAACCATGGCCCAGATTTGGAATGTGACAATAGGCAAGAAATCAAACGGACTGACGAAGCCGATGAAGGCTACGTAGAGCGCGCCCGCGAGGCCCATCAATGCTGATCCGATAATGAACGACTCGAGGCGAAATCGGACAGCGTTTTTGCCAAGGGCAATGGCTGCAATCTCGTCCTCGCGGATGGCCTTGAGAACCCGGCCCCATGGAGAGCGCAAGATTCTCTCAAGTGCGAAGTAGATTAGAGCCACGATCGCGGTCAGCATCAGCAGGTAGAACAGGTTGAAGGCGAGTGGTGTCTCGAATTGACTCGCCAACGGTCGGGGAATGCCTGCGAGGCCGTTAGGTCCTCCAGTCAAGCTTTCCCAATTTAATGCGACGAGTTGTATCGAGACGGCGATGCCAAACGTTGCGATTGCGAGGTAGTCATCTCGCAGGCGTACTGTGGCGAGGCCGACGATCCAGGCGGCAAGGGCACTCGTGACCATGGCGAAGACGAATCCAACAACCCAGGGAAGGCCGAGGTTGCCGATCATGCCGGCCTTCGGGGCGGCGGTCAGGATAGCGTAGGTATAGCCACCAATGGCAAAGAAGCCGACGACGCCTGCGTTGAATAAGCCGGTGTAGCCCCATTGCAGGTTGAGGCCGAGCGCGAGCACCGAGAGGATCAGTACGATGCTCGCGAAGAAGACAAGGTAGGAAAGGATGCCGATCATGATTTGGGTCCGAACAGCCCTTGCGGACGGAAGAAGAGCACCAGAAGGAGCAACAGGAACGGCATTGCCGACTTGTAACCTGCACTTATGACAAGCACGGAGAGGTTTTCCGCGAGGCCGACCAATAGTCCGCCAACGACAGCACCAACCAGCGAGCCTGCTCCACCCAGGATCGCTGCTGCAAAAAGTGCCAGAAGGATCGAGAAGCCCATTTCAGGATGCAGTTGTGGGGTCAGTCCAAGGAACACGCCTGCAGTTGCAGCCAGTGCGCCGGATAGGACCCAGGTCCAACGGATTACCTTTTCGACCTCGATACCGCACACGCGGGCAAGGGCTGCATTTTCAGCCATAGCGCGCATGGCCATCCCGGTGCGGCTGCGGCTGAGATACAAATGAAGCGAGGCGACGACAACTAACGTCAGAGCAAGGATGAAGATCTGGTCGGGCAGCATCCGAACGCCAGGAAAGACCTCCACTGCGATCTGCAGTTCGCGAGTAAAGTAGTGCGTGCCGTGCCCCCAAAAGAGAATGATAACGTGGCGCATGATGAGTGCCGCACCAAAGCTCGCGAAGACCATCGAGATCGTATGAGCGCCGCTGTTGCGCATGCGGCGGAAGACAAGGACGTCTAGCAGCCATGCCAGTGAACCTGTCAGAACTGCCGCGAGCGCAATCGCGACAAGCAGAGGCCAGCCAAATGACAAAGGTCCGATTGATGTGCCAGCGCCGGCAAACGAAACGAAAACCAGAGCAAGGTACGCGCCCCACGTAATCAGCTCAGCATGCGCGAAGTTGGCAAACCTGAGAATCTGAAGTCCGAGCGAGACGCCGATGGCTCCGAGGGCGATGATGGCCCCCGTTAGAATTCCGTCGGCCAGTGACTGCGCAATCATCTTGCTTCCTCGCGGTGTCGGCGTCCTCCAAGGAACGCCTCGGCAAGAGACGCATCGTCGAGCAGCGCGTGCGCCGTTCCGTCGATCACATTCCTTCCTTCTGCCAGGATGTATCCACGGTCAGACGATCGCAGCGCAGCCTTAGCGTTCTGCTCGACCATCAACACAGCGACCCCACTCTGGGCAAGCCGGCGCAATTGCTGGAAAACATCAGCGACGATCCTCGGGGCTAAACCGGCTGTCGGTTCGTCGAGAAGAATTACCTTCGGATTTGTCATAAGGGCGCGTGCGATGGCGAGCATTTGACGCTGGCCACCTGATAGAACGCTTGCCTTCTGGTGCCTCTTGGCAGCCAAGTCGGGAAACGTCGCGAATGCGCGATCCAGCCGGCTTGTCAACGCGCCCGCAATCGTATGTCCGCCGACGGCTAGGTTCTCTTGGATGGTCAGGGTCGAGAAGATGTTGCCGGTTTGGGGTACGAATGCCAGGCCGCGTTCGACTAGAATGTGGGGCGGCTCAGCAGTGATATCTTCTCCACCAAGGGAAACGCGCCCGCCTGATATGGCAACTAGTCCGATCAACGCTTTGAGGAATGTCGACTTCCCCGCACCGTTTGGGCCGATGATTGTGACAACTTCATCCGGTGCGACGCATGCGGAGACACCTTGCACGATAGGCATGCCTGGGACGTATCCGGCAATAATGTCATTTGCGACCAGCAACGGAACCTTCATGCAGGCAAGTCCCCAAGGTAGGCATCAAGCACCCGAGGGTCGCGCCTAATATGATCGGGATCACCGGCTGTAATCACACGTCCCTGCGCCATTGCGACAACCGGGCGGCAGATGCGCATCACCAAGTCCATATTGTGTTCAATGATCAGGAACGTGACGCCGCGCTCTCTGAGCGCGACAATCTTTTCGATAAGCGTTTCGATAAGGGTTGGGTTCACTCCTGCCGCCGGCTCATCGAGTAGAATGAGCTTAGGCTGGATCATCAGCACGCGGGCGAGTTCCAACAATTTTTGCTGTCCACCGGACAAATTGCCGGCGAGCTCGCCGAGCTTTTCGCCAAGACCACAGAAGCCGAGGACTTCTGCGGCCTGTTTGCGAATGGCTTGCTCCTCGCTTGCGACACGCGCGCCGGACCACCAGTTGGTCCAGAACCTTTCACCGGTCTGACCGAGTGGCGCCAGCATGGCGTTCTCGAGCACGGTCATGCGAGGGAATGGGCGCGGGATCTGGAAGGTGCGCGCGAGGCCTCGTTGGAAGATCCGATTGGAGGGGATGCCGCCTATTGAACGGCCATCGAACAGGATGTCGCCCTTTGTCGGCTGCAGCGACCCAGCTATGAGATTGAATAGTGTCGATTTGCCCGCGCCGTTTGGTCCAATGATTCCCGTGATAGAGCCGGCTGAGACTGTCAGATTGACTCCGTCGACAGCATTGAAGCTTCCGAACGAGCGCACAAGCCCCCTCACTTCCAGCAATTCAAGCCTCCCGTGCCGACTGATTTGTTTTTGAGTGTACTTGACCCATGGCGAGACACAAGCGAGCACGCTTCATGCGCCAGTAACATTGGTGAGGCGCGGTTGCCCGTACCGATACTGTCACCTGTGGTGTCGCACGACGTGTGGCACCAGGACGAGTGAAGCGATGTTGAAGCTCAGTCGCACCATTTTAGAGTTCGCTGCCCTCTGGATCGGCGGCAACAAATTGTCTCAGAGTGTTCGGAGTTTCGACCACGATCTCGTCACGTAGAACACTGACGCCAAGCGGTTTTAACTTGGCCAGCGCGCGGGAAAGGCTTTCTGGCTTCATGCCGAGACGGTTCGCTATCAAGGATTTTTCATAGGGTAATTTGATCGAGCACGCGACGGTCTCGTTCGTGCACAGCGTGAGCAGGAAGTCCGCAAGCCGCTGTGGCGCCGTCAATCGCTTCATTTGTTCAAGTTGCGAAACCAGCACCTTCAAGTGCTGCGAGGCCGATGCGAGCATCGACAAGGCGAGGCCCGGCGTCTCGCTGATGCAGTCGCGCAAGCGCGCGCCGTTCAGCCTCAGCAACCGGCAAGACGTGGCGGTTTCTGCGCTTACGGGATAACGCCCGCCCATGAAAATGACCGCTTCGGCGAAGATCTCGCCCTGGCGAAAAACGTGGACGACTGTCTCGTGGCCGTCGGCTGACGAGCGGAAAACCTTCACCCAGCCTTCGAGAATAAAATAGCAGTGCTCGGCGGGTGTGCCCTGCTGGAAGAGCAAGACACCCTTCTCATAAGCGCGCGCGCCTGGACCCTCGATGAGTCGCTCCGAAACCTCTCGAGGCAATACGCCGAACAAGGGTGTTCGACGCATCAGCTGCCAATCCGATTGATCCATATCAGTTCCGAAGTGCCACTGGGGATGCACAAGAGCCAGGAAATGAAGATGACCTAACATTGGTCAAGTCATCAAATCGAGGCGGGCCATAATTTGTGTCTGCGATGAAGAATACACCCACAACCCCAGGTTCGCGCCGTGCCCTGTTTGCCCGCTTTCGGGGCGGACCTGAGCAATTTCGGCCGCCATGGTCGCGTCCTGAAATGGATTTTCAGGACGCGTGCACGCTTTGCGGGGAATGCCTTTCTGCTTGTCCGACCGGTGTGCTGACGAAGGGACATGCCGGATACCCGATCGTCGATTTTTCTAAGGCTGCGTGCACATTCTGCGGCAGGTGTGCGGACGCTTGCAAAGAGCTCTGCTTCTTTGCGCGCGACACGGAGCCCTGGGGATTGACAGCGGTCATCTCCGGTCACTGCGTCGAGACAAAAGGCGTCGTCTGTCGCGCTTGCGAAGAAAGCTGCCAGACGAATGCTATCTCGTTCAAGCCGAAACTCGGCGGCGCGACACCTGTCATTGATATCGGCAATTGCACGGGCTGTGGCGCTTGCGTCCGGCCCTGCCCGGTCAAAGCCATCTCAATGAACATTCGCAATGATGTGGAGACTTTGTCATGAACGTTTGCGGCGTGCTGGTGCACGCGAGTCCCTCGCGAATGTCGTCCGTCGTGGAGATGCTGTCGGCGCTCGACGGAGTCGATGTGCATCAAACCGGTGAGGACGGGCAGATCGTTGTGACGGTCGAAGACACGCAAGAGCGTGCCGCAATCGACACGTTGCGCGATCTCCAGCAGCGCGACGGCATCGTCGCCGCGTCCTTAATCTATCACCACTTCGAGCTGGAAGCAGAGGGAGCAGCCGGGGACCGGCAGCCGCGCCTGCAGAAGACATCGTCGTGGCCCGGTAAATCTTACGCTTGATCGCCACACCAGACTGGCCTCCGGCTGGAAATGACCCGGACCGCTAGACGAATTCGAATGACGGGGAGACTTCGCGATGACCATCCAAGACAAGAAAATCGCACCTGCGACCGAGACACCGCTGTCGCGCCGCGCGATGATCAAGGCCAGCGCCGTCGCGGCGACTGCCGCAGCAGCAGGCCTTCCCGCAGCTGACGCGCTGGCGCAAGCCGCAGCTGCTGGCAAGTCTGATGGTATCCGCTGGGATAAAGGCGTCTGCCGTTTCTGCGGCACCGGTTGCGGTGTTCTGGTCGGCACTAAAAATGGAAAGGTCGTCGCTTCCCAAGGTGACCCTGACGCACCGGTCAATCGCGGCCTCAACTGCATCAAAGGCTACTTCCTTTCGAAGATCATGTACGGTGAAGACAGGCTGACAAAGCCGCTGCTGCGCATGAAGAACGGGAAGTTCGACAAGAATGGCGACTTCACGCCGATTACCTGGGATGCCGCATTCAAGCTGATGGCCGAGAAATGGAAGGACGCGCTGAAGAAGCACGGTCCCTCCGGCGTCGGCATGTTCGGTTCCGGCCAGTGGACAATCTGGGAAGGCTATGCCGCCTCGAAGCTTTACAAGGCAGGCTTCCGTTCAAACAATCTCGATCCCAATGCGCGCCACTGCATGGCGTCCGCCGTTGCTGGCTTCATGCGCACCTTCGGCATCGACGAGCCGATGGGCTGCTATGACGACTTGGAGAAGGCCGATGCGTTCGTGCTCTGGGGCGCGAACATGGCCGAGATGCACCCGATCCTTTGGTCGCGCCTCACCGATCGTAAGCTGACGCACAAGGACTGCGAAGTTCACGTTCTCTCGACGTTCGAGCACCGCTCGTTTGAGCTCGCTGACAATGGCATGATCTTCGCGCCGCAGTCCGATCTCGCGATCCTCAATTACATCTGCAACTACATCATCCAGAACAATGCGGTGAATGCGGATTTCGTCACGAAGCACACGGCCTTCACCCGCACCGTCGAAGACATTGGCTACGGTCTTCGCCCGACGCATGAGCTTGAGGTGAAAGCGAAGAATGCGTCACACAAGGCGGGCAAGGATGGTGCCGTCGATCCCGCGGGCATGAGCGACATTACCTTCGAGCAGTTCAAGGAACTCGTCTCGAAGTATACCCTCGACTATACTGCGAAGTTGTCTGGCGTCGAGCCTGCCAAGCTCGAGCGCATGGCGAAGCTTTACGCCGACCCGAAGAAAAAGGTCGTGTCCTATTGGACAATGGGTTTCAATCAGCATACCCGCGGCACTTGGGTGAATAACCTCATCTATAATGTTCATCTCTTGACCGGTAAGATCTCCGAGCCCGGCAACGGTCCGTTCTCGCTCACCGGCCAGCCGTCTGCTTGCGGCACCGCGCGTGAAGTGGGCACGTTCGCTCATCGCCTGCCGGCCGACATGGTCGTCACGAACCCGGCGCACCGCGCGATGACCGAAAAGATCTGGCAGCTGCCTGAAGGCACGTTGCCTGGCAACATCGGCTATCACGCCGTCGTCCAGCATCGCATGCTCAAGGACGGCAAGCTGAACGCGTATTGGGTCCAATGTACCAACAATATGCAGACGGCGCCGAACATGAATGGCGAGGGCTATCCTGGTTATCGCAATCCGGAGAACTTTGTTGTTGTCTCCGATCCTTATCCTACCGTTACCGCGCTTGCAGCCGACCTCATTCTGCCGACCGCGATGTGGATGGAGAAGGAAGGTGCCTACGGCAACGCTGAACGCAGGACGCAGTTTTGGCGCCAGCAGGTCAAGGCGCCGGGCGAGGCGCGCTCCGATCTCTGGCAGACAGTCGAATTCTCGAAGTACTTTAAGATCGAGGAAGTCTGGCCGGAAGAGCTGATTGCGAAGAAGCCGGAAGTTCGCGGCAAGACACTCTACGATGTGCTCTACGCCAATGGGACTGTAAACAAGTTCCCGATGGCCGATACGCAGAAAGGTTTCGACAACGACGAGTCGAACTCGTTCGGCTTCTATCTGCAGAAGGGCCTATTCGAGGAATACGCCGCCTTCGGTCGCGGCAAGGCGCACGACCTCGGGCCGTTCGATCTCTACCATCAGGCGCGTGGTCTGCGCTGGCCGGTCGTTGACAACAAGGAGACGCTGTGGCGTTTCCGTGAGGGATACGACAGCTACGTCAAGCCGGGCGAAGGTGTCTCGTTTTATGGCAAGCCCGATAAGAAGGCGCGGATCATCTTCTGCCCCTACGAGCCTGCCGCCGAAATGCCGGACAAGGAGTTTGACCTCTGGCTCTGCACCGGCCGCGTGCTCGAGCACTGGCACTCGGGTTCGATGACGCGTCGCGTGCCGGAACTGCATCGCTCCGTGCCGAGCGCTGTGCTGTTCATGCACCCCGATGATGCGCAGAAGCGCAATCTCCATCGTGGTCAGACGGCAAAGGTCTCGACGCGGCGTGGCGAAGTCGTCACTCGCATCGAAACGCGTGGTCGCAACAAGATGCCGCCGGGCCTCGTGTTCATCGCATTCTTCGACGAGGCGCAGTTGGTCAACAAGCTGACGCTCGACGCCACCTGCCCGATCTCGAAAGAGAGCGACTACAAGAAGTGCGCGTGCAAGGTCATTAGTGCGTAGCGGCAAGTCGTTCACCAGCACGTCATGCCGGTGAGGGCCGGCGTCCACGATATCCAGCCGCGCGTTGGCGACGTGTCATGGATCCCGGCCTGCACCGGGAAGACGACTGTGAGAGCCAGCAATCGAAGCAACCAGCCAGCATTTCGGCAATCCAGATGTCCGCCGCCGATAAACCAGCCGTCCAGGGTTTTGATCCAAAGCGTCGCAAGGCGCTTCAGGACATGGCTCGTCACGCCGTTGGCGCGGCGGCGGCGGGAGCTGTCGTTGCCGGGATCGCACATCAATCGAAGGCACTGCCGGCGTCGACCCTGCGACCTCCTGGCGCTCTGGCTGAACGTGAATTTCAGGCTGCGTGTGTCCGTTGCGGGTTGTGTGTGCGCGCCTGCCCCTACAAGACATTGAAGCTCGCCGAATTCGGCGACGGCCCGGCGATCGGCACGCCGTATTTCATCGCTCGCGATATCCCCTGCGAGATGTGCGACGATATTCCGTGCGTAAAGGCCTGCCCGACCGGCGCCCTGACGAAGAATTTGACCGAGATCGACAAGGCGAAGATGGGCGTCGCCTCGCTTGTCGGACGGGAGACCTGCCTTAACATGCTCGGCCTCAGATGCGATGTCTGCTACCGCGTCTGTCCGGCGATCGATAAGGCGATCACTCTCGAGCGCACCCATAACACCCGTACGCAGAAGCATGCCGTTTTTGAGCCGTTCGTGCACGCCGACGCTTGCACTGGTTGTGGCAAGTGCGAGAAGAGCTGTGTCCTTGAGGTCGCCGCCATCAAGGTTCTTCCCATTGCTCTTGCCAAAGGCGAGATTGGCGCTCACTACCGCCTTGGTTGGGAGGAAAAGAAGAAGGCTGGCAAGGAACTCGTGCCCGGTCTCATTGATCTTCCTGACCGTCTGCCGGAGGTTCCCAAATGACCTCCAAATCGCTTCCCGGAAAGGACTGCCAGGATCAGCACGGTTTCGTCATCGCGCATAAGTGGCTGATTGCCCGTCGCGTCTCACAAGTTGGCTTCTTCCTATTGTTTGCAAGCGGTCCTTGGCTCGGCGTCTGGATCGCCAAAGGCAACCTCGCGACGTCACTCACCTTCGACATCTTGCCGCTGACTGATCCACTGGTCATGCTGCAGAGCCTGCTCGCGCGGCACAAGCCCGAACTAACCGCCTTCATCGGCGCTGGTATCGTGCTGGCCGCCTATGTCACTCTCGGCGGCCGCCTCTATTGCTCATGGGTATGCCCGATCAACATCGTCACCGATACGGCCGCTTGGGTGCGCCGCCGTCTTGGTATCGAAACCGATTGGAAGGTGAAGCCCGAGACGCGCTTGTGGCTTCTCGGCGCCATTCTGCTTGCATCTGCTGTGTCTGGCACGATCGCCTTTGAGCTGATCAACCCCATCACCTCGGTCTATCGCGGCCTGCTATTCGGTCTGTCTTGGGGCCTCCTCTCCGTCGCGGTGATTTTCCTATTCGACGTGTTCGTTGCCAAGCACGGTTGGTGCGGCCACGTCTGTCCGGTCGGTGCCTTCTACGAGTTGCTCAACCACACAGCGCTCGTTCGCGTCTCGGCACCCGGCCGGGCTCGCTGCGACGACTGCATGGACTGCTACGCCGTCTGCCCCGAGATGCATGTCATCTCGCCCGCCCTCAAGGGTGAGCGCATCGGCGCCGGGCCGATCATCGCGTCAGCTGATTGCACGGCTTGCGGCCGCTGCATCGACGTCTGCCCTGAACGCGTATTTCGCTTTACCCATCGCTTCGATGAAACCGTCGACGGGCCGAAGCAATCCAAATCAGAAACAGCAACCCGCCAAGGAGCGCTCGCTGCATGACGCGCTCACGCTCACATTCGGCTCGTCTCGCTTTGCCGCTCAAGCGCTGGATGACACGCCGCCCATGACACCCAAGGAGGACCCTATGAGAAAGATCGCAAGAGGTGGATGGGCTGTGCTCACCGCGGCGACGCTGTCGGCGTGTTTCGTGATCGGCGTTGGGCTGGCACAGGATCAGCAGGCGATCCAGCTGAAGGCGCTCGGCGGCGAAAAATCGCTTGATCGCACCAACGCTGCACCCGATGTCGAGAAGCAATCGGTGCCTGCAGGCGGCTTTGGCCGGGCGTATCGGCAGCAGCCGCCGCTTATCCCTCACAAGGTCGAGGGTTACCAGGTCACCACAACGAACAATGCCTGTATGAACTGCCACGACTGGCCTGGTCATATTGACGCCAAGGCGCCGAAGGTTTCCGAAACGCACTATGTCGATCGCGCCGGCGAGCGTCTCGATAAGGTCGCAGGTACGCGCTATTTTTGCCAGCAGTGCCATGTCCCGCAGGCAGACGCGAAGCCGCTCGTGAACAACAATTTCCAGAACGCAACTCAGGCGAAGTAGTCGCGCTGCGCTTGTCTGGATCGAGGACTGTTGAGGGACATCATGGCGAACGACGAACATGAGGAGCGGGTTGGCTCTGGCAGCGCAGTGGGTGGCGCCATCGACCGACTGTGGTCGTGGTTTAAAAAGCCGAGTGCTACGATCGGGCTCGGCACCCTGCTTAGTGGCGGCATCATTGCCGGCGTTATCATGTGGGGCGGCTTCAACTGGGCGATGGAGCTGACCAACACTGAGACGTTCTGCATCTCGTGTCACGAGATGAAGGAGAACGTTTACAACGAGTATCGCAATACAGTGCACTACGCCAATCGTTCAGGCGTGCGCGCGTCGTGCCCCGATTGCCACGTACCCAAGGAGTGGCAACATAAGATCGTTCGCAAGATCCAAGCGTCGAATGAGTTGTGGCATCACTTCCTTGGCACTGTCTCGACGCCGGAGAAATTCAACGACAAGCGCCTCCAGCTTGCGACCAACGAGTGGCGCCGCATGAAGTCCACCGACAGCCGTGAATGCCGAAACTGTCACAAGTTCGACTACATGGATTACGCGACGCAAGAGCCGCGCGCCTCGAAGACCCACCAGGAAGCGCTTACCGCAGGCAAAACCTGCATCGATTGTCATCGCGGCATCGCGCACAAGCTGCCACCGAATGCCAATGAAGCGTATCAGAAGCTATCGGAAAGCATGCACGGTGGAGATCAGGCCGCACTCGACAAGTATCTCAAGGGCGCCATGACAAAGTAGAATAGTCTTTCGTCTCTTGGTTCACTCACCGAACGCTTTGCCGCTTGGCATGCCGAGTCCGCGAAGGATTGACGCTAGTGGGCAGAAGCCAGTGAAAGATGCCTGGAGCATGTTTGCTCCAACAAATGCGGTGAACCAGAGCCATGTCGAGCTATGCCATTGCGACAGTGCCAAGCTTAATAGGATCATGGTGCCTGCAAAGGCCATGACGGCGCGGTCGATATTCATCTGCTACCTCTTTTGGTTGGTGTGCGGTCCGATGCTGGTCCGCAGAATAATTCATACATCACACTCAAGAGCCTAGAGAGTCTCTGGTCGGCGATCGAGTAGTAGATCGTTTGAGAGGCGCGTCGCGTTTTGACAGCCTGTGCCGCGCGCAATTTTGCTAGATGCTGAGACAAAGCCGATTGGCTCAGGTCGATGACTTCCTCCAAGTGACTCACAGATCTCTCGCCTTTGTGCAGTTCACAGAGAATCTGCAGTCGATGCGGATTGGACAGCAATCCAAGCAGCATCGAAGCTTCTTCGCTCCTTTTGGTGAGGCTCTCTATATTCATGCTTGCTAAATTAGATAAGTCTAATGTATATGTCAAGCTGTAATGGTTGATCACCGTGCCGATGTCTTCGAGGAATTATCATGCTGCTTTCGACAAAGATGTGCGGGTTACGCAAGTATTCGCTGACGTCGCTTGCAGTCTCTGCAGTTGGGGCAATGCTTTTGCCTTGGGGAGCTGCGATCAGTCAGGACAGATTGGTGGTGTCCGTTCGGGAGATCGACGACTTGAAGGCAGTCTTTGCTACGGTGCGTAGCAAGGATCGTATCGAGGCTCGGGTCCGTACGCCCGGCACAGTTGTTTCGCTGAAGGTTCAAGAAGGCTGGCAGGTTCAGCCCGGTCAGCAGTTGGCTCTAGTCGCTGACCCAAAGATTGCACTCAAGATAAAGGCACTCGAGGCACAGATCGCCGGCCTTGAATCCCGCGTCGAGAATGCGCGACTTGAGTATGAGCGCGTTGAGCAGTTGCGTGCTCGTGGCGTCAGCCCACAAGTTCGCGTCGATCAACTCAAGACTGCCTTCGATGTCGCGACGAACGAGCTTAAATCGACCAGGGCGGAGCGACTGGTTGCGGAAGAGCAGATTTTGGAGGGGCAGGTCCTCTCTCCGGCTGCCGGGCGGGTGTTGAAAGTGCCCGTTACCGAGGGTAGCGTTGTGATGCCGGGGGAAAGCTTAGCAACTATTGCCGCAAATCAGTACTTGCTGCGGCTCGAGCTTCCGGAGCGGCACGCCCGGTTCATGAAAGTTGGAGATGCGGTACTCGTCGGGGCGCGCGGGCTTTCGACAGCGGCTGCTCCTTCGGCGGTATCCGGACGGATTACGCAGGTCTATCCGGAATTGCAGAGTGGCCGCGTCGTGGCGGATGCGGACGTCGCGGGGCTCGGTGATTACTTCGTTGGCGAACGGACAACCGTCTGGATCTCAGCGGGTAGACGGTCGACTATCGTGATCCCGGCGGCGTTCGTTTATAAGAGACATGGTCTCGATTTCGTTCGTGTAGGGGCAGACAAGGGCACAGCAATCGAGGCCGTAGTGCAGTTGGGGCAGAATGTACCCGGCAGCGACGGCAAGCCATTCGAGTTAGAGATTCTAAGCGGCTTGATGCCGGGAGATGTCCTGTTGCGCCCGGAGCCAAAGCAATGAGCGACCAAATTTCAGGCTCCGGCAATCTGGGCATTTCTGGACGGTTGACCAAGGCCTTCATTGGCTCTCCCCTGACGCCGCTTTTTCTACTGGCATCGTTCGCGCTTGGCATTGTCGCCCTATTTGCACTTCCTCGTGAGGAGGAACCCCAAATTTCGGTGCCGATGGTAGATATCTTCGTGCGCACGGATGGACTTAGGGCCGAAGATGGGGTGCGCCTTGTGACGGACCCGCTCGAAACGATCGTCAAGGCGATCAATGGCATCGAACATGTTTATTCAAACACATTGGATGACCAAGTACTTGTTACCGCCCGCTTCAAGGTCGGAACGAGATCGGACGAGGCCATTTTGCGCGTGCACGAAAAGATCCGCGCCAACATGGATCGTATACCGGTCGGGATCCCGGACCCCTTGATCGTCGGCCGCGGCATTGATGACGTTGCTATCGTAACGCTGACGCTTGCGCCGCAGTCTGCTGCTGTCTCTCGTTATCAAGACAACGCGCTGTATCACATTGCTGACAATCTCCTGACGGAGCTCGCGAAACTTGAAGATGTCGGTCTTTCATATTTGGTTGGCGGGCGACCCGATCAAATTCGAGTGGAGCCAGTCCCCGAGAAGTTAGCGCTATACGGCGTGACGCTCTCACAGCTTATCGGGAAGGTACGGGACGCCAATCGTTCAATGCATGTTGGCCGGATTCGGGATCGTGACCAGAGCGTCGCAGTCGCGAGCGGCCAGACGCTTCGCGGGATTCCTGACATTGGTCTTCTTCTTATCGCAACGCGCGATGGTCGGCCGGTCTACGTAAAAGATGTCGCGAATGTCGTTGTTGGATCGAAGCCGCTCGAGCGGCAGGCCTGGCATTTCCGCAAGGCTGCCGACGGGTCGCTCGAGCGGGCGCCTGCTGTGACCATAGCGCTTGCGAAAAGGGCTGGTGCCAATGCCGTCGTGATAGCCGAACGAATTCGTCATCGGCTGAGTGACCTCACGGGATCTGTGGTTCCCAAGGATGTGGAAGTTGTCGTCACGCGTGACTACGGCGAGACCGCTAATGAGAAGGCAAACGAGCTGCTGTTCCACCTCGCGCTCGCCACGGTGTCTATCGTTCTGTTGATGGGGGTTGTCATTGGTTGGCGGGAAGGTCTTGTCGTTCTTGTAGTGATCCCGACGACAATTTTGCTGACGCTTTTTGCCAGCTACGTCATGGGCTACACTATCAACCGTGTGAGCCTATTCGCGCTGATTTTCTCCATCGGTATTCTCGTAGACGATGCGATCGTCGTGATCGAGAATATCGCGAGACATTGGGGAATGGGCGACGGTCGCGGCCGGACAGCTGCGGCGATCGAAGCTGTTGCCGAAGTGGGCAATCCGACCATTGTTGCGACGCTCACTGTCGTTGCTGCACTTCTGCCGATGCTGTTTGTATCTGGGCTGATGGGGCCGTACATGGCACCCATTCCAGCCAACGCTTCCGCCGCTATGGTGCTGTCCTTCTTTGTTGCCGTCGTAGTGACGCCATGGTTGATGGTCCGCTTTGGTGGGCAGTCGGACCAACATGGTCAAGGAGGTGGTCATGGGCACGATGACGGTGGATGGCTAGGCCGAGCGTATCGCCGTATTGCGGAACCTATTCTTGCCTCGAAAGCGAAGGCTTGGCGGTTTCTGGCCGTTGTCGGAGTTGCGACCATCGGTTCGTTGATGTTGTTCGCCACCAAGTCGGTGACCGTCAAGCTCCTACCATTCGACAACAAGTCAGAACTACAGGTGGTTGTCGACCTGCCTCGTGGAACTTCGCTCGAGGCAACAGACCGTGTCCTCAACGATGCGGCGCGTCGGCTCAATGGCTTGAAGGAGCTGGCTTCAATCCAAGCTTATGCAGGCACCGCTGCACCATTCAACTTCAATGGACTGGTCCGTCACTACTATTTGCGGAACGAGGCGCAGCAGGGTGATTTGCAAATCAATCTGCTTCCTAAGGAGGCGCGAAAGCGCACCAGTCACGAGATTGCGCTCGACGTGCGAGCGCGGCTCAAGAATGTGCTATTGCCGGTGGGCTCATCCTTGAAAGTTGTCGAAGTGCCGCCGGGCCCTCCCGTAATTGCGACGCTCTTGGCGGAGATATACGGGCCGGATCCGGAGTCAAGGCGTGCCGTTGCGCGCGAAGTTCGGCAAGTATTTAAAGACGTATCGTTCATCGTTGATGATGACGACAGTTTCGGTCGCGAAGCACCGCGCCTACGCATATCTATCGACCAAGACAATCTTGAATTTCACAAGGTGGAGGAACGCGACGTTTACGATACCATACAGGCTTACATGTCCGGAGTGCCCGTTGGGTACTCGCACAGGGGTGGAGGGCGGCATCCGGTAGAGATTGCGGTGCAGTTGCCTAGGTCGAAGCTGGCGCTTACCGCTGAAACACTGACAACCCCTGTTCCGGCGAACGCGTTACCCGGGGAGCGCTCGATCGTCGAACTTGGCGACGTGGTTCGGATAACCGAGGAGAAGTCGTCGTTTCCGATCTTTCGCCACAATGGACGTGCGGCGGAGATGGTCATGGCCGAGCTCGCAGGCGCTTTTGAGGCGCCGCTTTATGGAATGCTCGCAGTCCAAGACGCCATCAACAAGAAGGACTGGGGCAATCTCAGTAAGCCAGAGATTTTGCTGCACGGTCAGCCTCAGGACGAGCGCAAAAGCGTTCTGCTATGGGATGGTGAGTGGGAGGTCACTTGGGTGACGTTTCGCGATATGGGAGCGGCCTTCATGGTTGCTCTTCTTGGCATCTATATTCTCGTGGTCGCGCAGTTCGGATCCTTCAAGCTTCCGCTTGTAATCCTGACGCCCGTTCCGCTTACGCTCATCGGCATCATGATCGGACACTGGCTTTTCAAGGCGCCCTTCTCGGCCACGTCGATGATTGGTTTCATCGCACTCGCCGGCATCATCGTGCGGAACTCCATTCTCCTTGTCGATTTTATACGCCAGCGGAGGACCAGTGGTGAGCCGCTACGCGAGATCCTCCTGACGGCTGGGGCGATTCGGTTTAAACCCATCTTGCTTACGGCGATTGCGGCCATGATCGGAGCGGCCGTAATCCTCTTCGATCCGATCTTCCAAGGCCTCGCAATTTCGCTCTTGTTCGGGTTGATGTCATCGACGTTGCTGACGGTCCTCGTGATTCCAGCGATTTACATCGTTCTTCGCAGTCCATCCGAAGATGTTGTGGTAGATTCACAGTGATAGTGCCTGTGCACGCCAGGGCATCGAATGGCACAATGTCGGTCAGTGGCAAGGATGACCGCAGCGCCAGTGACAACGCCCATACGGCCGTCATCGGATCAATCGCAGCGGTGGAGGGCTTATTCTCCTTGCTCAGGACCGAGCGAACGGCCGGCAAAGTTTAACGGGCGTGGAATGCCGGCAAAGCCGACGTGTTCGATTGCATCGAGAGGTTCTGCAATCCCCACAGACGGCATTGGTCGCTCGGATACCTGAGGCCGGTTGTCTACAAGGATCGGATGAGACTACCATAATCCAGGGTCCACTGAACCGGGGGCAACTTAGAGAGCATTCTCTGGTTAGAGGATTGAGCAGTCTCCACGCTTTCGGCGTGGCTATTTCCAGGCGGACCATGGTTTATGAAGTTGATTCCACTTCGCTCCGCAACTCTGCTCCGAGGCGCACAATCTTGCTCGGCGCAACCGGCACGATTGGGCGTGCAACGGCGCGAGCGCTGGCGTCCCGAGGTTATGAGGTCGTTTGTGTCGTGCGACCATTTGGCGGAACCGGTCGCAGTCCCGACCTGAGCGACATTGCTGGCTTGGGCAAAGGCGCGACCGTTAGGTTTGCTGACGTAACCGATCCTGGGTCGCTCGTGCGCGATGGAGTTCGCGGCGAGCGGTTTGATGCAATCATTTCCTGCTTAGCTTCGCGTACCGGCGTGCCGCATGATGCGTGGGCTATAGACTATGAGGCCCACGTTCGGGCTCTCGCTGTGGCGCGCGATGCGGGTATCGGGCACTTCGTCCTTCTTTCTGCGATCTGTGTGCAGAAGCCGCGTTTGGCATTTCAATATGCGAAGCTTGCTTTCGAGGGCACGCTTGCTGCTTCCGGCTTGACTTACTCCATCGTCAGGCCAACGGCGTACTTCAAGTCGCTGGCAGGTCAGGTCGATCGCGTCAAGTGCGGCAAGCCATTCGTAATGTTCGGCGACGGGAAGATCACAGCCTGTAAGCCTATAAGTGAGATCGATCTCGGTGAGTACCTAGTCAACTGCCTGGAGGATCCCGCGCTTCAGAACCGGATATTGCCGATTGGTGGGCCCGGCGATGCGATAACACCGCGTGATCAGGGAGAGGAATTGTTTCGCCTGCTTGGCCGCAGGCCGAGGTTCAAGCATGTCCCTCTGAGTCTGCTTGATGCGGTTTCCTGGGGACTAGGAGCGGTTGGCCGCGTGTATCCTGCAATTGCGGCTAAGGCCGAGCTCGCGCGTATCGGGCGGTACTATGCTACGGAGTCTATGCTCGTCGTTGATCCGGTGACTGGGCGTTACGATTCTGCTGCAACTCCATCTACTGGGACTAAGAGGTTGTTCGACTACTACGCGCGTTTATTATCCGGAGAGGCATCTGCTGAACGCGGTGGGCACGCAGTATTCTGATGTGAGGTTCGGCAGTGGCGCGTGCACGTGTGCTAAGCGAAGCGCGGTCGCCAGACGCCCAGTCCGATTTGCGCTAGGGAGAGCGCCAGGAGTACGCTGAGGGAAAGCCATTCGTTCGCCAGGATCTCCGCTAGCGCCCCCGGCTCTGACGTACTCAGCGCTACCCGTCTGGACTCGATTGCTGCCGCTGCCGCTTTTGCTTGCACGATGGCGAGTGTCGCTTCGAACATGCTCAATCCTAAAATTGCTTTGAGCCAGGCCCAACGAGTATCGAGAAATGGCCGGTGGACGACCATGGCTACAAGGCCAGAGACGAGTGAGACTGCCAATGAGGGCAGCAAAAGGTAGTTGCAGAGAATGATCAGTGTTTGTCGCATGTCAGCATAGGCTTGCGGCGTTGCTTGCGGCGCCACGATCAAGATGATCGCGTAACCGAATAGGGCTCCAACCAACCCGCATGATGCAACACTGTGTAGAAATTTTATCGTCTTACGCATGATTTGAGGTGCCAATTGTTCTGGCAGTGTTGACGTCAGAGAGACGCCGACTTGCGACGTGGTGCCGTCATCCAGGTTGATTTCGAGTGCCGATCGGCCACCTGGGCATTCGGAAAGGGAGCATTCCCTGAACGATTGGATTCGCGAAGCGCCGTAGCGAAACAACTTCGTGAACAGAGCGCACAAGTCTTCCAGACAAGCGATGTTCAATGAGATTTCGCGAGTAGAAGGGGCCGTCTTCCCAAGTCTCAACCCGCTTGGCAAATGTTTGCGCATCTGATCGCGCCGCAAGAGGTAGCCGCCATGCTGATCGACCATACAGCGTCAACGGTCCTGGCTCCGCAAATGCGCGGGTTCCGTCCGATGCGAAGTGAAGATGTAGGTGACGGGATGGTTGATCGACCGGATTCAAATCATAAAAGATGCGGGTTTGATTGGGCTCGATCGTCCGCGACCAGCTCCAGGATTGAAAGGCATTGCCCAGTGGTTCCGATCCGCGGTTGTGGTCGACATAGGCGCTGCCGCGCCATTGCCGCGAGTGGTTTCCGAGGCTGACAGATATGCGAGCGCGGGGGGCGATGGGCTGCCACCGATGGTGGCCGAGCTCATCGAGTTCGAAGTTGGTCAAGTTTTCTATTTCGGGTTCCACTAAGAGATGGCCTTGGATTCGCCGAGGAATGGGGACGCCTATCTCATTGAAGTAGACACTGAGTGTGCCGTTTGCGTTCCAGCTCAACTTGCTTGGCCCGATGGCCAGTGTATTTGCGTCCCGCCTGAGGTCTGTCGCGGCGCGCTCGGTCATGGCCCAGCGATAGCCATCTGCACCGTAAAGAGCGACATTTACTGCGACATGATTTTCGGGATCGCATCCTCGTGGTGAGAGAAGCCGCTGAAACGCGTAGTACGGCGAGAAGACGCTGCCCACGAACGCGATAAGTGACAATCCGAACTGTCCGTCGTCGCTTGTTGCATCAATATACCACCAAGCGTATCCCCCGTGGGGAACGGCTACATCGAACCCGCGTCCGTCAGAATGGCCTGCGCTGCAGCCATGCCTGATAGTGCTGCCATCGGAAGCCCCGCCCCAGGGTGGACGCTCCCTCCCGCCAGATAAAGCCCCGGAATCTTGCTGCGCACTGTCGCGCGCCGGAAGGATGCGTTCCATCCATGTGTGGCCATTCCGTAAAGTGCGCCCGAGGTCGCAGGATAGCGGGTGGCAAAGATTCCCGGGCCAATGTGCTGCCTCTCCTCGATTTCCAACCGAAGGCCGCAGCGCGCCAAAGTCTGTAACATTGTGCCTTCGCATTGTTCGATCCGTTCTGCTGATGCAAGCGAGCGACCGTCGTCTGCTGGGGCATTCACGATGACGAAGAGCCGTTCCCCAGCCTTGTGAGGTGGGGTGTTAAGTCCGCGATCCTGTGCGCAGACGTAGACTGTTGGGTCCTTCGGTGGCCGCTTGTGCTGAAAGAGGTCCGCGAACTCCGCCTCGGCAGATCCGGAGAAGTAGACGGAATGATGAGAAAGCGGCATGCCGCCATCTGTTTTCGCGACCAGTGCCCAGGTTGCTGCTGATAGCGATCTTGGTTGCGTTGCTTCGGCTGGTGCGGCCTGCCTAGCGCCTGGACCGAAGTTGCCGCTCAAGATTGCCGCGACATCACAATTCATCACCAAGGAATTTGCCCTTCGCGGTTCTCCGGTACTGAGCCGGACACCTCTAGCGCGGCCGCCTACAAGAAGAATTTCCGTAACATTGGTATCGGTCTTGAAAGTGACGCCGATACTTTCAGCGGCAAGTCGAAGTCCGGTTGCAAAAGCGCGAATGCCGCCGTCAACGACCCAGACACCTCTCTGCTCTACATGTGCAATAACGGCGAGCGTTGCGGGTGCTTCGAATGGGGAGGAGCCACAGTAGGTGGCGTACCGACCGAACAGCTGCCTCATGCGCGGATCGGTGAAATATTGACTTAGGCAATCCCAGTACGTCGTGAAAGGTGCCGACGCGATCAGGCTGCGAATTCCGCTTAGCCCAGCTTGACGGACCATTCCGAACGGCGACGGCTTCTTAGCGCGCATGAAAAGCGGCCACATGGTTTCAAAGACCCGCTGGGCGTGGTCACTGAAGTGGCGAAAGCCGATGGCTGACGCACGGCCGCAAAATTGTCCGATGGCGTCTTCAGTTCGACCTCGGTCTGCGTAGAAGTCGAGATAGCCATCTGCGTTCCAGGCGTGCCGGGCCAGGATTTGTGAGCGAGATAGCCGCACAAAATTGCCGAGCGCTAGGCCGCAATCGTCGAAAAGCTCTTCAAAGACTTCCCGCATCGTGACGACTGTTGGGCCGCAGTCGATTTGACGGCCTGCCAATTCGGCGGATCTCATCTTGCCGCCGATCGCGCTTTCCTTCTCAAGAACGGTTACTGCGAATCCCGCTGAAGCCAGCCGCATAGCGGCGGTTATGCCGCCGATGCCCGCTCCGACGACAATGATCTTGTTCGCCGCCATTGCGACTGACGACCTCCATAAAAAACAAGTTCTTGAGCGTGCTGTCAAATTATATAGTCAATTGTAATGTCGTCAATTCTGGCGTCTGATGTGTCTGATGGCAGGATTTTCCTTGGTTCGGTCGTGCGGGAGGATCCTTAGAATGGACCATGGTGAACCGAGTTCGCGCCCCCACGTCCTGGATGCGATACGAGACAGGCTCCTGACTCTTCGCGACCGCTTACTTATGGATCCTGGCTTTCAGCGCTGGGCTGCGCGGTTTCCACTGACGAAGAGCGTTGCGCGCCGGCAGGCGCAGGCTTCTTTCGATCTGTGTGCCGGCTTTATCTACTCCCAAGTTCTCTTTGCTTGCGTATCGCTCGGAGTGCTCGAGCGCGCCCGATATGGTGCCATTGTTGACAAAGATCTTGTTGAAGCCCTCGGGCTGCCTCCGGCTAGAGGGCAGATGCTTGTGAACGCTGCTATTGCGCTCGGTCTGCTGGAGCGGCGGTCGCGCGGCCGCATTGGCCTTGGAATGAGTGGTGCTGCGATTGTCGCTAATCCCGGCATCTCGGCAATGGTGAAGCATCACGGCGTCGTATATCGCGATCTGGCGGATCCTGTAGCTCTGTTGGCGGGGCGGGTTGGGAGCACGGCACTTGAGCGATTTTGGCCATATGCCGATAGCGCAAATGATCCAGTCTGTGGCGAGGATGCGATCCAATATTCGAATCTTATGTCAATGTCTCAGGTGCTGATCTCCGATGATATCCTAGACGCTTATCCGCTTGGGCAGCATCGCAGAATGCTGGATGTTGGTGGTGGTGATGGCACATTCTTGCGCGCCGTAGCGCGCCGTCACCCAGGACTTGGACTTAGTCTCTTCGATCTTCCAGCCGTTGTGCAGCATGCATCAGAGCGGCTTCGCGAGTTGGGCATGGCAGGTCGGATCGACCTTGTCGGAGGTGACTTTCGGTGTGACGACTTGCCCATTGGGAACGATTTCGTTTCACTAGTCCGTGTCATTCATGATCACGATGATGACCGGGTCCTTGATATTCTAAGGCGCGTTCGCCGAGCTATGGAAGTTGGGGGGAACCTGTTGCT
Organism: Hyphomicrobiaceae bacterium; assembly: GCA_033812735.1. Classification (GTDB taxonomy): domain Bacteria; phylum Pseudomonadota; class Alphaproteobacteria; order Rhizobiales; family Hyphomicrobiaceae; genus JABFRJ01. Next base: position 3,629 of record JAPXTA010000036.1, on the reverse strand, counting down.
GGCTGAGCCGATGTCGGTTGGTCGCTGCGCCGCGCGAGTTACAGACGTCTATTTCGCCTTCTACCTGCTTGCAATGGGCAGTGGCCGGCCTCGAACCGTTGAGGAGCTGTCAACGCTGCTGAGGTTGTCGGGGTTTGGCAACATTAGGGCTCCTCAGTCCTCCCGTCCGATGCTGGTAAGTGTTGTTATTGCAGAAGCAATATAAAAGATACAAGTGACATGTACAAAAGAGTTGACACTTTTATTGAGAGGTCTAGTCTTGTGCCTTGAAGGCGCTGTCCACTTGGCGCGCCGCTTCGGGTGCAAGTATGAGATCGGCGGCAATCATTCTTGAACGACCTGGCTCGCTGAGGGTTGGCCCGGTATCGCTCAAGAGTGTCGAGGCGCGGGACGTTGTTGTTGATGTTGAATGGAGCGGGATCAGCTCTGGCACTGAAAGATTGCTTTGGTCAGGCCAAATGCCCGCCTTTCCTGGGATGGGGTATCCGCTGGTGCCGGGGTACGAAACTGTCGGCCAGGTTTCGGGTCGTGGCCCAGATGCAAGTTTGCCGATCGGTTCGCGGGTCTTTGTTCCGGGGTCGAAATCGTTCAGCGATGTTCGCAGCTTGTTCGGTGGAGCTGCAAGCCGCCTGATTGTCGATGAGAGCCGGTGCGTTCTGCTTAGCGGCGGCGACGGAGAGCAGGCCACGCTGTTGGCTTTGGCGGCGACTGCTCATCATATTGCGCCCGTCGGATTGCCTCAGCCGGAACTGATTGTCGGTCATGGCGCCTTGGGTCGGCTGCTTGCGCGATTGGTTATTCTCTCGGGGGCGCCGCCACCAGTTGTTTGGGAACAAGACTCGCGTCGCAAGGCTGGCGCCGTTGGTTATGAGGTGGTCGACCCAGCTGAAGATGACCGGCGAGATTACAAGTCAGTTTGCGACGTCAGTGGATCGAGCGAGATCCTCGATAGCCTCGTTCAGCGGCTTGCGCCTGGTGGTGAGGTGGTCTTAGCCGGTTTCTACAATAAGCCCGTGAGCTTCGCGTTCGCTCCTGCCTTCATGCGTGAAGTGCGCGTACGCGTGGCGGCCCAATGGCAACCGGCAGATTTGACCTCGGTGGCGGCCATGGTTGCGGAAGGCCGTCTGTCGCTCGACGGCATAATAACACATCGCGCTTTCGCGAGTGCAGCTGCCGACGCATATGCGCAAGCTTTTGAAGATTTAGACTGTCTAAAGATGTGCCTTGATTGGAGATCCTTTTCATGACGGGTTCGTGTAGTGCTGCAGTCAACGTGATGAACCTTCAGGTGCAGGCCGATCGCTTGCGTCAGGAAGCGGCTAGGGAGCCTGATCCGGTTCTTACTTCTTGTCCGACAAAGAAGACGCAGATCATTGCGATCTACGGCAAGGGTGGAATCGGTAAGAGTTTCACGCTCGCCAACTTGTCATACATGATGGCGCAGCAAGGAAAGAAAGTACTGCTGATCGGGTGCGATCCGAAGAGCGATACGACTTCATTGCTGTTCGGTGGGCGGGCGTGTCCTACGATACTCGAGACATCAGCGAAGAAGAAGCTTGCTGGCGAGCAAGTTTCGATCGGCGATGTTTGCTTTAAACGCGATGGCGTCTTTGCCATGGAGTTGGGTGGTCCTGAAGTTGGCCGTGGATGCGGTGGGCGAGGGATCATTCACGGCTTTGAGCTCTTGGAGAAGCTAGGCTTTCACGAGTGGGATTTCGACTACGTTCTGCTTGATTTTCTTGGCGATGTCGTTTGCGGCGGTTTCGGACTGCCGATCGCACGAGACATGTGCCAGAAGGTGATCATCGTCGGATCGAATGATCTGCAATCACTCTATGTTGCGAACAATGTCTGTTCGGCGGTCGAGTATTTCCGCAAGCTTGGTGGAAACGTCGGTGTAGCGGGTCTCGTCATAAACAAGGACGATGGTACTGGCGAGGCGCATGCGTTTGCCCATGAAGCCGGCGTTCCGGTCCTGGCTGCGATCCCCGCGCACGACGATATTCGTCGAAAGAGCGCGAGTTACGAAATCATCGGTCGGCCTGGCGGGCAATGGTCTCATGTCTTTGAGGCTTTGGCGACCAACGTCGCTGAGGCGCCTCCGCTCCATCCAAGGCCGATGTCCGGCGATGGGCTGCTCTCTCTCTTCAAGAGTGAACAGGTTGGAAGAGACGTTCGGTTGGAGCCGGCTCTGGCTGATGACATGGGCGCGCCTGCTGCAGCGCGGCGCAAGTCGCTCGAAGTTGTCTACGACAAGGTGTGACCGCGAAGCGGACGGGGATCCTTACTATGCAATTCGAGGTCGATCATCGCCGAACAGAGGGCCCGTCAGGGCCTGATGTGGCCGATGTTGTCGGGCCGCAGATTGGTCCTCAGGGGTGTCATGGCGGCAAGGCTGAGATGCAGGCGGCAGCGAAGCGGGCGGGGAAGTCGGAAGTTCTCGATCGCTACGCGGCTGATTACCCGGCTGGTCCCCATGATAAGCCACAAAGCATGTGTCCCGCCTTCGGGTCGCTGCGCGTGGGCTTAAGGATGCGGCGGACGGCGACGTTGCTGTCTGGCTCTGCCTGCTGCGTTTACGGCTTGACTTTCACGTCGCACTTTTATGGTGCGCGCCGGACTGTTGGTTACGTTCCTTTCGATAGTGAAACGCTGGTCACAGGCAAGTTGTTCGAGGATATCCGCGACGCTGTCTACAATCTTGCAGATCCAGCGTCCTACGATGCGATCGTCGTCACCAACTTGTGCGTTCCGACTGCCTCAGGTGTGCCGTTGCAGCTTCTGCCACGGCAGATCAATGGTGTTCGCATCATCACGATCGACGTTCCCGGGTTCGGGATACCGACGCATGCGGAGGCGAAGGATGTACTTGCTGGCGCGATGCTGGCGTTTGCCCGTGGGGAGATCACGCAAGGGCCGGTGCAAGCGCCTCGGGCTGGTCGTGGTGAAAAGCCTACTATTGCTCTACTTGGTGAGATGTTTCCTGCCGATCCTGTCGTGATCGGGAGGCTACTCGAGCCAATGGGGCTCGCATGCGGTCCAACCGTTCCTACTCGCGAATGGCGCGAGCTGTATGCTGCGGTCGACTGTCAGGTCGCAGCCGCTATCCACCCCTTCTACACCGCCAGCATACGTGAATTCGAGGCGGCCGGCAGGAAGGTGATTGGTTCGGCGCCCGTTGGCGTCGAGGGTACAGCGTATTGGTTGAAGAGTATTGGTGAAGCCTATGGCATCGGCCATGCGATAGTCGATCGCGCGATCTCGGGCGTAGTGCCCGTCATCCGCGCCGTTCTACAAACTTCGGAAATCAAGGGCCGCATCACGGTCTCGGGCTACGAGGGCTCTGAGCTGCTTGTTGCGCGGTTGCTCGTTGAGAGTGGCGCAGACGTAAGGTACGTCGGGACGGCTTGTCCCCGTACGGTCTGGTCAGATCCGGATCGTGAGTGGTTGAGTGCCAAAGGTGTTGCCGTAAACTATAGAGCATCCCTGGAACAGGACATTGCAGCGGTCAAGGAGTTCGAGCCTGATCTGGCGATTGGTACGACGCCTGTCGTGCAATATGCCAAGCAGCGCGCGATCCCCGCGCTTTACTTCACAAATCTGATATCGGCGCGGCCGCTCATGGGACC
>JAPXTA010000035.1:22975-38061 GCA_033812735.1 Hyphomicrobiaceae bacterium | reverse complement strand
ATATGCACGACACGCCGATGAAGCATTTGTTTCAGCAGCGTGGGCGTGCAATTTCGGCAGGCTGCGTGCGCGTCCAGGACGTGCCGAAGCTCGTTGAATGGATTACCCGCTATGAAGTGGGTTGGGACCAGCCCGGACGTGCCGCGGCCGTCGTCGAGGCTGGCAATGCACTCGACGTCACGTTGACGCGGCAGATACCTGTCTATTTCGTGTACATCACCGCCTGGGCCGAGCCCTCTGACGGCCGCGTCGTATTCCGTCCCGACATATATGGCCGCGATGGGGCTCGCGATGCGACGGCCGGCCGCGAACGCGACGAGAGCGAAGGGCCAGCGCCCGCACAAGGGCTTGCGCCTTAAGGGCAACGCCGCCTTGGCGGTATCAACGGCGCCGGTAGGGCGGATAGTGTTTCACGGCCGTGATGGCGGTCTCACTATCTGCGCCCGACTTGATGGGACGTTCGAACAGAGGGTTTGTCAGTGGTCCGACCAGCGTCGCCGTTTCCAGTAAACGGTTGGTGGCGGCGGAACGAATTTCTTTTGTCGCTACGTCGCCCGCGACGATTGCCGCGAGAAGCGGTTTGATACCGTCCAGATCGCTCAGCGGCTCGGCTTCGTAGGCTTCACCTGCAACCATGATGTCGAATGTCTGGCTTCTGTGCAAAATGACTTCGACGGGGCACGGTCCACGCGCCAGCGGTTCGAGACGCAGTCGCCAAAAGGCTGGCGCGGTTTCAATCGTTGATTCTGCGACATCGGCCAGTGTTTCGGCCCAAGCCGTCAAGGCGGCGACGACGTTATCGAACTGGCGGTCGAATTGATCTCTTGGCAGCATGGCGTCTTCCCGTCTGCCGGCCGAATCGCTGGCGGCGGCCGGTACGTCACGTCAGTCACGGCCGACACACGGAAGCAAGGGCTCAGGTCATGAGAAAGCGGCTGTAGAGGGCAAGGCCGGAGTTATAGAGCCCGTGACACAAGATGCAGACCCATAGGCTGCCGGTTCGCCAGAGGAGAAAGGAAAGCAGAGCGCCGATCAGTGCGACTTCGGTCATGCCTACGACCGAATATCCGGCGTGGAGTGCTGTCCAAATCACGGTAGCGACCAATGCGCCGCCGGCAAAGCCAAGGGGGGAACGTGTCAGGCTCGTCTGCAGGAAACCGCGAAACAGCAGTTCCTCCGAAAGGGGTGCGCCGACCCCGACCACCAGGAGGGCCATGAGCCAATGTGGGCCTTTGAAGATGCTGGCAAATTGGCGCAAGTCAGCCAATGGATCGTGGCCAAGCAGTAGCACCGCCACGAGGTTCACGGCTGCCAAGACGGCAAGAATGAGCAAAAGGCCAAGCGCGACATCGAGCAAGCCGCGTCGCGGCGGCGTCAGCGCCAGAACGGCCTTGATGTCGGCGCCGCGGGCTCGCGCGGCCAGCACGGTCAGGGTGATCATGATGACCTGATTGACCGCCATCAGCACCATCGCGCGGTCATGTGTCGCGAGATCGAGACGATCGACGCCGGTTATCGCTGCAACGGCGCCCGCGATACTTGCAAGAATAATTGCGATCGTCAGAAGCAAGGCAGCCGAGGCCGACCAGGGCGAATGGGCTGCATACGAGGCAGCCGCTTCCGGTGCGCTTGTTGGGTCCTGCTCGTTCTGGTTGGTCATCCGCCGCATTGGTCCGGAGTTCAAAGACAGCTTCAACCCTAAGCCCGAACTAATTGCGAACGCCATCTTCCTTTCGCCGATGCAACTGCCTATATTCGGCCTGCTGGATTCGTCCAGCTATGGCGATAAACTGACATCGTAATAAGCCATTCGGACCCGGGGGCGGTACCCGGCGCCTCCACCAATGGGGGCGAAATAGGATCGACGAGGGTGTAAAGGGTGCTCTTTTGCCCGGCATGATACCGCCGTTATCGGGTCACCAGAATAGTTGCCAATGACAACTATGCTGAGGCTGCTGTCGCTGCGTAATGCAGTGCCAAATGCCTAAACTAAAGTCCTGACGTCTAGCCACGGCAGGCGGGGTTCGGGGAGCACCTGGCAACAGAAGCTCCCTCCTTCTTTGGCGGCGGGCGCCTGGGGGGCTCACGAGCGCGAGCGACAAGGTCATGTGCATGTCGGATGACGCACAGATCGACTACGAGGCCTTAGTTCAGGATGCCATGCGCGGCGTCCTCAAAACGATTCTACAACGCGTCGTGAAAACCGGGTTGCCGGGCGAGCACCATTTCTACATCTCGTTCAATACGCGGGCTCCTGGAGTGGTGCTGTCGAAGCGCCTCAAAGAGCGTTATCCTGACGAAATGACTGTCGTGCTGCAGCACCGCTTTTGGGACTTGCTGGTGCATGATGACCGCTTCGAAGTTAAGCTGACCTTCGATTCCATCCCCGAGCGCCTTGTGGTGCCATTCGCTTCTGTTCGCGTGTTTGTTGATCCGAGCGTACGGTTTGGCCACCAGTTCGAAGACCCGAATTCGCCCGAGGAATCGGCTGACGGTGCTGATCCTGGCGCTGCGGGAGAGGCACCCTCGCTCGGTAGTCGGGTCCGGTCACCCCGGTCGGAGAAAAAGCGCCCGCAAGCGGTGCGGAAAGTACGGGGCGAGAAGCTTCGTGACAGCCGCGAGGAATTACCGGGCAGCGGCCCCGCGGATGCTGATAGTTCCGAGCTTGTAGCCAAGCGAGCACCAGCTGCGGGTGGAGAAGTTGCCAGCGCACCGCAGGAGGATGCGCGGCCTGAGGAAAGTGCGAAGGTCGTCAGCCTGGACAAGTTCCGGAAGAAGTAATTCCATTGAGGTCCTTTCAGTTTTCTGAGGACTTCCGCCATGACCGTCAGCGACTTGCCGCCCCTTGGACTTTTTCGAGGCGAATTGGCAGTTGTGACAGGCTCGGCATCCAGCATCGGCCGGGGCATCGCCATCGCGCTCGCGCGTGAAGGCGCGGAGGTCCTGTTGGTCGACGTTGCGGCTGATCGAAACGCGGAGACGCAACAGGCCATTGCCTTGGCGGGGGGGCAGGCGCGAGCGATCGCGGCCGACCTGTCGGTTGCCGATGGCTGGACGGAAGTGGTCGCAGCGCTGGGCGATCGTGTCCCGCAGATGTTCGTGCACTCTGCTTCGCCGCCGCGCAACGAGGTCGATCACGCGGCTGTCGTCGGCGAAGAGGTGTGGGATGCGATGATCAATACGAACCTGCGGAGTGGCTTTTTCCTCGGGCAGTCTTTGGCGAAGCGGATGGTTGGCCAGCAGATCGAGGGCCGGCTACTGTATCTGACGTCCCTTCATGCCGAGACGCCGCGCAACCTGCCGCATTACTCGGCGTCGAAGGCCGGCATGACGATGGTGGTCAAAGAACTGGCACGGGCGTTCGGTCCGATGGGCGTCAGGGTCAACGCTTTGGCTCCCGGAGCCGTACCGGGCGGAGGGGCCAAAAGCATAACGGACGAGTTTCGCGCGAAAATCCCGATGCGGCGGGCCGGCACGCCGCAGGACATGGCGGCCACGGCCCTCGCCTTGTTGTCCAATCGGTTCACACCCTACGTGACCGGAGCAACTGTCGCCGTCGACGGGGGCCTTGCGCTTTACAACTGGATCCCGTTCACGGATACGTGAACGGCCGTCGGTTCGGCGCCAAGCTTTGAATTCATAGACGAATTATTTCTGTCCGCTGTTCAACGATTTTTCAACGTTAACCACGTTGCGGCTGCAGCCATTGACGTTGCAAGGGGCGGCAAGAGAGACGGCGGGGTCGAAGCCCGACCGATCTGCCGCTGGCAGACAACTGCGGCTCGCCTGACGGGGCCGAAGACGGCTGCGGGTTCATGCGGTCTTTGATCGCGGACGCAGCCACGGCGACCAAGCAATCTGGTCAGCTGCAATCCATGGCCACGTTATCGACGCAGGTCCAGCCGCGCGGGTCCACATCGCCCACCGGGGACGGCCTGCATGTGCTCCGTACACTCAAGCCGCTGGGGCGGCTCGTGCGGCGCTAATGCAACTTGGGAGTTGGAACATGAAGGCGATTTTCGCTTCTCTGATGCTGGGGTTTCTCGGCATCGTCACCACCACTGGAACGGCGTCGGCTGATTGGTGGGACAAGATCATTTCCGAGGGCAAGCGGTCCTCGGGTGAGTCCACGCGTGCGACGCGCAGTGCCCGTGCTGATGTCGACCGCTCTAGCCGGCGGTCGTCGCGCGCCGTTCGTGAAGCCCAGTCGGAAGACGACGGCTCGCGTCCGCAGCGCCGCCAAGCAGCTGCGCAGCGGACCTACTCCGGCAGCATCTCCGGCGAGACCGGCATCGCTTCGTACTACTGGCAGCCGCAGCGTGTCGCTTCTGGCGGCTGGTTCAATCCGAACGCCATGACCGCGGCTCACAAGACGTTGCCGTTCGGTACCCAAGTCCGGGTTACACGCCTCGACAACGGTAACTCGGTCACCGTGACGATCAACGACCGCGGCCCCTACGTCGCAGGCCGTATCATCGACCTGTCGCGCGCCGCTGCTCAGTCGCTCGGCATCACCGGCCAAGGTCTTGCGCGCGTCAGCGTCAGCAGATCCTAAACGAGAACGTCGCTTCATCACAAAGGTTCGGCGCCCCGGTCCAAGGCTGGGGCGCCGAACGGCGTTTTGCACACCTCTCTCAGGCTCATCTTCTGCCGCCGCGCCGCCACGATTGCGCCGCATAGCGGGGGCGTGGCAAGACTGCCGCGACGGAGGGGGCATGGCTTGGTGGCGCCGAAAGAGCGAAGGGTTTGATTGGCACGCCTATGTGCGGACCACGATACTCGCGCGCCGTAACGACCGCCGCGACCGTCTGGCAAAGGCGCAGCAGGCCGCCGTCGGTCAGGCAAAGGCCGCTGGCGCTGCGATCGCCGATGGCTCGGCTTCGATGGTCCGGACGGTCGGAAGCGGGTTCGCGACCGTCATCGGGGGAAGCATCGGTGCGATGGCGGGTGCATTGCGGGGCGCCGGCCGTATGCTCATCGGGCGGGCGCCACGTGGCGAGCTTGGGCCGCTGCTTAGTGTTCTCGGTCTCTCTGCCATTGGCGCGGGCGCCTATCGCACATCTGTTTCCGGTCTCGACCTCGAAGCGTTTCTGCCGTTGATCATCGGCAGCGCCGTGCTGCTTTTTGCGCTGCCTTCGCTCTACGAGCGGTTAGGGGCCAAACTGCCACGCCTCCAAGCTGCAGTCGATCCTCGCTTCGCTTACGGTTTGACGGCGCTCGTCGTCGTGGTCGGAGGCGCTGTTGCAGCCGCGCATGTCATGGGACAACGGCTGACAGGTGTGACGGCGCCCCTCGGGTCTCTTGGCGGCATCCGCTTCATGCCCGGACGTTCGCAGGAGCTTTCGGGGCGTGTCGCCACCATCGTCAACGGCGAGACATTGCGGATCGGCAACGCGATGATCCGGCTCGAAGGAGTCGAGTCGCCCGATCGCAGCCAAACTTGTCAGGGCAGTGGCAAGAAGCGCTGGAAATGCGGAGAGATGGCACAGGTCGCGCTCGAACGTGTGGCGCGCGGCAAGACGGTGAAGTGCCAGACGGGCACGACACCCGATGCGCACGGTCGTTTAAACGGCACATGCACGCTGGAGGATGGCCGCGACGTCGGCGCTATTCTGGTCGAGGGTGGCCACGTGTTTTCGACGTCGAGTTATTTCGGCGGCTATGCCGTGCAGGAGAACGAGGCGAAGCGTCTGAAGGTCGGCATATGGGCGAACGATATCGAGCGCCCCGCCGAGTATCGTGCCAAATTGTGGGATAGCGCCAAGCTGACGGCGCCCGACGGATGCCCGATCAAAGGGACCGTAACATCGGCCGGCAAGCTTTATGTGCTGCCCTGGTCGAGTGAATATCCGAAGGCGACCGTGCGCGCGCAACGTGGCGAGCGTTGGTTCTGCTCTGAAGGCGAGGCTCAGGCCGCAGGGTGGCGATCTGCCGATCGTGGCTGACGCGCGTGAGGTCTATCGGCTGGTTGCTTTGAAGACCCGCCCGAGGGGCGTAACAAACACACCTGACTGCAGGCAACGCCGATAGGGCTTTGAGCAGTCATTCTTATCGGAACGCATCGTCCAGCAGAGCGCACGCAACTCCGAGCAGGAGCGGGCCTCGGCCGGTTGGGCCACGACCAGTGCTGCTAAGGTGGCTGCTGCGGCCATCGACAAGGCGGTCAAAGATCTCACGGTCGCTCTCCAATGTCGCGCCAATGTCGGGCCGGCACCGTTTAACGGCCGGTGAGTCTCGAAGGATCACCTGACGCGCTGGGTTTCAGCGTGGACTGCGAGCAGGTCGAGCGCTTTGTCAATTTGATGCACGCGCACGCTATCGCGAAGGCTCCGCACGACCAGGATTGGTCCTGCGAGAAGGCCGAAGCGCTGGACGACGCGCTGGCGCGCCTCCTCGCTGCCGGTCGCGATGGTCTGCACGTCGCCGGATATCTCGTTGCCGCGCTTCGGGTAGACGATCGAGGCGATGTCTCCGTCAACGATGTAGTTGGTGACGAGGTGGCGCGCGGTTTGGGCCAGGGGACCGGCCGAAATCGGATTGATCACGATGGCACGAATGCCGAGTTCGGAGGCAGAGTAGGCGCAGGCGCCGCCACCCAGCGAGTGGCCAACGCATTCCGTCGTAAAGCCTTGCATCTGGTAGCGCTGGATGATCGAGCGCGTGTAGGACTTTGCCAGGAAAAATTGCTGCGGTGCTTGGGACTGTATGAGGGCCCGCCAAAGGCTTTCTTCCAGGAAGCCATGTTTGAGATCCTGAGTCCCGGCGATGGCGACAACGATGACCTTGTCGACCTCGTTGATGTAGGCGTTTGCCTCGAAGCCGGACGACTCAGCGACGGCAAGTTCGGCGGCGCTCAGGGCATCATGTGCGCGTTCGAGGACGCGCCAGTCGGTACGGAAGTCAAATGCGCTTTGGCCAGCGAGACGTGTTTCGTCATAGGTGCGGCTCGCCAATTCGAGCTTCACAAGATCGAGCCTCGCCTGCATGCGCTCGGCTTCGGTGATCACGTGTGCAGATGGGTCGGCCGGGTCGATGCGCGACGTGTCGGCAGGTGCTGGGCGTGATGGAACGGGAAGGGTACCGGTCGTGATTGGCGCGGCTTCGGCAGGCTTGGTCAGGATGGACGGGGGGGCCGCCGCCTTCTGCGGTTCTGGCTGTGGCGCGGCCTTGGGTTGCTCGGGAGCGGGAGGTATCACGGGCGTTGCCGCTGCTTTTGGGAGCGGCTGCGGGAGTGCGGGCGGCGCCACAGTCGTGGCCGTCTTAGGCGATGCGGCAGGTGCCGTCGGTGCTGCGTTGGCAGACTGCGTCTGCTTCGCCGCCGCGCGGGGCTTGGTGATGCGCTCCGCCCGTGAGGTTGGTGTCGGCTCGCCAGCGATCAAGCGTTCCACGAGATCGCCCAGCCACGAGCTGGAAAACAGGCTCGACGCCTCTGCCTTGCGCACCGGTGCCGCCGCTGGCCGCTTGTCTTGGGAATCGAAGGTGATGTCGCCGCCTGCCATAGCTGCTTCGCCCGCGATCGCGAGCATGGCAGCAATTGCGACGGTCGACGCACCCCAGCGAAGCGTTCGCACGGTGTCCACTCCAGCGATATCAGGTTGCCGGGGCTATCAGCGCTGAAGCGGAACAAAGGGCGCGTCCCCGAAATCTCATGCTAGATTAGCAAGCGGGGATGGCCGGGGACTGTGGCGAAGCGGCCGTATGCACAACGGGTTTTGCAGAAAGATAAGTTATCAACGGTCATCCACAGGGTTGTGGCACCGTTTCGAGAGCCGCAATTGACAGCAACGGCGGTGGACTACTCGCGTTTCAGACCGGGCGCATCCAAGGCCGGGTTGTCGCATCGGTCTTTTTGAATGCGGTGATCGCATCCGCGAACGACTGCGTGACCTGCACATCGTCCCAGCCATTCAGCAACTGGTCTCGCCAGACAGGATCTATCGTGAAGCTTGCAGTCTGATTGCCCCAGGTGATGCGCAGGTCGACGAGATCCACCGTCACGGGGAGATCGGGCTTTGCTTCGAGCGCTGCGAGGATCGCCTCAATGTCCGCCTCTGCGACGACAGCTGCCAGCAGACCATTCTTGACCGAATTTGCGGCGAAGATGTCGCCGTAGCTTGGCGCCAGCACGGTGCGGATGCCGAACTCCGTCAGTGCATAGACAGCGGCCTCGCGCGATGAGCCGGAGCCGAAGTTCCGGCGGGCGATCATAATGGTCGCCGTGCGCCAGGGTTCACGATTGAGCGGGAAAGAAGCAACGTCCTTGCCGTCCCGTTGCCGTAGGTCCGCGAGCAGCGCCTTGTCGAGGCCAGCGCCCTTCGGCAGCTTGAGGAAGCGGGCAGGTACCAACTGATCGGTGTCGACGTTTGCGAGGCCCAATGGGCAGGCAATGCCGGTGTGTGTCGTGAAGGGCGTCATGGCGTCACGAGGTTTCCTTCAGAAGTTTACTTGCCCGATGCTCGCACCTTGTCGCGATGCAGGATCCGATGCGGACTTCCATCATTTGACCGCGCCGTGAGTGAGGCCGGCGATGAACTGGCGCGAGAGCAGGATGTAGACGATGGTGATCGGCAAGGCCGCCATCGTCAACCCGGCGAACAGGATGCCCCATTCGGTATTGTATTCACCCATGAAGACGGTGAGGCCCTGGGGGAGGGTCTTGAGGTCGTCTTTCTGGAGGAAGACGAGGGGAAAAAAGAAGTCGTTCCAGATCGGCACGGCGTTATGGATGCCGGCAATGACCATGGCGGGTCGCGCAAGCGGTAGCATGATTGAACGCATGATACGGGCTTCGCTCGCGCCGTCGATGCGGGCCTGGTCTTCGAGTTCGGAGGGGAGTGTGCGCAGGAAACCCGTCAAGATGAAGACAGCACTCGGCAGTCCCATGGCGGTGTAGACGAGGACGAGGCCGAGCCGCGTGTCGATCAGGCCGAGTGCCTTCAATTGAACGAAGAGCGGAATGATCGCGAGCTTGAGCGGCACGACGAGACCCGAGAGGAAGAACAGATAGAGCCATTCGTTGCCGCGGAACTGGTAGCGGGCGAGGGCGTAGGCGGCCGCGGTGCCGGTGGTAATGATCAGAGCGACCGAGGCGGTGGTGACGATCAGCGAATTGGCGAGGTAGCGCGGGAAGTTGGTTTCGCTCCAAATGGCGGCGAAGTTCTTGAGCGTGAAGGACTGCGGCAAGGCGAAGGGCGCGGCGTAGATCTCGGCGTTGTTCTTGAAGCCCGAGAGGACCATGACGACAATCGGGTAGAGCATGATCGCCGTGTTGACCCAGAGAACGGCATGGATAGCCCAAATGTGCCAGCGGCTCTCGTGTGCCTCGTTCATCGCTTGGCGGCTCCGCCAACGCGCGCGGCGGCGCCATGGCCGAGATAGGCCTCGACGACTTTTGGGTCGTTGGCGATGGCGGCGGGAGGTCCCGCAGCGATGAGGCGACCCTCGGCAAGCACGTAGATCGGATCGCAAAGGCTCATGACCGCCTGCATGACGTGCTCGATCATCAGGATCGTCACGCCGTCGTCGCGGATGGCACGGATCACCGGCAGCATCTCGCGGATCTCGGACGGGTTGAGCCCGGCGAGCACTTCATCGAGCAACAGCAGCTTTGGTGCCGTCGCGAGCGCACGAGCGAGTTCGAGGCGCTTGCGGCCGGCGATGGTAAGAGCGGCGGCCGGCTTGTAGAGCATCGGTTCGAGACCGAGGCGGGCTGCGATGCGGCGTGCGGTGGCTTCGGCCTCTCCTCGGTCGTGCGTTCGCAGATAGGCGCCGACGGCGATGTTGTCGGCGACGGTGAGGCCTGCGAAGGGCTGTACGATCTGGAACGTGCGCGCGATGCCAAGCCGTGCGCGTTCGTGCGTTGGAATGGCCGTTACGTCCGCGCCGTCGAACACGACGCTGCCATTGCTGGGCGTTTCGAAGCCGGAGATCAGAGTGAAAAGTGTCGTTTTGCCTGCGCCGTTAGGGCCGATAAGGCCGGTGATGGAGCCGGGTGCAACGGTAAGACTGACATCGTTGACGGCGACGAGGCCGCCGAAGCGCTTGGTGAGGTTAGAGGCCGTGAGCATCATGTGCCGGCCCCTTTCCGGCTGCGCCAGAGACCGACGATGCCGCGCGGGGCGAATGCGACGGCGACGATGAGGAGCACGCCGAAGACGACGAGATCGACGCCGGGAATGCGGCCCGCGAGCATCTTCATCAATTCGCCGGCGCCGTGCAACGCGAGCGCGCCAACGATCGGGCCGAGCACGGTGCCGAGGCCGCCGACAATCGGGGCGACAAGAGCTTCGACCGAGACGTGGGCGCCGAAAGCGATGCTGGCGTCGAGGAAAAGGTAGTACTGCGCATAGAGTGCACCGGCGAGGCCAGTGACGGCGGCAGACAAGGTGATAGCGGCGAGCTTCACACGCAGCGTATCGACGCCGAGCGCGGAGGCTGCTGCCTCGTTTTCTCGGACAGCAACCATATAAACACCGAGGCGGCGGCGTTCGAGGGCGCGAGTTGCGAGCATCACCAGGGCGACGAGGGCGAGCGTGATCCAGAGGAAGATCGTGCGCGATTGAAACTGGAAGGCTGCAGCGCCTGGCTGGAGCTTGATTTGAATGCCGGCGGCCGCGCCGGTGATCGGGGCCGCGTTGGCGAGGATGCGGAAGACTTCCGCGAACGCGAGCGTGACGAGGGCAAAGTAGGAACCGCGTAAGCCAGCCCGAAATGCGAGGAAGCCAATGATCCAGCCGATCAGCGCGGCGCCAGCGACAGCGACGATAAAAGCTGGCCAGGCATTGACGCCGAGCCGGACCTGCATGACGGCGGTGGTGTAGCCCGCTATGCCGAAGAACGCCGCGTGGCCGAACGAGTACTGCCCCGCATAGCCGGCGAGCAGGTTCCAGCCTTGCGCTGTCAGCGTGATGATGAGGGTGGTCACGAGGAAGTTGATGACAGTGTTGGGGACGCCGAGTAGCGGCACCAGCGCCAATGAGCCGATCAACAGAACGGCAACGAGATCCTCGCCGCGGGCGCTCATGCCTTGGCTCCGAAGAGCCCGGTCGGCTTCACCAGCAACACGAGAATGAAGATGATGAAGATGCCGATCTGGCCGAGACTTTCGCCGAGATAGAGGCCGGACAGGCTTTCGACGACGCCGATCAGCAGGGCACCGATGAGGCAGCCGGCGACGGAGCCCATGCCGCCGAGGACGACGATGGTGAAGGCGACGAGGACGAAGGCGTTGCCGGTGCGGGGCGTGACGTAATAGGTCGGCATGAGAAGGCAGGCGGCAATGGCGGCGATGGCGGCACCGATGCCGAACGTCACGGCGTAGATGTGCGGGGTATCGATGCCGACGAGGGCGGCGCCGAGCTTTTCCTTGGCGACGGCGCGGATCGCCTTGCCGGTATCGGTGAGGGAGAGCAGGGCGCCGAGCGCGAGCGTCACGGCCAGGGCGATGACCAGGGCATAGACGCGCGGTTTGGCCAGCATCGTAAAGCCGAGATCGATCGAATCGAAGGCGTAGGGCGTGTCGATCGTAAGGGTGTCGGCCTTGAAGATCGCGAGCAGCAGATTCTCGATGATGATCGACAGGCCGAGCGTGACGAGCAGGATAGCGTTGTCATTGTCACCCGCGGCTGGGCCAATGATGAAGCGCTGCACGGCGTAGCCGAGGGCGAAAAAGACCGGCGTGACGATCAGGATCGCAACGTAGGGATCCATCTTGGCGAGCGACACCAAGAGGAAGACGGCATACATGGCGGCCGTCAGCGCGGCGCCGTGGGCGAAGTTGATGATGTGGAGCACGCCATAGACAAGCGTCAGGCCGAGCGCGATCAGGGCGTAAATGGCGCCTGTCGTCAGGCCGTTTAGCACGGCGGCAGTCAGAATGGCCGATGAAAACATGCGCTAGTGGCGGTCCCTTCCCCGTGGGGACGAGTTATGACGGCGGGGGCGAGGGCTGGCAAGGACGGGCGTGATCAAAGGTTCAGTACGGCGAGGACAGCAGCGAAAGTGCCGTTGGGCCCGGCGCCAGCATCTATTCGGTGCCAGGTGATTGCGCCGAGATCGTAGGCGGCTTGGCGCACAACGATTGCTGCGGTCGCGTCGGAGGCGTCGCCACGGCGGGCTTCGACACGCGCGATCTGGACGTGTTGAGGCGCCTCGAGCCAGAAGCCGACGAAGGGGGCCGCCTGCGAGCGGGCAACGCTCTCGACCGTGTCTCGCTCGCTGGGGCGGGCAAAGACGGCATCGACTATGACAACGCATCCGTTGGACAAGGCGTCTGCGGCTTTTTCGGCGAGTGTTCGATAGACGCGTGCCGTGATCTCTGGCGTATAGCCCTCAGGTCCCAAGCGTGTGGTTTCGGCAACCCCGAATTGTAGTTTGCGCTCAACATCGCTGCGTAGCAGCACGGCGCCGGGTATGCGATCGGCAAGAGACCGCGCCAACGTCGATTTTCCGGTGCCCGACAAGCCGCCAACGGCAATCAGACAGGGGCCGGCGATTGAAACGGGGGCATCCGGCATTTGTTCAGATCAGTTCCGGTGTCGTTGACATGGCACGCGCGTGTGGCAAGGGTTCGGCTGCGGACTATAGGCTGGCCGCCCGTGCTCGCAAGTGCGGTTGGTGGCAGATGCAGGGAGTGGGAACGGTAGTGGCCGAGGTTGAGCTTCACGAGGTCACGAAGTCGTTCGGCACGGAGGCGGCCGTCGCCGGGGTCAGCTTCTCCGCCGCGAAGGGGACGCTCACAGCACTGCTCGGGCCTTCCGGTTGCGGCAAGTCGACGACGTTGCGGCTGATCGCGGGGCTCGATCCCGTGACGTCAGGCCGGATTGTCATCGCCGGCGAGGATGTCGCGCAGAAGCCGCCCGCCGCGCGCGGTGTGTCGATGGTGTTCCAATCATATGCGCTTTTTCCTCATCTGTCGGTCGCCGAGAACATCATGTTCGGCTTGCGGGTGCGCGGCGTGGAGGCGGGCGAGCGCGAGCGTCGATTGAAGCGGGCGGTCGAGATCCTCGGCCTCGATAAGCTGCTCGAACGCAAGCCGTCGCAACTCTCGGGTGGGCAGCAGCAACGCGTGGCGCTCGGGCGCGCCATCGTGGCGGAGACACCCGTTTGCTTGATGGACGAGCCGCTGTCGAACCTGGATGCGAAGCTGCGCGTCGATATGCGGCGCGAAATCCGCGCACTGCAACAGCGCCTCGGCATGACAATGCTTTACGTGACGCACGATCAGGTCGAGGCCATGACGATGGCCGACCAAGTCGTGCTGATGAACGGAGGAAAGATCGAACAGGCGGGAACACCGCGCGATCTGTATGAGCGGCCAGCGACGATTTTCACGGCGCGGTTCGTCGGAACACCGCCGATGAACGTCATTCCGCTGGCGCCGATTGCGTCGCGGGCATCCTGGCTCGGCGATCGGGCCGCCAAGGCATCATCGGCTGGCGCGGTGGCGGTCGGCGTGCGCCCCGAAGACATCAGGTTCGACGCGTCGGGCCTGCCGGCGCGGGTCGCGGCGATCGAGTATCTCGGCGCCGACAGCCTGCTCGAACTGCGCTTGGGGGATACTCCGATCATTGCACGCGTCTCCGGAAATGTTCCGCTCGCGGTGGGAAGCGAGGCGCGCCTCACCTGGAACGCAGCACAGTCGCACCTGTTCGATTTGTCATCTGGGCGTCGTATCGATTGACCAATAAGCCACAACGTATCGAAGGAGGAGACATCACATGAAGCGTCGCACATTCTTGAAGGGTACGGCGGCGGCAACGGCCGCAACGATCGCGTCGCCCGCCATCCTCAGCGCACAGGGCGCCGAGGTCTCGTTCTTCTACCCCGTCGCGGTTGGCGGCCCGATCACCAAGCTGATCGATGGTCTCGCGGCCGAGTTCGAGAAGGAGAACGCGGGCCTCAAGGTGAAGCCGATCTATGCGGGTTCGTATCAAGAGACGATCGTCAAGGCGTTGACTGCTCACAAGGCGGGTAACCCGCCTGTCACGTCGGTGTTGCTGTCGACCGATATGTTCACGCTGATCGACGAAGACGCGATCGTGCCGGTCGACGAATTTATCAAGACGGATGCCGACAAGAAGTGGCTCGCCAGTTTCTTCCCGGCGTTCATGCAGAACAGCCAGACAGGCGGCAAGACGTGGGGCATTCCGTTCCAGCGCTCGACCGTCGTGCTCTACTGGAACAAGGAGCTGTTCAAGGAAGCTGGTCTCGACCCAGAGAAGGCGCCCGCTACGTGGGCTGAGCAGATCGAGTTCGCGAAGAAACTCACCAAGCGTGACGCATCAGGGAACACGACGCAGTGGGGCATCCAGATTCCGTCGTCGGGTTTCCCGTATTGGCTGTTTCAGGGGCTGACGACGCAGGCAGGCGCGCTGCTGATGAATTCGGCCGGAGACAAGACCAACTTCGACGACCCGGCTGTCGTCGAGGCGCTGCAATACTGGATCGATCTCGCCAAGACGCACAAAGTGCATCCGACAGGCATCGTCGAGTGGGGTACGACGCCGAAGGACTTCTTCGAGAAGAAGTGTGCGATGATGTGGACGACGACAGGCAACCTGACGAACGTCCGCACCAATGCCAAGTTCCCGTTCGGGGTCGGCATGCTTCCGGCCGGCAAGCGGCGCGGCAGCCCGACCGGCGGCGGTAACTTCTACATTTCGTCGAAGGCGTCGAAGGAGCAGCAGCAGATCGCGTTCATGTTTGCGCAGTGGATCACGAGCGCGGAACGGGCGGCGCAGTGGTGCGTCGATACTGGCTACGTGGCAGTGCGTCCGGATAGCTTCGAAACGGCGGCGCTCAAAATGTACACCGCCGACTTCCCGCAGGCGCTGGTTGCGCGCGATCAGCTGCCGCACGCGGTCGCCGAGCTTTCGACACATGAGAACCAGCGTGTGACGAAGGCGTTTAACGACGGCTTGCAGGCGGCGCTGACGGGCACCAAGCCGGCGAACCAGGCTATGAAAGACGCGCAAGCCGAGGCCGAACGCATCCTGAAGCCGTTCCGCAAGGGTTGATAGGATCTGGTCGCTGAGACCGGATGCACAGGGATCGCCGCGACAGCGCTGTCGCGGCGATCTGTTGCC
>JAPXTA010000035.1:18034-22965 GCA_033812735.1 Hyphomicrobiaceae bacterium | reverse complement strand
TTTAATGCTTTTTACGGAATAGGTGACGGCACTTGTTAAGTTTCTCTTGGCATCATTCGGGCACCAAGAAGAAACGGTTTTAATGCCATGAGCGATAAACGCCGCGCCCGGTTCAGCTCCATCGAGGGAATTGAACGAGATGACCTGCCACTCGCGTTCGAGGTGTGGTTGGAGGAGCAGTATCATGCGCCGTGGGCAACCCGCGAGACGATGAAGCTGTCGCAGCATCTCGTGCGCTATATGGGAGCCTCGTCGACATACAACCTGAGCCTCGGCGAGCTCGAGTCATTGGTGCAACTCAATCCGGAAGAGACGCGGAAGACCCTTGCCGTCATGCAGTCGTTCGGCGCTGTCGACGGCTACACCATCGACCGGCTGGCCGGCGTGAATGTGCAGATCAACCTGTCCTATCATCAGCGCCTCAAAGTCCTCGAAGCCAAGCGCCGCTTTGCTGCGGTTGCGCTCGGCAAGCGTCCGTGGATCAAAGCCGCGGAGCCAAAGACACAAAAGCTCGAACCCGCAGCCTGACGACTTCGCAACACTCCGTTGCCGTCATGAGCGACGGGAGTTGACAGGGTGTAGGATCGCGTAGTCTCCCTTGTATGATCAACGTCCGGCCGTCTGCCGGGCGCCGGCAAGTGCCGTTTCAGGGGATTGACCGCGTGATTACTTCTCGCACGGCCGCTATCCACGGCTGGCTGTTGCTGCTGCCGGCGATGACACTGCTTGCGGTCTTCACGCATTGGCCTGCCGTCGCCACGATCTGGCACTCGTTCTACTCGACACCGAAGGCGCGCCGCCCCTCCCGGTTCGTCGGGCTCGAGAACTACGAGCAGATGGTCGGCGATCCCGTGTTTTGGCAATCGATCACGAACAATCTTTGGTTCGCGCTCGGGACGATCCCGGTCTCGATCGCGCTCGCCATGCTGATGGCGGTATGGGTCAACGACAAGCTCAAGGGACGCACACTGGTGCGCATGGCGTTCTTCACGCCAACGATCCTGCCGATGATCGCGGTTGCCAACATTTGGCTGTTCTTTTTTACGCCGCAATACGGTCTGCTCGAGCAAGTGCGCGGTGCGTTCGGCCTGTCGCCCGTCAATTGGCTCGGCTCCCGCGACACGGCCCTCCTGTCGGTAACGATTGTCGCGGTGTGGAAGGAAGCCGGCTTCTTCATGATTTTCTATCTGGCGGCGCTGCAAGCGATTGCGCCGCATCTTGCTGAGGCAGCCGCGCTCGAAGGGGCGTCTCGCTGGCAGTATTTCCGGCGCGTTCAGCTGCCGCTATTGATGCCGACGACGCTGTTCGTGCTCGTTAATGCCGTGATCAACGCGTTCCGCATGGTCGATCATATCGTCGTCATGACTCGTGGCGGGCCAGATAATGCGACGTCATTGCTGCTGTTCCATATCTATACCGTCGGCTTCAGCTTCTGGGACACGGGCTACGCGGCGGCGCTGACGGTGGTGTTGCTTGGTGCGCTCGCCTTGCTTGCCTTCATTCAATACGGCGTCCTCGAGCGGCGCATTCATTATCGGTGAGGGCTTATGGCCGGTGTGACGGAACGTGCCGACCCTTATCAGCCGCGCGGGTTTGCGCTCGGGCTCGAAACAGCGGCGGCGTGGCTGCTTGCCTTTTTGTGGATACTGCCGCTGCTCTACGCGGTGTGGGCGGCGTTTCACCCGCCCGAATTTTCGACGCGGCTGTTGCTGACTGCACCGCTTACGCTCGACAACTTCGCGCGGGCCTGGATCGCGGCACCTTTTGCGCGTTATTTTCTCAACACATTCATCCTGGTGACATTGGTCTTGTCGTGTCAGCTCGTGCTCGCGACGCTCGCCGCGTACGCGTTTGCGCGCTACTCGTTCCCGGGTAGTGGGATCGCTTTTGCGCTGGTGTTGGCCCAGTTGATGATCATGCCCGATGTGTTGATCGTCGAGAATTATCGGACGCTGTCGCAGATTGGCATGCTGGATTCGATACCGGCGATCGCACTACCCTATGTGGCGTCGGCGTTCGGCATTTTTCTGTTGCGTCAGACGTTCAAACAGGTGCCGCGCGAATTGGACGATGCCGCGCGCGTCGAGGGTGCGGGGCCATTGCAGACGCTGTGGCGCGTTTATGTACCGCTCGGCCGGCCGACATATCTCGCGTTTGGGCTCGTGTCGGTCAGCTTCCACTGGAACAATTTCTTGTGGCCGTTGATCGTCACCAGTTCGGTGGAGTCGCGCCCGCTAACGGTCGGACTACAAGTTTTTTCGTCGGCGGATCAGGGCATAGACTGGTCGGTCATCTGCGCTGCGACGCTGATGACGTCAGGCCCGTTGCTCGTCGGGTTCCTGCTGTTTCAGCGCCAGTTCGTGCAGAGTTTCATGCGCGCCGGCATTCGGTGACCTCGCTGGGTAATTCCAGTCAGATCATGCCTTTTGCCGTGAGCTTCGCCTTCAGTTCGGCGAGCGCGGCGGCAAGCTTGTCGGGATCGGTCGATCGAAGCACGAGATGCGTGCCGAACGTCTTTTGGTCACGAACGAAGGGGTAGCTGCCCATCGACACCTCGGGGTGCTCTTTCTGGTGCGTGCCAAACATGTCTGCAATCTCGCCCTCAGGGCGCAGCATTTCGATGGTCTCGGACAGCATCTTGCGGCCGGTCTTAAGCTGGGGCGTGACGGCGTCGAGCATGACCTGCATGATGTTCGGAATGCCGGCCATGACGATGACGTTCTCCATCTTGAAGCCTGGAGCAATGGAGATTTTGTTTTCGACGAGTTCTGATCCGGCCGGCAGGCGGGCCATGCGGAGGCGAGCGGGTGTGAGTTCGACACCGCGCTTTTCGTAGTACGGCTTCATGATCGCGAGGGCGCGTGGATCGACATCGATCGCAACACCGAAGGCCTTGGCCACGCAGTCGGCCGTGATGTCGTCATGCGTCGGGCCGATTCCGCCTGTGGTGAAGAGGTAGGTGAACTTCTTGCGCAGCGTGTTCACCGCAGCGACGATCTCGGCCTCGTCGTCTGGTACGACCCGGACCTCTTTCAGCTGGATGCCGATGGCAGTGCAGTGGTCGGCGATATAGCCGATGTTCTTGTCCTTGGTCCGGCCGGACAGGATTTCGTCGCCGATGATGAGCAACGCGGCGGTGACGATGGGCTCGGACATCGAGACGATCCTTTTGGGTTATCCAGTGCGACAGACGGGCGTCGCTTGCCCGTGCGTGAGCCGTTGTGCAGAGTGCGCCCCCGACAGTCAACAGTCGGGGCAACCGTTCGGGCGGCAAGGGGTGCCATGAAGTTTGAACAGCCATTTCAGCCTGGACGCCTCGTGCAGCGCTACAAGCGCTTTCTAGCCGACATCGTACTCGACGAGGGCGGGGCCATTACCGCGACCTGCCCGAACACGGGGTCGATGATGGGGCTGGTGGCGCCAGGCTCGCGTGTGTGGGTCTCCGTGTCAGACAGCCCGACCCGCAAGTACAAGCATACCTGGGAGCTTGTGGAAGCTGATCTCGGTAAGGGTCCAAAGCTCGTCGGTATCAACACCGGCCACCCCAACAAGCTGGTCGAAGAGGCGATTCGAGCCGGAAAGTTGCTCGATTGCGCCGCGTACCCTGTCTTGAAGCGCGAGCAGAAATACGGGGTCAACAGCCGCATCGACATCCTGCTCGAATGTCCGAACCGGGGCCGGGCGTATGTTGAGGTCAAGAACGTCCACTTGTCGCGCAAGGCAGGGCTGGCGGAATTCCCCGACAGCAAGACCGAGCGCGGCACCAAGCATCTGGCCGAGCTTGCGGCGATGGTGGCGGAGGGGCATCGCGCCATGATGGTCTTCCTGGTGCAAAGGGCGGATGTGACGAAGCTGTCGCTGGCCCGCGATGTCGATCCGGCCTATGGGGCGGCGTTCGATAAAGCCGTCGCGGCGGGCGTCGAAGCGGTCGCGCTGCGCTGCAAGCTCTCGCCCGGTGAAATCGTGGTGGAAAAGGCCATCCCCATCGTGGGCTGAGCGCCGCCGATCGGCTGAATTGCGTCCTGCGCCGGTCCCTAGTAGATGGGAGACGATGGTGCAGCGCGAGACAGGACCGAAACTTTTACCTGCCGGGTTAACCCTCGTGGTGCCTGCGGTGGGCAATCGCCCTCGCGCGCAACGTCAGCCTGTCCGGCTGGCTGGGGCAGTGGCTGGCGCGATGGCGCTGCATGCCGTTGTGTTGGCGGCGGCGGTCGCCGTTTTCGATGCGACAGCCGGTGGCGGCGGGCGCGATGCCGACGTGATCGAGATTTCCATTGTTCCCGGTGAGGCCCTCGAGGCCGAGAGGACCGGCGCCGCACCCATCGTGTCGGGGGGGCTCAATGTGGGCGAGACGCCCGGCTTGACGACGCTGCCCGATGCCGAAGTGGGCGCGGTTGCCGCGCCACAAGGCGACCGTCCTGCCAAGCTTGAAACCGTTGAGGTTGAGCCGCCAGCCGCGCTGCAGCTCCCCGCGGCGTTAGACGGCGCGGCCGCTTTGCCGCGCCGCGAAGCGGCGGAAGCACCTGCCGAACAGGCGCCGTCACCGGCTGGCGACGGCGCGGCTGCGCGTGCTGGCGGCGCGCCGATTTTGGCGAGCGAGCCGTCCCGCGAGGACGTCAGTGCAGCGATTGCGGCATCACCCGGCGAGATCGACGCGTACAATCGCAGCGTTGCGGTCACGCTTGCCAGGCTGAAGCCGAAGGGCGTCGGCGAGACCGGGACGGCGAAGGTGGTGTTCCGGATCGGCATGGCCGGCACCGTCGACGACGTTCGCATTGCTGCCTCGACCGGCAAGTCGAAGCTCGACCGTCTGGCGACCGAGACGGTTGCGCGTGCGAGGTTCGATACGCCGCCCACCGGGATGACCGGCGCGCAGCTCACCTACGCCATAGCCTTTCGCTTTCGCTGAACCCCTGTTGGGTCACTTGCAC
>JAPXTA010000035.1:0-18024 GCA_033812735.1 Hyphomicrobiaceae bacterium | reverse complement strand
CGTCTTGCGGCCGACCGACACTGGCGTACAAGTTTTGGCGGTGGCGTAGGTCGTTGCTGCGATGGAGGCAAGAATGCCGGCGAGGACGGCGGCGGCGAGAATACGCATGACAAAACTCCTCAAAAACAATCAATCAACAGCCAGCTGAGACTGATCGAGCAGAGGACGTTCGTCAAAGGCAATAGTGAGGTATCCGGCTGGCCGCAGAGTGGTGTAGGCCGCTTCAGTAGCCGCGAGTGAGGTCGACGACGTTTCTCAGTGGTTCGCCGCGCTCGAACGCGCGGATCTGCTCGACAACGTATTTCGAGATTTCGTCGGGATCGCTGTCTGCGGCGTTGTGCGGTGTGATGGTGATGCGCGGATGCTTCCAAAGCGGGCTTGCTGCTGGTAGCGGTTCCGTCTCGAACACGTCGAGCACGGCGTGACCGAGGGTGCCGTCGTCGAGAGCGGTCAGGATGTCCGCTTCCTTTTGAAGGCCACCGCGCCCGGCATTCAGCAGCACCGGCTTCTTCAAGACGCCATCGCGTGCGAGACCGGCAAAGAGACTGCGATCCAAAATGCCACGGGTATCGGGGGTCAGCGGCAGCAGGCAGACCAATATGTCTGTTGCGGCGAGGAACGGCTTCAAGCCGTCGCTGCCGGAATAGGTCGTCATGCCTTCGATCGCGCGTTTGGTGCGGCTCCAGCCTGAAACGCGGAAGCCGATGCGGCTCAGGACCTCGGCGGCATCGCGTGCGATTTCTCCCAGTCCCATGATGCCGACGCGAATGGCGGATGCAGCCGACTGGTCCGGTCCAATCCATTCGCCGCGTGCCTGTGCCGCGCGAAGTAGTGGGCCTTGGCGGTGTTGGTCGAGTACGTGCCATACAACCCATTCGGTCATGCGCTTCGTCAGGTCGCGGTCGACGACACGCACGATCGGCGCGAATTTCGGGGTGGTCGGATCGGCGAGCAGTGCATCGACGCCCGCGCCGAGATTGAAGATTACTTTCACGTTTGGATGAGTGGCGAGCAGGCCGGGTTCGGCCTTCCAGCACGCTGCGTATGTCACTGATGCGGGATCGTACGAGCCGCCGGCCATCACGATCGGTGCCGTGTATAGGGCGCCGAACCGGCGACGCCAGGCTTCGGGGGCCCAGTTGCCGCCGCTCGGTTTAATGGCGAGAAGAAGTGTCATGTGCGGACGGCCTCGGCTTTGGCGACTTCGAGATTGAAGGCGGCGGCAAGCAACGCCTTTGTATAATCTTCGCGCGGGGACACGAAGATCTGTGCGGCGCTGCCCTGCTCGACAATATTGCCGTCGCGCATGACGATGACATGGTTCGACAAGGCACGCACGACGCGCAGGTCGTGGCTGATGAAGATGTAGGCGAGGCCGTGGCGGCGCTGTAGATCGCGCAGTAGGTCGACGATTTGTGCCTGCACGCTCATGTCGAGTGCGCTTGTCGGCTCGTCGAGCATGACGAACTTCGGTTTGAGGATCATGGCTCGCGCGATTGCGATGCGCTGGCGCTGCCCACCCGAAAATTCATGCGGATAACGGTCCTGCGATGCCGGATCGAGTTCAACTTCCTCTAGTGCTGCTGCGACGAGTGCGCGCCGCTCGTCGTAGTCGAGGTTCGGGCTTTGGATGGTCAAGCCTTCCTCGATGATCTGTCCGACCGACAAGCGCGGCGACAGCGAGCCGAACGGGTCCTGGAACACGATCTGCATCTCGCGGCGCAATGGCCGCATCGCCCTGCTATCGAGGCCGTCGATGCGGCGGCCATTGTAGACGATAGGTCCTTGCGAACCGATCAGCCGCAACAGCGCGAGGCCGAGCGTGGTTTTGCCCGAACCAGATTCGCCGACAACGCCGAGCGTTTCCCTCGATCTGATCTGCAACGACACACCGTCGACCGCCTTGACGTGGTCGACCGTCTTGCGCAACAGCCCGCGCTTGATTGGAAACCAGACTTTGAGATTGTCGGCGCTCATGACGACAGGTGCATCGGCGGCGACTGGCACCGCCTTGCCTTTCGGTTCGGCGGACATGAGGTGGCGCGTATATTCGTGCTGCGGGCGCTCGAAGATGTCGGCTGTCGTTCCTTCTTCAACGACGCGGCCCTTCTTCATGACGTAGACGCGTTCGGCCATCTTGCGGACGATGCCGAGGTCATGGGTGATGAGCAGCATGGCCATGCCCATCTCGGCCTGGAGTTCCTTCAACAGTTCCAGGATTTGCGCCTGGATCGTCACATCCAGTGCAGTCGTCGGCTCGTCGGCGATGAGGAGATCCGGCTCATTGGCGAGGGCCATCGCGATCATCACGCGTTGGCGCTGGCCGCCCGAAAGCTGATGGGGGTACGCGGTGAGCCGCTTTTCGGGATCCCTTATGCCGACGCGCCGCAGCAACTCGAGCATTCGATTGCGGGCGTCCCCATCGGACATGCCACGGTGGAGCTTCAAGACTTCCGCCACCTGCTGCTCGATCGTGTGCAGCGGATTGAGCGAGGTCATCGGCTCCTGGAAGATGATCGAGATGCGGCGGCCGCGAATGGTGCGCATGACCTGCTCGGGCGCCTTCAAGAGGTCGACACCGTCGAAGAAGATCTCACCGCTTGGATGCGATGCGGCTGGATATGGGAGAAGGCGGAGGATCGAATGGGCGGACACGGTCTTGCCGGATCCGGACTCACCGACGATCGCGACGGTCTCGCCGCGTTCGATATGGAAGTCGACGTCCTCGACGGCGACGGTCTGTTGCGCACCCGAGCCGAACGCGACCGCAAGGTCCCGCACGCGAACGAGCGTATCGGAGGGGCGGTGTGTCATATCGCTACCATCTGAAGTTCTTGGCTCACCGCTCTTGCATTCCTAGTTTGACCGACCGCGCCAATATCCGGGCTTACGTTTGAAGTGTGCTATTGCAATGATGATGATGGTGTCGTCTAAGGTCCGTACTTCATAGACGAGCTGATAGGGAACCCGCCGCATGACGAAGCGCCGATGTCGATGCGAAAGAGAAACGGACGCCATCGGGAACTGCTTCATCGATCGAATCGCGTCGGCGATTTCATCCAAGAATGCTTCGCCTAACCCGCGCCGCTCGTCGTCGTAGCGTTTCGCCGCAAGCAGCATCTCCCTCCGTGCCGCTCCTCCGAACCGGACTTTCACCGCTGGTTGCGCCGCGTGGCCCGCCGAGCCAATGCTGCGCGAGCTTCCTCCAGCGCCTCGTCGGCGTCGATCGTGCAAGCGAGATCGCGGCCAACTTGCTCCGATCGGCGCTCGGCGACTTCAGCCCAGTCTCGCTCCCAGGTCGATGATACCTGGTCGAGACGCGCATGAAGCGTTTGCACCACCTCGGCCAACTCTTCGGGCGGGAGCCGTGTCGCCTGCTCGATGATGTCCTTGGCGCTCTTGTTCATTGCAGAATCCTACTTGAACGTCTTCCGCGGGTCGAGGGCGTCGCGGACGGCTTCGCCGATAAAGATCAGAAGGCTCAAGAGGCCGGCGATCGACAGGAAGGCGGCGAGGCCGAGCCAAGGTGCTTGAAGATTGGCGGTTGCCTGCGCGAGCATCTCACCGAGCGAGGGCGATCCGGGCGGCAAGCCCAGGCCGAGGAAGTCAAGCGCGGTCAGCGCCGAAATCGAGCCCGAGAGCTTGAAGGGGAGGAACGTCAGCGTCGCGACCATCGCGTTCGGCAGCAGGTGCTTGAACATGATCCGCGCGTCTGAGAGGCCGAGCGCCTTTGCTGCCGTGACGTATTCGAAATTGCGGCCGCGCAGGAACTCCGCGCGCACCACGCCGACGAGGCTCACCCACTGGAACAGCAGCAAGACGAACAAAAGAGTCCAGAACCCCGGGACCAGCACCGACGATACGATGATGAGCACGAACAGCGAGGGCATGGACGACCAGATTTCCAGAAAACGCTGGAACAAGAGGTCGACCTTGCCGCCGAAATAGCCCTGCACGGCGCCCGCAGTGATGCCGATCGTCGCTGACAAAATCGTCAGCAGCACGCCGAACAGGACCGAGATGCGGAAACCATAGATGAGGCGCGAAAGGACGTCTCGTCCCTGATCATCGGTGCCAAGCCAGTTGCGGTTGCCGAGCGCTTCGAACCGGGCGATCTGATCGGCAGGGGCCTCGCACATGCGCGCATTCGTGGTCCATGGCGGCGGCGCCGGGAACCCGAGGCATTGGCCGGACGGCGACATCAGGCGCGGGTAGTCCTTGTTGATCGAGGAGTAGTGGTAGCGGATCGGGGGCCAAAGCATCCAGCCGTTCTGCTCGATCTCATCGCTGATGACTGGGTCTTTGTAGTCGGTGATGGCGAGAAAGCCGCCGAACTTGCTCTCGGGGTAGTCGACCAGCACCGGAAACAGGAATTCGCCTTTGTAGCGGGCGATGATCGGTTTGTCGTTGGCTATGAACTCGGCGCAGAGCGTCACGAAGAAGAGCGCCAGGAAAATCCGCAGCGACCAAAGTCCGCGTTTGTTGGCTCTGAAATTGTTCCAGCGGCGGCGGTTGATCGGCGAGAGGGTCAGGCGGCGGCTCACGGCGATTGCAGCACGCGACAGGAAACCGGGCGCGGACGGTACGTCGGAGCCGACGCTGTCGGGGAGGCGCGTATCCATGCCTCAGACCTCCCGGCTCTCGAAATCGATCCGGGGATCGATCAACGTGTACATGAAGTCCGAGATCATATGCACAAGGAGGCCGAGTAGCGAGAAGATCCACATCGTTGCGAAAACGACGGGGTAGTCGCGGTTGATGACACTTTCCCAGCCGAGCAGGCCGAGGCCGTCGAGCGAGAAGATCTTTTCGATCAGAAGAGAGCCTGAGAAGAACGCCGAGACGAAGGCTCCGGGAAAGCCGGCAATAATCAGAAGCATGGCATTGCGGAAGACGTGACCATAGAGGATGCGCTTGTCGTCGAGGCCTTTCGCGCGCGCTGTCGTCACGTATTGCTTGCGGATCTCGTCGAGGAACGAGTTCTTGGTGAGAAACGTCATCGTCGTGAAGGCGGCGAGCGCCATCGCCGTGATCGGCAGGCAAAGATGCCAGAAGTAGTCGAGGACTTTGCCGAGCGGGGATAGCTGCGCAAAATTCTCAGATGTGAGGCCTCGCAAGGGGAAGATCTGGAAAAACGATCCGCCAGCGAACAGGACCAGCAGCGCGACGGCAACGAGGAAGCCAGGCAGGGCGTAGCCGATCACAAGAACACTCGACGTCCAGGTGTCGAACGGCTCGCCGTCGTGCACGGCCTTGCGGATGCCGAGCGGGATCGAGATGAGGTAGGTCAGGAGCGTCATCCAGATGCCGAGCGAGATCGACACCGGCATCTTTTCCTTGATGAGCTGGATGACCGAAACATCGCGGAAGAAGCTCTTGCCGAAGTCGAATGTCAGGTAGTTTTTGATCATCAGGAAGAAGCGCTCGTGGGCCGGCTTGTCGAAACCGAATTGGCGCTCGAGGTCCTTGATGAACTTCGGGTCGAGGCCTTGTGAGCCACGATACTTCGACGTTTCGCCGCCCTGCCCGATGGTCGTGCTGCCGCTTTGGCCGGCAATGCCGTCACCCTGGCCACCACCGACGCGCGACGTGGCGGAGACTTCGGTTCCCGATAGTTGGGCGAGGACGCGCTCGATCGGGCCGCCGGGCGCAAGCTGAATGATCGCGAAGCTGATCAGCATAATGCCGAGCAGCGTCGGGAAGATCAGCAGGATCCGTTTCAGCAGATACGCGGCCATGTATCTCTCTTGTGTGTTGCGGGCTAGGCGCTCCGAGCGCCGGGTCTGCAACGTCAATTCTGCTTGAGCTTCGCAGCTTTCTGCGAGTCGATCCACCACGTGTCGAGGATGCCTCGGTCGAAAGCCGGCTTTTCCGCCGGACGGCCGAAGCGGTCCCAATAGGCTATGGTGTGGGACGCCTTGTACCACTGCGGCACCCAGTAATGCCCGGCCCGCAGTATCCGGTCCAACGCGCGAGCGGCGGTTACGAGTTCCGCCCTCGATTTGGCTGCGCCAATATGACCAATCATGGTGTCGATTGCGGGGTTCTTGATGCCCGACAGATTGAGAGACGCCTCGGCATCGGCGGTCGCGGAACCGAAATAGCTGCGCAGTTCCGGACCGGGTGTCAGGCCCATGACGAAGCGGGCCTGGAAGATATCGAAGTCGAAGGCCTTGCGGCGGCGTTCGTATTGGGCCGAGTCGACCTTGCGGATGGTTGCGGCGATGCCGAGTGCGCTAAGATTCTTGACGTAAGGGGCGACGAGGCGCTCGCTCGTCGGGTCCTGGATGAGAAATTCGATCTCGAAGGTTTCTCCGGCGGCGTTTTGAAGTTTGCCGCCCTTCTGCTGCCAGCCGGCTTCGGCGAGTAGTTTGGCGGCCTCGCGCATAAGCTTTCGATCGTTACCGCTGCCGTCGGATACCGGTGGTACGTAGGGTTCGTCGAAAACGCTCGCGGGGAGGTCCTTGCGGAAGGGCTCCAATAGGGCAAGTTCGTCAGCGCTCGGCTTGCCCTCCGCCTTCATCGGGGAGTTTTCGAAGAAGCTCGTGGTGCGCTTGTAGAGCGAATAGAACAGGTTCTTGTTGGTCCACTCGTAGTCGAAGGCGAGATCGAGGGCGCGGCGGACGCGGATGTCTGAGAACTTCGCCTTGCGTGTGTTGATCCAGAAGCCCTGTGTGCCCGAGGGGTTCTGGTCGGGTAGCGTTTCGAGCAGCAGGCGCTTTTCCTTGACGGCCGGCACGTCGTAGGCGGTTGCCCAGTCCTTCGAGGTGAACTCTTCGCGCGCGTCGATGAGACCGGCCTTCAAGGCTTCGAGGGCCGCGATGCGTTCGCGGAAGTATTCGTAGCGGATCTCGTCGAAGTTGAAGCGGCCGCGCATGATGGGGAGATCCTTCGCCCAATGGTCGGGGCGGCGGACGAAGGTGATGAAGGTGCCCTGCTTGAAGTCGCCGATGCGGTAGGGACCGGAGCCGACGAGCGGTTCGAGGCTCGATTCATCGAAGGGCCGGTTGGCGAACTGCGCCTTCTTGAGGATGGGCAAGCCAGCGACGGTCGTCGGCAGGGTGCGGACTTCAGTGCCGGTAAACGTGTAGCGCACGGTGACGGGATCGAGTGCCTCGCATGAGGCGACGTCGCGCAGCATCATGCCGAAAACGGGATGGCCCTTTTCCTTGAGTGATTGGAAGGAGAAGGCGACATCGTCGGCGGTTACCGTCGCACCATCCGAGAAGCGCGCTTCGGGGCGGAGCTTGAACGTGACGGACATGCGATCGGGGGCGACCGCAACGCTTTCCGCGACGAGGCCGTAGTAGCTGTCGGGCTCGTCCGTCGCGCGGACCATGAGAGATTCAAACGTCAGGTCGCCGACGCCTTGGGCTGCGTCACCTTTGCGGATGAAGGGGTGGAAGCTGTCGAAGCTCGTCAGTGCGCCGGTGCCGATGGTCGTGAGCCGCCCGCCTTTCGGCGCGTGCGGGTTGACGTAGTCGAAATGCTGGAAGGACGGGGCATATTTGAGGTCGCCGAAAATCGAGAGGCCATGTCGGACGTCGGCTGCCCTCGCCGGCAGGGCGAGGAGGAGCACGGTGGCAGACAGCGCGATGCCTTTGATTACCGTCTTGATGCGCCTGCTTCCGAGCATGATCGACCTCGCGCTCATTGCCCGCGTGCCGCTTTCAGTTTGGCGGCCTTTTCGGCGTCAAACCACCAGGTGGTAAAGAAGGCGACGTCCCGGCTCGCAAGCTTTTCAGGGCGCGAGAAGATGTCCCAATAGACGACGCGCTGCTCCGGTGAGTGCCAGTGCGGCACTACGAAATGGTTCCAGAGAAGGACACGGTCGAGTGCGCGGGTGGCGGCGACGAGATCATCGCGATCCTTGGCGAACACGACTTTCTCGATCAACTTGTCGATCGCGGGATTCTCGACGCCGATGGCGTTGCGGCTGC
Organism: Hyphomicrobiaceae bacterium; assembly: GCA_033812735.1. Taxonomy (GTDB): domain Bacteria; phylum Pseudomonadota; class Alphaproteobacteria; order Rhizobiales; family Hyphomicrobiaceae; genus JABFRJ01. Next base: position 10,084 of record JAPXTA010000035.1, on the reverse strand, counting down.
CTTCGAGGCCGGCTGCGGTCGAGCCCCAGAAATCGCGCTGTTCGTTGCCTGGGCTTTCGGACTGAGCAAACACATCGACGATGATGTCGTAGTCGAAGCTGTCGGTGCGGCGCTGGTACTGGGCGCTGTCGACTTGGCGCACAGTGACCTTCACGCCGAGCTTTTCAAGCGTGCCCTTGTAGGGTTGCACGATGCGGTCCCAGATCGGCGAATTGAGCAGGATCTCGACCGTGAGTTGTTCGCCGGCTGCATTCGTGAGCACGCCATTTTTCGGTGTGTAGCCGGCGGCGGCGAATAGTTTGACGGCTTCCGAGAGATTGCGGCGGGCTTCTTCCGGTGTGTTGTTGACCGGGTTCTTCCATTCCGTGCTGAACACTTCCGGAGGGATCTCGGCCTTGACCTCGTTCAGGATGTCGAGCTCTCGACCCGTGGGCAATCCTTTGGCGGCAAAGTCGGAGTTTTCGAAGTAGCTGCCGACGCGGGTATAAAGGCCGTAGAACAAGTTCTTGTTGGCCCATTCGAAATCGAACGCGAGATTGAACGCGCGGCGCACGCGCGGGTCCTGGAACATTTTCTTGCGCGTGTTGAGGACGTAGGATTGCATCGGCGCGACGCGCTGGCGGGCGATGGCTTCCTTCTTCACCAGCCCGCGCTTTGCGGCATCGAACTCGTATTCGGTCGCCCAGGATTTCGCGCTCGACTCGACCCAGAAGTCGATATTGCCTGCCTTGAAGGCTTCGAATGCGGCAATGCGCTCGCGGTAATACGAAACGTGCAGCTCGTCGAAGTTATAGCGGCCTTTGAAGAGCGGCAGGTCTTTCGCCCACCAGTCTTTGACGCGCTCGAAGACGATCTCGCGGCCCGGCTCGAACGATTTGACTTTATAGGGGCCCGAGCCGAGCGGCGGCTCTAGCGAGGATTTCATAATGTCACGCTGCGCGCCGGTGGCGTTCTTGCCTTCCCACCAGTGCTTCGGCAGGATCGTCAGCTGCGAGATGATGTGCGGTAGCTCGCGGTTGTTGGGGCCGGCGAAGCGGAAAGTGACTTCGTTCGGACCCGTTATGTCTGCTTTGACCACGTCTTTGTAATAGGCGGCATAGCGGGGCGAGGCCTTCTTGAGGGCCTCGAGTGAGAAGACCACGTCGTCGGGTGTGATAGGTTTGCCGTCATGGAACTTGGCGCCGGCACGCAATCCAAACGTCGCTGACGAGAAATCCGCCGGGTACGTCGCCCATTCGGCGACATAAGCGTACTCGGTCGATGCTTCGTCGGGGCTCGAGTCGAAGAGTTGGCTGAACAGTAGACCCGTACCAGTCGCGACTTGGCCCTGTACCGGAAAGGGGTTCAGGCTATCGAACGAGCCCTCCGCAAACTGGCGCACACGACCGCCCTTCGGCGCATCGGGGTTCACCCAACCGAAGTGCTTGAAGTCCGGCCCGTATTTGGGCGCTCCGACGAGGGACATCGCGTGGCGCTTTTCTTGGGCGTGCGCAGGCGCTGCCAGCGTCGGCGAGAGGGCCGTGGCAATGGCGAGAGAAAGCCCCAAGAGCAGTCGGCGCGTCGTGACTTGGCGCAACCACGGTCTGCTGCTCATCGCTTCTAAGCTCCCTGTTCTCACAAGACTTCTGCGCGGGCCAGCATGGACGCTGGTCGCGCGTATTCCAAGTTACATGTTGTCCATAAGCAACACGAAATTGAGGCGTACAGGAAATCGAACGTGCCTAACGAAAACGGCCCCCGTACCGGGGGTACGGAGGCCAGTCGCATTCGGGTTTTCCGCATTTAGTTCGGCAGTGGCTTCGGGGTATCGTCGAGGGTGCGCAGATAGGCAATCACGTCGACGAGGTCCTGGGTGTCAGGCAGGCCAGCGAAGGCCATCTTGTTGCCGGGGATCGAGTCCTTGGGATTGTGAAGGTAGCCGGCCATCAAATCGTAAGACCAGTCGCCGCCCTTTGCCTTGACAGCGTCGGAGTAGGCGAAGCCGGCGTGCGAGCCGAGCTTGCGGCCGATAACGCCGTAAAGGTTCGGGCCAACCTTGTTCTCGCCGCCCTTATTGACTGTGTGGCATGCGGCACACTTCTTGAAGACGTCCTTGCCGGCTTCGACGTTGCTGGCGGCAGCCTTCTTGAGGCCCTCGACCACGTCCTTCGGGTTGAAGGCAGCGGCAGCGGCGCCGCCAGTGGCGGCAACGGCCTTTACGGGGATGACATAGCCCGGTTTCTCGGCTTTCGGCTCGGTCAGGACGACACCTGCGAGGGTGCGGCCGCCAAAAATGAGCAACGCAGCCGTCAGTACGCCACCGGCGATCTTGTTCAACTGAAAGGCGTCCATGTTCGTCCCGTGCTCCCCGTGACCGTCAGAATCCGCTCTCGACCCGCGGTGCGTCCTTATGTGATGCCGGTCCACACAAATCCACCCCCCGTTTCAGACGAAGGGTGGGTAACTGCGACCGATCGAAGCGGAATATACGAACAGACGTCACCCTTGCAACTGTGGCCGCTCGCGTTCTAGGACCGGAAGGCGAGACGAATTGTCACCGGTAGCCATCCTGCCGGTCCGTTACGTTGGCGCTGAGACTGCCGATTTTCGAGGTTCGGGGATCCCATGTCGTCGACGATCATCGCTATTCCTGCGCGCCTCGGCGCGACCCGTCTGCCGGGTAAGCCGCTGGCCGATATACATGGCTTGCCGATGATCGTTCATGTCTGGCGGCGCGCGGCGGCGGCCAAATGCGGCCGGGTGGTGGTGGCAACCGATGCCAGCGAGATCGCGGCGGCAGTGACCGCGGCGGGGGGGGAGGTGGTGATGACCAGCTCCAGTCATCCGACCGGGTCGGACCGCATCCGGGAGGCCGTGGACAAGATCGACCCGGAGCGCAAATGCGACCGGGTCGTCAATCTGCAAGGCGATCTGCCGACGCTCGACCCGGCGCTGGTACGCGCGTGTCTCGCGCCGCTCGATACGCCGGAGGTCGATATCGCGACATTGGCGGCCGAGATTACGCGGCAAGAAGAGCGGACGGCGCCGAGCGTGGTCAAGGCCGTGGGTACGCCGATCGCGCCCTATCGGTTGCGGGCGCTCTATTTTACGCGCGCGACGGCGCCTTATGGCGAGGGACCACTCTATCATCATATCGGCATCTATGCGTACCGGCGCGCCGCGCTCGACCGGTTCGTGACGCTGCCGCCGGCGGTGCTAGAAATGCGCGAGCGGTTAGAGCAGTTGCGCGCGCTCGAGAACGGCATGCGCATCGACATTTCAATCGTTGACACGGTGCCGCTCGGTGTCGATACGCCAGATGATCTCGAACGTGCGCGCGAGATGCTCGCAACTGGATGAAACTCGCGCCGCCGCCGCCTGGCGGATTGAACGCCTCATGTTCGCCTCTACCTCTTGAACAAGGTCCGATTAGCCGATGCCCGTGAAGAAGGCGAAGTCCGCCGCACAGAAGCCGCGCATTTCCTACCAAGGGGAGCCCGGTGCTAACTCGCACCTCGCGTGCTCTGAAATGTATCCGGATTTCGAGCCGATGCCGTGCCCGACGTTCGAGGATGCGCTTGCGGCGGCGAAGTCGGGGGAGGCGAAGTACGCCATGATCCCGATCGAGAATTCGATCGCCGGGCGCGTCGCCGATATCCATCACCTGCTGCCCAACTCGGGGCTCTACATCGTCGGCGAGCACTTTCTGCCGATCCGCTTCCAACTCATGGCGATCAAGGGCGCGAAGCTTTCCGACATCAAGGACGTCTATAGCCACGTTCACGCGATCGGCCAGTGCCGCAAGTTCATGCGCAAGATCGGCGTGCGTCCGCACATTGCGGGTGATACGGCGGGGGCAGCGCGGCAGGTGAAGGAATGGGGCGACAAGAGCAAGGCCGCGCTCGCGCCGCGCCTTGCAGCCGATGTCTATGGTCTCGATATTCTTGCGGAGGATGTCGAGGACGAGAAGCACAACACGACGCGATTCGTCATTCTCTCGAAGGATGAAGAGAACACGAAGGCCGGCAACGGTCCTGTGATGACGACGTTCGTGTTCCGCGTCCGCAACGTGCCGGCGGCGCTCTACAAAGCCATGGGCGGGTTCGCGACCAACGGCGTCAACATGACGAAGCTCGAAAGCTACATGGTCGACGGCAGCTTCACGGCGACGATGTTCTACGCCGACATCAATGGGCATCCGGATGATCCCGCGGTCGCGCGGGCGCTCGAGGAACTCGGATTTTTCACGTCCGAGTTCCGCATCCTCGGCGCTTACCCGGCAAGCGCGTTGCGCGGGCGCTTGCCGGAGTGATGCGTAGACCTCAGCGGCCGCGCTCGCGGTCGCGCTGCCAGTAGACGAACAGCACGGTCGAAGCGGCGGTGAGCAGCATCGTCGCAAGGATGTCGCCGCGCTTGATGAAGGACAGCCAGACGTTGATCCACTGCATGGTGGAGCCGCGGCCGGTCAGGAGGCCGTTGACGACCATGAAGAGGCCGATCACGAGGGCTGCGACGGCGACGCCCGCTGCGGTTTGTGCTGCCTGCTTGACGAGGCGCGTCACCTGGAATTTCGAGCCGGGCATGACCAGCATCGTCTTGGGATCGGCCATCGGTGTGTCTCCATCCTATTGATGAATCAACCGAATACCTGATTCGAGGGGTGGAGGGCAAAGTGCCTATTGTCAGCGCCCCTCATCATCTCCTCGCAACATGCCGGCGAAGCCTGTCACAGCGAGTGACGCGAGAATGAGGCCGAGGAGCATTTCGAGGACGTAGGCGACGTAGAGGATGCCGCCGAGAGAGAGTTGCAGGGTCGGCTGGCCGTGCACTGACGCGGCAGGTAGCGGCATCTGTGCGATCGGCAGATAGTTCGTCTTGGGCCGCCAGTGCTCCTTGTAGCCGAGATTGACGAACGGCAGGAACACGTCGAGCGAGTAGGCGAGTGGGGAGAAGCCCGGATAGTTCAGGGTCGCGGTTTTGTCGTCCTGGCCGTAGTTGCCCTTGAGCGCCATGACGTAGACGCTTTCGTCCTTGCAGTCGTCGCGTTCGCAACCTTGCGCCGCCCACCACCAAACGCCGGCGAACATGAACACGAACGCCGTCATCCAGAGGACGGTACGCCAGGGGTTGAAACCGTAGAGCGCGAATTTGTCGAGGAGCCAGCTCTGGGCCTTCGATGCTCGTGTGGCGGATGCGCTGTTGCGCTGGCGGCGGCGGCGCGCGATCGCGACTTCGCGGCTGTCATCGAGATAGCCTTGTGCCGCCAGACGTTTCGATAGATGCACCCACGCTTGCGGCTTGAAGTGGACGGCGAGATCGTCGTTCGATTGGCCTTCGAGCCAGGCGATACGCATGCGCGAGGCTGCGGCGTTCTTGGCGTTGGTTGCGGCGGTCGGCAGGCCGGTCGGCGTTTCGAGGTGGTCGTAGACGAAGCCATCAAGGACGAGATGGTCGTCGGGTTGATTGGCGCTACGGCGGACGGAGAGGGGTAGAGGCCAAGCGCGGGCGTCGTCGTCGTAACTGCCGACATGCGCCCGTGTCAGATCAACGATGCCGCGCGGGCGATCTTCGGCGGTATCGGGCATGACGAGCCGATCGAGGCGAGCGTCGACGAGGCTCAGCGCGCAGGGGTCGAAACGCTTGGTGAGCAGTTCGTCGTGCGTGGTCGTGGGGGCTGCTGTGCCATTGCGATGGATGGCGGCGGACTTGATGCGGCTGCCGGTGAGATCGAGTGTGCCGTCGATCTCGGCGCGGTCTAGGACGATGGCGCCGGTTGCGGTAAAGCCGCCGTCCAAAACGAACTCGCGGGCAATGCGGACGCCGCTGGCGAAAATGGCTGGTCCGCTCGCGACGGTGATGGACGTGCCGCGCAGCCGCATCTCGTTGCCGAGGCGGGCGCTTGGCAAACGTACGAGACCTTGGATCTTGGCGCGGCCCATGAACCAGCCGCCGCGCACGTTTGAACCATCGGCGCGGATGGCGAGATCGCCGCCACCCGTTATGTCGCATTCGGTGAAGCCGATCTGACCGTCGATCTGGGCGCCGGCAAACCGTACGTTGCCGTTGATCTTGGCGCCGCGCATCGTCCAGTTGCCGCCGACATGCATGACGTCGGCTTCTATTGCGCGGCCGGTGCTGTCGATCGTGATGTCGCTCGCCTGCAGGCCTTGTTCGATGCGGGCGCCGGCAAGCTGGATGCCGCCTTTGATGTGTGCCCCCATGATGGACACGCCCTGGCCGACGACGATGCCCGACGCGTTGAGCGCCCAGTCCTGGCCACGCCCTGCCAGCTTCGCGCCTTTCGCGGACAGTTCGCCGTTCACGTGCGCGCGTCCGAGCAGCACGCCGCCCGAGATGTTGGCGCCGTCGAGCGTGAGATCGCTGCCGATTTCGGCGCCGCGTGCATTGAAGGCTTCGCTGCCGGCGGTGATGGTGATCTGCTGCGCGTCGATTGCCTTGACCGTTATGCCGCGGAGGCGGAATGGACCGGTGATCTTGGCGCGGCGCAGGACGAACGGGCCTTCGCAGTAGACGCCGTCGGCGGCGACTGCGACGGCGTTATTCTTGATAGAGGCTTCCTCCCACAGCATGCCGCCGCCGATGCGGGCGCTGGCGAAGCGGACTTCGCCCTGGATGTCGGCTGCGCGCAGCACCCAAGGGCCGCCGAGCTGCATGCCGTCGGCGATGATCGCGGTGTCGTTCGGATTGACGATCCTGGCTTCGTCCATGGCGAGGGCTTCGCCAAGTCTTGCGCCGCGCAGGCGAAGGATACCTTTGATGGTCGATTTGGTCAGAAACAGCGCGCTGTCGATGGTGCAGCGGTCGGCTTTGAGCGCGCCTTCGACGATGCACTCGTAAAGCGCGATGCGGCGCAAGCGAGCGTCCCTCAGCGAGATGGCAGAGCGGGCGGAATCGGCGGGGCGGAAGACGCATTTCTGGAAGACCAGCGGTACGCCGATTTCACAGCCCTCGAGGTCGAGCGCGTCTTGAATGACGGCATTCGAAAGATTGATGCCGGCCTGCGTCAGTGGCCAATCCGATCGTGAGCCGATTACAAGGTCACGGAGCATGGAGGCGCGGATCGTTTCGCCTGCGAGATCGATGCGCCGGCCAGACATCGTCGCGTCGAGGAAGAGCTGCTCGGGCGCGGTTATGTTCGCAGCCTGAGGCGGGGCGAGGTCGCTCATCAATCAGATCCAACGAATGAGGTGTGCTTGGAAGGACGCGTACGGCCAGAAAGTGCAGCATTCAACATCGGGAGGTGTGGCGGCAAGATGACTGTGTGTAAACGGGAACCTCGATCGTCAGGGCGCGTTTTATGGGTTGTTGAAACCTGAGGGGTGTCCCGTGTCCGGTAGCAGAATTCAGAACGCGCTTTTCGCGCCGCTTGTGTTCGTGGCCACGGGCGCGTTCGCGCTGCCAGTGATGGCACAGCCGGCAAGTCAACCTGAGAGCGCGAAAGCGCCGATCGTGCCGCAGCCGGTCAAGCCGGCGGCGCCCGCGCCATCGGAACCGCCTGTCGTGCCGCAGTCGGTCTCGCCAATCGACGTGGAGCAGGTGAAGCCGAAGGAAGATGTGACGCTGAAGGAGACGGCGCCGAACAATCCACGCCCGAAGATCACAACGCGCGATGGTCTTGCGGCGGAGCAGTGATCAAAAGTGTTTCCCCGGCAGCCAGAGCTGATGCAGCTCCTTGGGCGCGACGTAGGGCACGTAGCCGAGGGCGCGGTTGCGGCGCTGGGCTACTTCAGCGTTGGCGCGGTTTGCCGTGTAGTCGACGACGAAGATTGGCCGGCCCGACGCTTTAACGCGATTGAGTCGATCGACCGACCATTTGATCGAGCTGTCGGCGTTGGTGCGCGCGCTGTTGGAGCCGTCGCCGCCGCCCCAGCCGAAGAACAAGCTCTCCTTACCCATACCGTCGATCGCCTTGATGAGGCGGTCGTGCTTCAAGAGGTCTTCGGCGTTCTGCTGGATGACGAGGAAGTGGGGATCGGCCTTGCGCGCGTGGCTCGCGAGACGGACGACGAAGTCGACCATCTTCTTCTCGGCGTCGGGGCACTGTTTGACGATTTCCTCGTAGACGTCGACGCGGTCGAGATAGACGCCGTCGAAGCCGAGTTCGATCAGGCGATAGAGCGGCGAGGGCTCGATGCTGTCGTAGACCGAGCGTCCCCGCGCATCGCCGAGCATCGTTTGCTGCCAGCCGTCGGCGCAGACATTGACGATGCGGTTGCCCTTCCAGTCCTTGTTCTCGTGCATCAGCCAGTCGGGCGCGTCTTCCTCCATGTACTCGGCGGTGAAGTACTCGGGACGGTAGTCCTCGGCTTCGCCGATCGAAAGGTAGGAAACGACGAGGCGGCGTGATCCATCCGGTTTGCGTTTCAAGCGTTCGACCTCGGCGCGGGTAAAGCGCTTGCCTGATGCGAGGCCGGTGGTCGCGTCGATCACGAGCAGGTCGTAGGGGGACGCTGCGAGTTCGTCGATCTTGGCGCCGTTGAGCTGATAGCCCCAGGAGGTCGCGGCGTTGATGCGGCGGAGGCGTTCGGCTTCGGCGGCCTGTGGCGAGATGCGGGGCGGCGCGGGAGCGGGCGTTACAGCAGGGGCGGCAGCGGAGGGCGGGCGCTTGGCGGGCTGCGGTGCCGGCGGGATGATCGGGTCGGTGAGGGCGCGGGCGGCGAGTGCGGCAGGCGCAATCGCAGCCAGGGCCATGAGCCCAGCCGTCCATGCTGTCAGACGATCGCTCGCGCGACGCATCATCGTTGCCCCTGAACGCAATACTGCCGCCGGCAAATACGACGGGTTCCCCGGGAAAGGGTCCGACACTGTGCGCTGACGGCGTAAACGTTCCGTTAACCGTGAGAGAGTGTGCCCGGCCGCTGCGGCGGCAGTGTGGCGGCATGGCGGGTGCGGTGTTAGCGGCGCGTCAACCTCGGCGGGCGATGCTTCATCCGCGATAGGACGATCCGACGTGGATCGCATGGCTGCGAGACAACGATCGAATGGCGAGACACTCTCTGGCATTAGGCATCGCATCGGGTGCGGCGCTTGTCGCACTCGCGCTCGGCTTCGTGAACCGCACCGTTCAACAGATCCCAGTCAGAGACGTCGCCCAACATGGTGCGTTTTTCCGTCTCAAGGTCAATGTCGCCTACAAAGGTACCCCGCAAAATTTCGACATCGTCGTCACGTGCGGTGTACGGACCACACGATATTCCGACGGTAGTTCCTCGGTCGAGCCGCACGGCCTGACGCCGAACGTCTTTGGTCGTATCACGCCTGATGGCCAGAAGATCCTCGCCGTCCGCCCCCCACTTCTCTGCAATGGAGAAACAACGGACAACGGACAGGTACCAAATAATTTTCGACCACTGCTGATCGTCTTTCAAAACCCCGAGTTCGTCGACTTCGGTATCGCCTACGTCGGTGATTCCTCTTTCAAGAGTCCGCTGTCGGAACTCACCTTCGGGGGCGCTAGCATCCACAAGGCAACCTACGAAGAGTTTGTCGAGTTTAGAAAGACGCAGCCAAACGCGATAAGCCCCTTTGCCGCCGACGGCGCGATGGCTAAGTCGCCTGAAGTTGTGAAGGCAGCATTCTGGTATTCTAACCCTCATACATATCGAACCTTGCCGGGTTGCAAAATGTGGGAACGTCGCCAGTTGCGGGAAACCGAACGGGTGATACTCCGGCAATACTGGCCAGCGGATCGTCCCGAATTCTGGTTCCTCGTCGATGCGGAGGGATATGGGGAGATGGGAAAGCAGTTTAGCTCCGCTGATCTACGATTTTATCATGAGATGACAGACAGAAAGGGTTTCGGAGGCAATTGGGAGGTCTTTCCAGACATGGGACCGTGGGACATCGGGAATTTCCCGGCCGATCCGCTGGCAGAAATTCGGATTTTTGAGTCGCAAACAGTTTATCGAAGATCCAATGCGGATGTGCGGCCAGGACTTACTGATGGTTTCGCATATTGCGTCGGCAATCCGATAGGGTTCCCCACGTTGTTTGATGCGCGCGATCGTGCTGAAAAAGAGAAGGGCCGTTCCTTGTCGATTGACGAATGGAATGAACTTCGGTTTCGCCCGGTTATATTCACAAC
>JAPXTA010000034.1:0-38559 GCA_033812735.1 Hyphomicrobiaceae bacterium | reverse complement strand
CTACATGGGTGTGCTCGCGATCCTCATCCCCGCGTTCCTCGTTGTTCGTCCGCCGCTCCCGCAACGTGGCCGCGATTGGATGCACCTCGCGATCGTCGGCTTCCTCATTCAAGGCGTCTATTTCACGCTGACAAACATCGCCATCAAGCTCGGTGCATCGGCAGCCGGCCTCGGTATCGTTCTTGCGATGCAACCGATCCTTGTCGGGCTTCTCGCCCCGCGCCTTGCCGGTGAGCAAGTCAGCCGTCAGGTCTGGCTAGGTCTTCTTCTAGGCTTGGCTGGCGTCGCCATCGTCGTCCTCGCCAAGTCTTCGGCAGGCGCGACACTCGCGGGCATCGTCACGGCCTTCGCCGCCCTCGTCTTCATCACCGCCGGCACGCTCTGGGAAAAGCGCTTCGGCACATCGCATCACCCGATTGTCGCCAATCTGATTCAGTGCAGCGTCGCGCTCGCCGTCGCATTGGCCGCCGCCGCCCCGCTGGAATCATTCGCGATCGATTGGAGTTGGCCGTTCGCCTGGTCGATGCTCTATCTCGTTGTCGGCAATTCGATCATTGCCATGACGTTGATGCTCGCCATGATCCGTTACGGTCAGGTGACGCGCGCGTCGTCGCTTCTCTTCTTGGTGCCGCCGGGTTCGGCCTTGCTGGCCTGGCTCATCCTCGGCGAGCCCATGCCGGCACTTGCCTGGCTCGGCATGGTCGTCGCAGGGCTCGGCGTGTGGATCGTCAACGCCAAGCCGAAAATCGCAGCCGCCGCCGACCGCCAAAAGGACTCCGCCTCCCCTTGATGGGGAAGGGTAAGGGGTGTGGTGCGTCGGCTCGCACCCACCCACAAGAAAGGGTTGTCAGTGTTGGCGCAGGTGCATCCCCCTCCCCTTGATTGGGAGGGGTTAGGGGTGGGGTGCCACGACGTGCTGCAACGCGATCAATAGCTCTTCGATGCTTCGCCCTTCGCTTGGCCGCGTGCCTCGCGGATCCATGCGTTGGCAGCGTTGGCAAGCAAGCGGACGTCGTTGAGCAGCGTGCAGTACTGATACCCTTCGGCAAAACGTTTCGCCGCAGTCTTCGGCCCATCTGTATGCACGCCAGCGATCTTACCGGCCGCCCGCGTCTTCTTGGCGATCGTCTGCATCGCCTCGACCACGTCCTTGTCGGTCGGATCGAGCGTCGCCGGCTTGCCGAGCGACAGCGACAGGTCGGTTGGCCCGACATACGTCCCGTCGATGCCCGGCACCTTCAGGATCTCATCGAGATTGTTCAGCGCCTCACGCGTCTCGATCATCGCGAACAGCAGGATCTCGTCATTCGCACCCTTGAGATAATCGGCACCGGCGAACTGCGACGCCCGGAACGGTCCGTTCGACCGCGCACCCATCGGCGGATAGCGGCCAGCCGACGCAAAGGCCTCGGCCTCCGCCTTCGTGTTGATCATCGGGCAGATGACGCCATAGGCGCCCGCGTCGAGCACGCGCATGATCGAGCCCGGCTCGTTCCAGGGAACCCGCACCATCGCCGTCGGCCCGGCGAGTTGGATCGCCTGCAGCAGCGGCACGATATCGTTGATGTCGTTCGAGCCGTGCTGCATGTCGATCGTCACGGAGTCCCAGCCCTGCGCGGCATACGTCTCGGCCTGAAAACCGTTCGGCACCGCTACCCAGCCGTTGAGGCACTGTGTCCCCTTGGCGATCTGCTCCTTGAGCGCGTTCTTCTTCATGCGTTTCCCCAATCAGGTTTGTTGTCGATGCGCTCGGTCGTCGATGCCGGTGCGTACGTAGCCTCCAATGGAGGCAACGAACGCGCTCACGAGGTTCGCTCGATCGAACGAAAGCTACATGAACCTCGTCCGCCAAGCCATCGCGGACGAGCAAGGGAGACCATGCGGGATAGGATGACGGCGCCAATTTTGGCGCCAGTTATGCGGCGGCGAGCGTGCGCACCGTCGACCGCGCCACCGGTGCTGCCCTGCGCGGGATGAGTGTAGTGGTCAGCGCGGCCGGCATGACGCCCGATATCTCGTCGACCAGACGCCGCAACGCTACCTCAGCGGTATCCAACTGCCTGGACGCCCCCTGCTGACAGGAATTCATTCGCTTGGCCCGCTCGGTTGCCTCTGAAACAGAGGTGCGCAGCCGTCCATAGGCGTCTTCGCAGGTGAGCCGCGGACCCTCGGGCACTCCGGCCGAGCTTGGCCGGCCAGGCCGCACCGGCAATAGCTTCCTCTCCAGCACAGCAGGCAGGGTCACTGCCAGGTCGCGTTTGTGGTCGTGCCAAAGCAACGCCAGTCCCGCCAAGGCACACGCCAACGCGATCGCAATTCGCATTGCGATATCAAGGTTCTGCAACTGGCTCCAAAGGTCCATGGCAGGTAGCCGCTACAAGTGAATCCGATGAATACCGACAATGATGGGCCGGTTCGCCGAGGAAGGCAAGCCATGAAGTTGAAAAAAACGTGTCGAAACGTGAGCTTGCGATGTTGGGTGATGCGGCTGACAAAGCTTTCTCGATTACATTAAAGAAAAGATAACAATTATTGGCAGTCGAGCTGGGATGGGCTCATCTCGCTGATGCGAAATGAGGCATGGATCGGTTCAACTTTAGGCGCATACCAGGATTGCAAGCATCAGCGTGCCGCGCCATAGTCCGGCCGAAAGTGCCTAAGCGGCGGGCAGTCCTGCCGCGGGCGAAAGTGTCGAGGAGAACGAATGGCGAGTACCATTGCCGCGCGGACCGCGAACAGCGCCTCGATTGAGCCGTCCATCACCATGTCCCAGGTGAACAAGTGGTACGGCGAGTTCCACGTCCTCCGGAATATCAATCTGGCCGTCGCAGAAGGCGAGCGTATTGTGATTTGCGGCCCGTCGGGCTCAGGTAAGTCCACCCTCATTCGCTGCATCAACCGCCTGGAAGAGCACCAGTCGGGCCGGATCGTGGTCGAAGGAACCGAGCTCACCAACGACCTCCGCCAGATAGACGCCATCCGCGCCAACGTCGGCATGGTGTTCCAGTCCTTCAATCTGTTCCCGCACCTGACCATCCTCGACAACCTTTGCCTCGCCCCCGTCTGGGTCAAGAAAATGCCCCGCGCCGAGGCCGAGAAGGTCGCGATGAAGTATCTTGAGCGCGTCCGCATTCCCGAGCAGGCCCATAAGTTCCCGGGCCAGCTGTCCGGCGGGCAGCAGCAGCGCGTCGCCATCGCCCGCGCGCTTTGCATGAGCCCGCGTATCATGCTGTTCGACGAGCCGACGTCTGCGCTCGATCCTGAAATGGTGAAAGAAGTTCTCGACACCATGATCAGCTTGGCGCGCGAAGGCATGACGATGATTGTCGTGACCCACGAAATGGGTTTCGCCAAGTCGGTCGCCGACCGCGTCATCTTCATGGACCGTGGCGAGATCGTCGAGCAGGGGCCGCCCTCGGAGTTCTTCACGAACCCGAAGTCGGACCGCACCAAGCTCTTCCTGTCTCAGATCCTCAACCACTGAGGCGTCTTGGTCAGAAAGTGCGAAGGTTAGCCTACAAAGACACTTGTTCGGGCCGCAAATTGACAACACGCGCTCGTGCGCCCGATAACAGGTCAGCGTTCCGCGGGAAACTTCCCGCGTACCCGGTACGCCATCCGCCGAACAAGAAAGTGTGGCTTAGAGAAGGGAGTACAAGACCAATGAAATCGGTAATTAAACTGGGTATCGCAGCGGCTGCCGTCGTCGGCATGTCGTCGGCTGCGTTCGCTCAGGCAAAGACCCTCGACACCGTCAAGTCCCGCGGCCAGTTGCTCTGCGGCGTGAGCACCGGCCTCGCCGGCTTCGCGCAGCCCGACGACAAGGGCGTGTGGAACGGTCTCGACGTAGAGTTCTGCCGCGCCCTGGCCGCCGCCGTACTCGGCGACCCGATGAAAGTCACGTTCAAGCCATTGTCGGCCAAGGAGCGTTTCACCGCGCTGCAGTCCGGCGAAGTCGACGTTCTTCCGCGCAATACCACCTGGACGATCGCACGTGACAGCTCGCTCGGTCTGTCGTTCGCTGGCGTGAACTTCTACGACGGCCAAGGCTTCATGGTGAAGAAGTCGCTCGGCATCAAGAGCGCCAAGGAACTGAAGGGCGCTTCGGTCTGCGTCCAGACCGGCACGACCACGGAACTCAATCTCGCCGACTTCTTCCGTACCAACAAGATCGACTACAAGCCGGTCGTGTTCGAGAAGAACGACGAAATCGTTGCCGCTTACGAAGCTGGCCGCTGCGACGCCTACACGACGGACGCATCGGGTCTCTATGCCGAGCGCCTGCGCATGAAAGTTCCGGCCGACAACATCGTGCTGCCGGAGATCATCTCGAAGGAGCCGCTCGGTCCGTCGGTTCGCCAGGGCGACAGCCAGTGGTTCACCATCGTGAAGTGGGTTCACTACGCGATGTTGAATGCTGAAGAGCTCGGCGTGACAAAAGCGAACGTCGACCAGATGGGCAGCTCGGCCAATCCCGAGATCAAGCGCCTGCTCGGCAAGGAAGGCGATTTCGGCAAGGGCATCGGCCTCGACAACGACTGGGTCGTGAAGATCGTCAAGGCCGTCGGCAACTACGGCGAGAGCTATGACCGCAACGTTGGCTCGGGCTCGCGCCTGAACATCGACCGCGGCCTCAACAAGCTGTGGAACCAGGGTGGCCTGCAATACGCGCCGCCGATCCGCTGACCTTAGACAGAAGGGGCCGGGTTTGTCTCAAACCCGGCCCTACTTGCATCTTCTTATAGCCGTCGTTCGATACCGGCCACAGGTCACTAAATGGCGATAACCGAAGATCCGCGCTTCTCGAGCGCTCCGAAGGCGGCTCAGGCGAGCTTCTTCTATCGGCCAGAGGTGCGCCAGACGATCTATCAAGTCGTGCTCGTCGTCGCGCTGATCGCGTTGTTCTGGATGATCGTCAGCAACGCCGCCGAGAACCTTCGTCGGCAAAACATTGCCTCGGGCTTCAACTTCCTGAACTCTACATCAGGGTTCGATATTTCGCAGACCCTCATCGACTACCAGAACACCGACACATACGGCCGAGCCTTCATCGTCGGGCTGTGGAACACGGTTCTCGTCGCCGTCATAGGAATATTCTTCGCGACGATTCTCGGTTTCGTCGCTGGCATCGCGCGCCTTTCCAGCAACTGGATCGTGCAGAAGATCGCGACGCTCTACATCGAAATCATCCGCAACGTACCGCTGCTGCTGCAGTTGATGCTGTGGTATTTCGGCGTGCTGAAGTCGCTTCCCGGACCACGGCAGAGCCTCAATGTGGCCGA
This sequence comes from Hyphomicrobiaceae bacterium, assembly GCA_033812735.1. Lineage (GTDB taxonomy): Bacteria > Pseudomonadota > Alphaproteobacteria > Rhizobiales > Hyphomicrobiaceae > JABFRJ01. Next base: position 33,277 of record JAPXTA010000034.1, on the reverse strand, counting down.
TTCCGCATTTCTCAACGTCCGTGGTCTATATCTGCCGCGCGCGGAATGGCAGGACGGGTCAGGTTTCATTCTTGGCGCACTCCTGCTCGGAATCGCCGGAACGATCGCGACCGCGATGTGGGCTCGGCGCCGGCAGATGGCGACCGGGCAGCGGTTCCCGACGTTCTGGGCAGGCGTCGGTCTGATCGTACTCTTACCGATGCTGGTCTTCTTCCTGACCGGCCGGCCGGTGACCTTCGATTACCCGAAGCTGCAAGGTTTCAACTTCCAGGGCGGCACTGTGATGCAGCCGGAGTTGGTCGCGCTGATCATCGGTCTGACCGTCTACACTGGCGCCTTCATCGCAGAGATCGTGCGGGCAGGCATCCTCGGCGTGCCCAAGGGACAGTGGGAAGCATCGCGAGCACTCGGTCTTTCGAGCGGGCAGTTGCTGCGGCTGGTGGTCATTCCGCAGGCGGCACGCATCATCATCCCGCCGCTGACCTCGAACTACCTGAACCTCACTAAAAACTCGTCACTCGCGGTTGCCATCGGCTACCCGGATCTCGTCAGCGTCACCGGCACGATTCTCAACCAGACGGGTCAAGCCGTCGAAGGCATTCTGATGATCATGGGCGTGTATCTGACGCTGTCGCTGCTCACATCCGCGTTCATGAACTGGTTCAATGCCAAGATGGCCCTGGTGGAGAGATAAGCGCCATGACAGACGTCACCGCCTCCACCGACGCGCCAGCCATCAAGCCGCCCCGCGCCCAGGTCGGGCCAATCGCTTGGCTGCGGGAGAATTTGTTCTCCTCGGTCGGCAACTCGATTCTGACGATCCTCGGGCTTGCGTTCATCTACTTTGCGATCAGCGGCCTCATCAAATTTGCCATCATCGATGCGACCTGGGTTGCAAAGGACGGCGCTGATTGCGCCAAGAACGACGGCGCGTGCTGGCCCTTCGTGTTCGCAAAATTCGGGCAGTTCATGTACGGCACCTACCCGTTCGAACTGCGCTGGCGGCCGAAGCTCGTCTACCTGCTTGCGATCGCGGCGCTCGTCCCGCTGATGTTCTATGGCTTGCGCGAGAAATTGACCGTCCTGGGCTGGTTTGCGGCTGCGTCGGCCGCGCTCATCGCGGCGAAGGTCGCATTCCAGGCAACCGGATCGATCTTCACCGGGTTCGACGAGATGGTCGATCCGATGTTCCTCGTCGTGACCGGCGTCGTAACCTTGGCGATGGTGCTCCTCGAGGAGAAGACCGGCAAGACGCCGTTCGCCATCTTCTTCTTCCTGATCTATCCCATCATCGCGACCATCCTGCTCGTCGGCGGCGTTCTCGGGCTCGAATTTGTGCCGACGAACATGTGGGGCGGGATGCTCGTGACACTTGTCGTCGCGACCGTCGGCATTGTTGCCGCATTCCCGGTCGGCGTTGCGCTTGCCCTCGGCCGGCGGTCGAAAATGCCGTTCGTGCGCGGAGCGTCGGTTGGCTTCATCGAGTTCATCCGCGGCGTGCCGCTAATCACCGTGTTGTTCATGTCATCGGTGATGCTGCCATTGTTCCTGCCGCCCGGCTGGAACATCGACAAGCTGCTGCGTGCGCTGTTCATGGTGATGCTGTTCGCCGCGGCATATCTCGCCGAAGTGGTGCGCGGCGGGTTGCAGGCCATTCCGCGCGGCCAATTCGAAGCTGCCGACGCGCTCGGTTTGAACTACCGCCAGAAGATGAGCCTGATCGTGCTGCCGCAGGCGCTCAAGCTCGTTATCCCGGGCATCGTCAACTCGTTCATCGGCCTGTTCAAGGACACGAGCTTGGTGCTGATTATCGGATTGTTCGATCTGCTCGGCATCGTCCAGAAGAACATGTCGGACGCGAAATGGTATGCGCCGTCGACGGTCATGACCGGCTACTTGTTCGCGGGATTCCTGTTCTGGGCCTTCTGCTTCGGCATGTCGCGCTATTCGGCGTCGATGGAAAAGCGCCTCTCCGCCGGCGATCGCCGCTGATCGTCGTCGATCCAGACTCGAAAGGGCCGCAACCTGCGTTGCGGCCCTTTTTTGTTGTCTTGATCAGACGTTCGGTTATGCGCCCGCCCGCTTGGCAAAATGCCAGGCAGATTCGGCCAGCGGCACGATTCGTTTGATCGACTCCTGCGCCTGCGCACTCGCAGCTGTCCCGTCTCGGACGCGCCCGGCGATGCCCTGCAGGATCGCTGCAATCCGGAACATGTTGTAGGCCATGTACCAGTCGATCTCAGGCAAACCGCTCCGGTTGGTCAGCTTGCAGTAAAGCGCAACCGACTCCTCGATCGTCGGAATGTTCAGCGCCTTGAGGTCCAGTCCTTTGATACCCGAAGAACCCGCAGAAGCATTCGTCGGCGGCATGTTCCACAGCATCAGGAAGTACGTGAAGTCCGCAAGCGGATCGCCGAGCGTCGAGAGCTCCCAATCGAGCACCGCTTTCACGCGCGGCTCGCCCTCGTGGAAGATCATATTGTCCAAGCGATAGTCGCCATGCACGACGGAGACCCGCTCCTGCACCGGCACGGTGCGCGGCAGGAATTCCATCAGCCGTTCCATCTGCTCGATCTTGTCGGTCTCCGACGCGCGATACTGCTTCGACCAGCGGTCGATCTGCCGGGCGAAGTAGTTGCCCGGTTTGCCGAAGTCCCCGAGACCGATTTTTTCCGGCTCGAAGTTGTGCAGATGCGCAAGCGTCTGGATCTCCGCTTCGTAGATCGGCCGGCGGTCCTTGGGCTCGAGCGTCGGCAGCGCGCCGTCCCAGAAGATCCGCCCCGGCACCATATCCATGATGTAGAACATCGACCCAATGACGCTATCGTCGGCGCAGAGCCCATGCGGCTTCGCGACGGGAAAACCCGCCTTGTGCAGCGCCGAGATGACGCGAAATTCGCGATCGACCGCATGCGCTGACGGCAGCAGTTTGCCGAATGGCTTGCGCCGCAAGACATAGCGGTGGCCGGGCGTGTCGAGACGATAAGTCGGGTTGGATTGCCCGCCTTTGAACTGATAGACCGATAGCGGCCCTTCGTATCCCGCGACATTGCCCTTAAGCCAAGCCGCAAGCTTGGCCTCGTCGAGCTTGTGCCGCTCTTCAACGGGCTTCACGCCTGAGAAAATCTCGTCACGTGACGTCACGTTTCATCCCCTGCAATCCATTGCGCGTCTGACGCGAACTTTAATCCTCAGGCGCCGCCCCGCAACGTGTTTCTTGACTGTCCGTTCGGCCTGCACCCCAGCCTTGCCCGCCCGGAAGGTGTGCAACGCGAACCGCGCGTGCAAGACTGAGGGCAAAACACGAGCTGCCTGGGGGAAACGCGAATGAGCACTTATGACTACATCGTCATTGGCTCGGGCTCGGCGGGCGGCGTGCTCGCCTCACGCCTGACGGAAAATCCGGCGACGCGCGTCTTGCTGCTCGAAGCCGGAGCAAAAAGCCACGTCTACTCGCGCTTCCCCGTCAGCTTCGGCCTCCTGATCCATAACGAACAGGCCAACTGGCTCTATGAGTCCGAGCCTGAGGCCTGCACCGCCAACCGCCAGATCCCCGTGCCACGCGGCAAGCTGCTTGGCGGCTCGTCCTCGATCAATGGCCTCGTCTGGGTCCGCGGCCAGACGCTCGACTACGATACCTGGGCGCAGATGGGCGCGCGCGGCTGGAGCTGGCAAGACGTCGCGCCGCTGTTCGATCGCATCGAGAACTTCGAGAGGCCCGTGCCCGGCCGCGGCGCTGGCGGGCCGGTGCACATCAGCGAGGTCCCCGACCAGAACCCGCTCTACGATGCGTTGTTCAAGGCCGCGGAAGAAGCCGGCTATCGTCGCACGCGCGACTACAACGGCCTTGACCAGGAAGGCATCGGCAAGACCCAGGTCAACATTCGTCGCGGCACGCGAATGAGCGTGGCGAAAACCTATCTACGCGAGGCAATGCGCCGCCCGAACCTCCACGTGCTGACGGATGCGCCCGTGCGCCGCCTGGTTCTCGAAGGTAAGCGTTGTGTCGGTGTCGTCTACGAGCGTCACGGCAAAACGTTGGAGGCCCGCGCAGGGCGCGAGGTGATCTGCTCGGCGGGAGCAGTCGCAACGCCGCAGCTGCTCGAACTGTCAGGTATCGGAAACCCCGACGTCCTCAAGTCTCATGGCATTGACGTAAAGCATTCCCTTCCCGCGGTCGGCGAGAATTTCCGCGACCACATCAACGCCCGCATCATCTGGAAGGTGAAGGACCCGCGCGTCTCCTACAATCACATGGCGCGTGGCGTGGGGGCAGTCTCGCAAGCGATCAAGTACGCTCTGACCGGCGGCGGTTTCTTCAGTTTGCCTTCGGCGCCGCTTGTCGCCTTCCTTAAGACCGATCCCTCATATTCGACACCTGACGTCCAGATGCACTTGATCCCCTACTCCGTGAAGGATCCCAAGCGCCGTAAGCTGCAAGACTGGCCATCCATGACGATCGCTTGCTATCAGCTCCGTCCTGAAAGCCTTGGCTCGATCCACATCCGGTCCGCCGACCCGGACGCTCAACCGGCGATCAAATTCAATTTCCTCACCGACCCCATCGATCAGCGGACGTGTGTCGAAGGTTTCAAGATGATGCGCAAGATCGCGGGCGCACCGGCCCTAGCTCATTTGCGCGGCGAGGAAGTCTCGCCGGGCGAAGACGCTCGCACCGATGACCAGATCCTTGCCTGGGTGCGCAACAATTCGCAGACCGCCTACCACCCGATCGGAACGTGCCGCATGGGGCCGGCTGGCCAACGCACGGTCGTCGACGAAAAGCTTCGCGTGCACGGCCTTGATGGTTTGCGCATCGCCGATGCCTCGATCTTCCCGACCATGCCGTCAGGCAACACCAACGCGCCAGCGATCATGGTGGGTGAGAAGGCGGCCGATCTCATCCGATCCAGCATATGATCGAGATCACGGTTTCCCGCCCGCGACGACGCCCTTGCGAATGAGAAAGCAGCCGTAAGGCCGCGGATCGCCGCATTGCACGACGGCAAATGCTTTGCGCCCCGCTTCGTAGAAGGCGAACCGCTCGATCCCGGCCATCGGCAGATGTGGTCCCAAGGCGCGATCGATCACATCCTGCACCTCGCTCTGGATCACGGGGACCGTTTGCGGATTACCGACGACGAGCATCCGGCGAATGGGTTCCGGTTCGAAATCATCAACCGGCAGCACAGAGAGAATGGCCGCAACCGCGCGATCCATCGCAACGCCAGGCAACCGGATCAGGCGCCCGGACGTTGTCGCTCGCGCAATCGTCTCCGCAGGGTGGTTGGCATCGACAACCGCAAGGTCGTCGCCATGGCCCATGCTCGCCAGAACCCACAACAAGTCAGCCGACAATAATGGATCGATCCCCCTGAGCATCACCGCCTCCCGCGCGTCGTAAGATAATGCCGCGCCGCATTCCCACCGAGGATCGCATCGCGGTCGTCATCGCTGAGCCCTGCAAGTGCTGCCATCGCGGCCTCACGCCAGCGATTGTAACCGCCGGCGAGATTGACCACCGGCCAATCGCTGCCCCAGATGAGCCGCTGCGGCCCGAACAACGACAGCAATTCGCGGCAATACGGCGTCACGTCGTCGGCTCCCCAATCAGGCAGCGCCTCCGTGACGAGCCCCGACAACTTGCACATGATCCGCTGATCGGCGGCGAGCGGCGCAATCGCATCGCGCCACGCATCGAACGCGCGGTCCCTGATCTGCGGCTTCGCACCATGATCGATGACGATACGCAAACGTGGATACCTCTCGGCGAATACGGCAAGTCGTGGCAAATGCTTCACCAGCACGAGCGCATCGAACACGAGTTCATGCGCGATCATAGCTTCGAGTGCTGGCGCGAGGTCGTCGCGCAACAGCCAATCGTCGTCGGCAATGTCCTGCACCATCGGCCTGAGACCGACGAGCAGTGGATGTTTCGCGAGGGCAGCGATGGTCTCGGGCGCATCTTTAGCCGTGAAATCAACCCACCCCACAACGCCCGCGACAAACGGCGTCCGTTCCGCGATCTCGAGCATGAAATGGGTTTCTGCGACTGTTGGTGCGGCCTGCACGAGGATCGTCTGTGCAATCCCGTGCGTCGTCAGATGCGCCTGCAGATCCTCTGGCCCGAAGTCGCGATAGATCGGTCCGAAATCAGCCGTCAGCCAGCCGTAATCGCCGCGCGCAAGCCGCCAGAAATGTTGATGGGCATCGATCATGCGGTCTCACTTCGACGGCGTCGGAACATCGTCGCCAAGTAGCTTTTCGTGCTTCAGTTCGCGCCAGAGATCTTCCGGAATGGTCGTGCCTAACGAAGCAACGTTCCGTTCGACTTCCTCTGGCCGCACCGCACCAAGCACGAGCGAAGACACGGACGGGTGCCCCAAACAGAACTGCAGCGCCGCGGTAGCAAGCGATATACCATGCCGCGCACAAACGGCGGCGACGCGCTCGACTTTCGACATGATATCCGGTGGCGCGTCCGCGTAATTGTACTTGGCGCCAGCGACGGGACCCGTCGCCAGAATACCGGAATTGAAAACGCCGCCGAGCACGATTCCGACGCCCTTGCGCGTCGCGATCGGGAACACCGTTTGCAGTGCTGGCTGCTCTAGCAGCGAGTATCGCCCTGCAAGCAGCATGCAATCGAAGTCGCCATCGGTGAGAAACCGCGCCGCATACTCCGGATCGTTGAGCCCGATGCCGATGGCTTTCACGATCCCTGCACGCCGCAAGTCGTCGAGCGCGCGATAGGACCCGCTCATCGCTTCCGCGTAGCGCTTCGGCCCCTCGACCGGGCCGTGCGTCCACACGTCCGCATCATGGATGTACAGGATATCGACAGACGCGCGCCCGAGCCGGTGTAGCGAGTGTTCGAGCGATCGCATCGTCGCGTCGTAGCTGTAGTCATGCACGACATCGAACGGGTGCCCGCCCAGGTAGCCTGTCGTCCGGCCCTGTGGCGCTGGCTTCAGCAACCGGCCGACCTTTGTGGACACCACGGTCCGATTATCCGCCCGGCGGCGTAACGCCGTGCCGACCCGGTGCTCCGCCAATCCCTGCCCATAGAACGGTGCGGTATCGAAGTAGGTGATGCCTAGCGATGCCGCCGCCGCAACAGCCGCAATCGCAGTCTCGTCGTCGAGGATCGCGTAAAGATCGCCGATCGGCGCCGATCCGAAACCCAGCACGGAAAGCTCGAGCCCGGTTTTGCCGAGCAGCCGTCGCGGCAGATTTGCGGTCTCTCTCATCCAATCTCGGGCCGCCGCCGTTGCATGGGCCCCCTCACGTTTCGACTGACATGTTACTGTTGACATGAGTGCGCCGCGCCGCGCAAGGTGCGTTCAACAAACCATTGGAGACGTCCAGACATGAGCCGCTTCGGCCTCAGTGTAGCCATCGCCACGCCTTTCAACGCGAAGGGCGAGATAGACATGCCGCGGTTCGTGTCTCACGCGCAGTGGTGCCTTGCCAACGGTTGCGACAGCGTGACCTTGTTCGGCACGACCGGCGAAGGGGCGACGGTCGGTCAGCGTTCGCGTATCCGTGTGTTCGAGGCGATGATCAACGCCGGCTTGAAGCCGAAAACACAGCTGCTGTCGTCGGTTGCCACATCGAGTGTCGAAGACGCTGTCGATCAGGCTGCCGCAGCACTTGATCTGGGCTTTCGTGGCCTTCTGCTGACACCACCCTTTTATTTCCGCGCCGTCGATGACGAAGGCATCTATCGCTGGTTCGCACAAGTCTTCGAGCGTCTCGGTTCGAAGGCTCGCGACATGTTCGCCTATCACTTGCCGAGCGTCACCGGCATTTCGCTCTCGTCAGCTCTCATCGGCCGTCTCAAGAAGGACTTCCCAGGTGTCGTCGTTGGCGTGAAAGACAGCTCCGCGACGTGGTCGAACACGGAAGAATTGTTGAAGCACCACAGTGACCTCATGATCCTTGTCGGCGATGAGCGTGACTTGGGCCGCGCCGTCCGTGGCGGCGGCTCCGGTTCCATCTGCGGCGTCGCCAACATCTTCCCGGAAATACTCGGCCCCGTCGCACGCGATGGCAAGGAAGACGCCCGCGTGCGCCCGATCGTCGATGCGATCTGCCGCCACCCGGTACTCCCGGCTGTCAAGGCGCTCATCGCCAGTTCCAAAAAGGATGGCGATTGGGCCCGCATGCGGCCTCCGCTGCAGGATCTCGATGCCGCATCGGCGGCGAAACTATCGGCCGAGATCGATGCGGCAGCGAAGCAGCCCGCCTGAGGAGTTTGCGCCGATGCCGGCAGTGGTGGCCAAGAAAGTCGCCAAGCTGCGCGAGCAGGCGTACGAAAGCTTTACCAACCGCCTGCTGTCGCAGGAAATCCGCCCCGGCCAATTCATATCTCAGCGTGAGTTGGTCGAGATCACAGGGATGAACCTCGGCGCCATCCGCGAACTCGTCCCGCGCTTGGAAGCCGATGGGCTCATCAAGACAGTGCCGCAGCGCGGCATGCAGGTCGCCCACGTCGACGTCAACCTTGTGCGCAATGCGTTTCAGTTCCGCCTCTTCATGGAACGCGAAGCCGCCGCGCTCTATGCTGTGAACGCGACGGACGCCGAGCTTGCGGCCATGCGTGCGCGTCACGAAAGCGTCCTGAAGCGTGCGAAAAAGGGCCTGCCGCCAGCTCTCGTCGCGGAAGCGCAGGCCGTCGACTATGCCTTGCATGACGCCGTGATCGACGCGCTTGGCAACGAGATCATCTCCAACGCCTATCGCGTCAACAACATCAAGATCAGGCTGATCCGCCAGGAAGCCACGCGGCTTGCGAGCGATCTGGTGGTGCCGGTCATGCGCGAGCATCTAGGCATCATCGCCGCGTTCGAAACGCGCAAGCCCGAGATGGCCGCAAGCGCCATAGCTGCTCACATTACCAACGCACGAAACCGCGCGCTTGGCGTTCTAAGCTGAAAAATATCAAAGCAGGTCCATGGGAGGACATATCGATGACCATTACCAAGCGTCAGTTGTTCAAGGCGTCCGCGGCAGTCGCTGGTGCCGTCATGATGCCGGCCATCGCGCGTGGCCAAGGTAAAACCATCATCCGCTGGGGTGAACAGCTTCCCGCCACGCACCCGCAAGTTCAGATGCTCGAACGCATCGCCAAGGACGTTGCGGCCAAATCATCGGGCCGTATCGAGATCCAAAGCTTTCCAGCGGGCCAGCTTGGCTCCGGCAAGGACATGATTGAGGCCGTCTCCGCCGGCAATCTGACGATGACGACGGACGGCGCCGCGGCACTTGGCCAATTCCTGCCGCAGCTCTCCGTCATTGAGGCGCCGTATCTCTGGCGCGACGCTGCTCATATGGCAAAGGCATTGTCATCAGGCGTCCTCGAAGACATGAACAAGACGCTCGTCGAGAAGCGCCAAATGCGCATGCTCAAACCGACGTACTACGGCAAGCGTCACATGACGTCGAAGGACAAGGCGATCAAGACAGCGGCCGACATGAACGGCTTCAAGCTCCGCGTTCCCCCGGTCGACACCTTCAAGGCGATGGCGGAAGCCTGGGGCGCCCGCCCGACACCGATCGCTTTTCCCGAACTCTATCTCGCCTTGAGCCAAGGCGCGGTGGATGGCCAGGAAAACCCACTGCCGACGATCCAATCAGGCAAGTTCCAGGAAGTGCAGAAGTTCTTGATTCTGACCGGCCACATCATCACGCCGCGTCTTGTCATTGTGAACGACGGCTTCTGGAAGGGTCTCGCCGCCGCCGACCGCGATTTGCTTTCCGCTGCGATTGCCGATGGCGCGAAGTGGCAGGACGCCGAGCTCGCGTCGCAAGAGGCGAGCCTCGTCGATACATTCAAGAAGGCCGGAATGACGGTGATCGAGCCTGATCTCGAAAGCTTCCGCAAGCCGGTGCTCGCCGCCGTGCCGAAGCAGTTCGAGCAGAAGTGGGGAGCAGGCCTCTTCGACAAGTTGTTGGCGATGTAAGCGGCCAAAGCGGGGGATGACAACCGATGCGCTGGTCCACATCGGCTCAGGCGCGGGCCGTCCGGCTCGTCGACCGATCCGTCGAGGCAGTTGCTGTGCTCGTGATGCTCGCGCTACTGGCGACAATCGTCACGGGCGTCGCAACGCGAATGGTCAACCGGCCGCTCGTCTGGACTGATGAACTCGCGCAGTATCTCTTGGTGTGGCTGGGGTTTCTCGGCTGGATGATCGGCGCGAGACGCCGCAGCCACATCCGCATAACCACCTTCATTGATCGGCTGCCGCGCAGCGGGCGCATCGCCGTCGAGATCATCGCGCAACTAGGCGTGGTGATCCTGGCAGCGATCATGATCTGGCAATCAGGGTCTCTGATCCGCCGCAATATCGATGTCGAGGCGGTGACGCTGCCGTTTCCGGCGGCGATGCTCTACATCCTATTGCCGCTCGCCGGCATCGTCATCGCAGCCCAAGCGGTTTCCGAGATGTATCGCGCCATCACCACGGCAGACCGCATCGAAGATACGTCCGGAGCGACCGGGCTATGACCGCCTTGATGCTTCAGATCCTGGCCGTCTGGCTGGCGGCGATGCTGCTCGGCGTCCATCTCTTTGCCGCCATGGGGCTGGCTGCCGCAGCGTTCGTCTGGCTCGGTGGATTGGGCATCGGCGTCGTGCCGCAGAAAATGGCGCAGTCCATATTCTCGTTTCCGCTCGTCGCCGCCCCGCTCTTCATTCTGATGGGCAACATCATGAATGGCGCCGGCATTACCGAGCGCATTTTCACCTTCGCAGCAGTCTGCGTCGGCTGGATGCGCGGCGGCCTTTGCCACGCCAATATCCTCGCGAGCGTGATCTTCGCGGGCATGTCGGGTTCGGCGGTCGCGGACGCAGGCGGTGTCGGCACGCTTGAAATCAAGGCGATGAAAGACGAAGGCTACGATTCAGAGACCGCGGCTGCGATCACGGCGGCCTCCGCCACGATCGGCCCGATCATTCCCCCCTCGCTGCCGATGGTCATCTACGGAGTGACGGCAGACGTCTCCATCGGCCGTCTCTTCCTCGGCGGTGTGGTCCCCGGCTTGCTGATGGCCGGCGCCTTGATGATCATGGTCCGCGAGGTCGCGCGCCGCCGCAATCTGCCGCGCCACCCATTTCCCGGACTGGGCGATCTATGGCAGGCCTACAAGCGCGCGCACTGGGCGTTGATGACGCCGGTCATCCTGTTCGGTGGCATGATGGGCGGCTGGTTCACACCGACCGAGGCGGCAGCGGTCGCGGCGACATACGCGTTGATCCTGGGCCTTTTCGTCTATCGCGATTTCGACCTTGGCACGCTGCCGAAGATCATCGTCGACACTGTCGAGACGACGGGCGTTGTACTCGCGCTGTTGATGACGGCCGCAGCGCTCGGCTGGTGCCTGTCGGTGAGCCGCATCCCACAAACGGTCGGCCCCATGCTGGTCGAACACGTCAAGAGCCCGCTCTTGTTCCTGTTGATCGTCAACGTACTTTTGCTGATCGTCGGCTGCTTCATGGAAGCGCTGGCGGCAATGCTGATCTTGATTCCGATCCTCGTGCCGGTGTCGATCGCACTCGGCATCGACCCCATCCATTTCGGCATCGTGTTCGTCCTGAACTTGATGATTGGCACGGTCACGCCTCCAGTCGGAGTCGTCCTGTTCGTCACATCCAAGATCGCAGGCATTACGTTCGAGGCCATGAGCCGGGCGATCGTGCCCTGGCTTCTGCCGCTGGTCGCAGTCTTGATCGCCATCACGATCTGGCCACCATTGACGACATGGCTGCCCACTGTCGTGATGAGTCGGTAACGCCCAGGCCCTTAACCGCTCATTCACCAAGCGGCGAAGCTGTCGTGCCGCCGCCGTCCGCTTTCATGAAACTGTCATCGAAAGCCCCGATAGTGCGCGGCATGAATATTGGACGAACGATTTCAACTGACCTGCGTAAGTACATCGACAAGGAATTGAGGGGCGAGCGTCTCCTCTGGGCCGGTCAGCCGGACCCCAAAATCGCATGGAAAAGCCTGATCGGCATCTGGCTCTTCGCCATCCCCTGGACGGCGTTCGCGCTTTTTTGGGAGACCATGGCCATCGGCGGATGGATCAGCGGGACGACCAAGGGCATGCACGGCTGGGCAGGCCTCGTGATGGTCCTCTTCGGTATCCCTTTTGTCGCCATTGGACTAGGCATGATGGCAGGCCCATTCTGGGCGGCACGGACGGCCCGCAACAGCATCTACGTCCTGACGGACCAGCGTCTGGTCTACCTCACGGAGAGGCGCGGCGGCGTCAATATCAAGTCGACATGGCCGAAGGACATCCATTCGCTGTCCAAGTCGGTCAACAACGACGGCAAGGGATCGCTCAAGATCTCTTACGGCTCCAAGCGAGATAGCGACGGCGACCTCGTCGAGAAGAGCGAAACGGTCGCCGGCGTCGGCAATGTCGACGAGCTCGAGCGGCTGATCCGCGAAATGAAGCAGTTGTCCGGCTAAACCGGCATCGGCAGCACTTCGTGCTCTTTGAGGACCCGCCCGGTCTCGACATCCACCTCGACCAGACGCACCCGATACCCCCACAGCTGCGCGATGCACTGCATCGTCCGCTCGCACTCCGTTTTGTCGAGCGTGATGCCATTGCGAACCGTATGCGTGATCACGAGCCGCCGGCTGCCTGATAGATCAGCATCGGTCACCTGCAGATCCGGATCCTGCGCCGCCACGTCGTAGCTCTGCGCCAGGCGCTTGCGCACATCCTTGAATCCGCGCTCATCATGGATTGCACTGATCCGCACGGCTGAATCTCGCGAATCGTCTGACAGCGCAAAGAAGCGGAAGTCGCGCATCAGCTTCGGCGACAGGTACTGCAGCACGAAGCTCTCGTCGCGGAAATTCGCCCATGCATCACGGAGAGTGCCCATCGCATCGCCGCAGCCCGCGAAATCAGGAAACCAATCCTTGTCCTCGGCCGTCGGGTTGACCGCGATCCGCTCGATATCACGCATCATGGCAAAGCCGAGCGCGTATGGATTCATGCCGGAATAGCGGCGATCGTTGAACGTCGGCTGAAAGACGACCGACGAGTGCGAATGCAGGAACTCGAGCATCGAGCCCTCCGTCAGCATGCCGCGCTCGTACATGGTGTTGAGGATCTGATAGTGCACGAACGTCGCGCACCCCTCGTTCATGAGTTTGGTTTGCCGTTGCGGATAAAAATATTGCGCGAGATTGCGCACGATCCGCAACAGTTCCCGCTGCCAATCGGCCAGTTTCGGCGCATTCTTCTCGAGGAAATAGAGCAGGTTCTCCTCGGGCAAACCTAAACGCTTCTGTTCGGCCTGAGCCGCCGGATTGGCGCTGCTGGCGGGATCGGCGCGATTGATCTCGGGCAGCGTGCGATCGAGGATATCGTACGTCCTCTCGTGGTGCTCGGCGCGGTCCGCTGCCTTCTGCCGGTCGCGTTTGGCCAGATCGCGGGAGCGCGGCACCAAATTGCGGCTGATGCCTTGGTTCATCAGCGCGTGCGCACAATCGAGCGTGATCTCGACGGCCTCGGGGCCGAACCGTTCCTCGCAGTCTGCGACGAAATCCTTGGCAAAGCTGAGGTAGTCTATGATGTGGTCGGCCTGCGTCCACTGCTGGAACTGGTAGTTGTTCTTGAAGAAGTGGTTATGGCCATAGGCAGCATGCGCGATCACGAGCGCCTGCATCGTCATGGAGTTCTCCTCCATGATGTAGTTGATGCACGGGTTCGAATTAATCACGATCTCGAACGCCAGACTGCGATGCCCCTTGCGATACATTCCCTCGTCATGGGCGAACCGCTTGCCGAATGACCAATGGCGGTACATCACCGGCATGCCGATCGACGAGTAGGCGTCGAGCATCTGCTCAGCCGTGATGACTTCGATCTGGTTCGGGTAGATGTCGAGGCCCATCTCGCCGAGCGCGATCTCGCCCATCGCGTCGTAGACCTCATTGATCAGCTTGAAATCCCACTCGGCACCCTCGAACAAAGGTTTCACCGATGAAGTCTTTCGCGGCGGGAGCGGGATGCTCGCGCCACCCGTCGGAAACGCGTCGGATGCGGTCATAGCCCCACTCCTCAACCCTTCACGCCCTGCGCCGAGAACAAGTCCTGGAAAACCGGGTAGATGTCCTCGGGCGAGGTGACCCTGCGCATGGCAAAATTGTCATGCACATCCGTCAGCTCTTCGTAGCCGGCCCATACCGCGGTCTGCAGCGTGTCGGCATAGCGCTCGCCGTGAGCGGTCTCCACGTAGGCGAAATATTGGCAGATCGGCAGGATCTCGTCTTCGAGCAGCGAAAGACAGTTCGGCATATCGTCGTGGAAGTTGTCGCCATCAGACGCTTGCGCCGCGTAGATGTTCCAATCCGCCGGCGAATAGCGGGCGCGGACCACTTTCATCATCTCCTCGAGTGCCGACGAGATCACCGTGCCGCCGGTTTCGGTGCCGCGGAAAAAGGTCTCTTCGTCGACTTCGGCGGCCGTGGACGTATGGCGGATGAAGACGATGTGCACTTCCTTGTAGTGCCGCGTGAGAAACAAGTGCAGCAGCATGAAGAAGCGCTTGGCGAGATCCTTGAGGTTCTCGGTCATAGACGCCGACGCGTCCATCAGGCAGAACATCACAGCCTGCGTGGTCGGCCGCGGAACGCGCTCGAAGCGATTGTATCTGAGGTCGATCGGGTCGATGAAGGCGATGACCTTGCGCAGCCGGACTTTGTGCTCGAGCTTTTGTTTGAGCTCGGCGATTTCCGTTTCGTTGCGCGGCGAGCGCGCTTCTGCGTCTTCAAGCTCCTTGGTCAGTCGATCGATCTCGGCTTGAGAGGGCCGCCCCAAAGCCATGCGCCGGCCGAGGCTGTTACGCATCGAGCGCACGTAGTTCAGCCGCGACGGCGAGCCGGATGCGGTGAAGCCGGCGCGCTGCGGCTTGGGTGCCTTCAGATCCTTGAGCTTGATCTTGACGAGGTTGGGCAGCTTCAAATCTTCGAAGAAGATGTCGAGGAATTCCTCACGGGAAAGAGAGAACGAAAAGTCGTCCTGCCCTTCGCCATCGGGGCTGCCTTCACGGCCACGTCCACCGCCGCCGCCCTGCGGCTTCGGAATAACGTCGCCGACTTGATACTCCTCGTTTCCGGGCAACACGAAATCTCGCTGGCCGACACCACGCCCGTGCGAGAACGACGGCTCCCTGAGGCTCTTCGAGCGGATGGTGACACGCTCGCCGCCATCGGCTTCCGAGACCTTGCGCTTCTTCAGTGCCTCCTTCACGGCGTCGCGGATCTCTCCCTTCGCGCGACGGAGGAACCGTTGGCGATTGCCGAGGCTCTTCGATTTCGGATTGAGGCGGCGATCGACGATCTGCATCTGCACCCCTGCTTCTGGCAATCGGCGACACCACTGTCGCCGATTGCCGGGCATTGCCGCGCATCAGCCGGCCTTCTTGACGCGCATGTACCATTCGACGAGACGGCGGACTTGGCGCGGTGTGTAGCCGCGAGCAACCATCCGGGACACGAACTCGTTGTGCTTGTTCTCGGTCTCGCTGTCTTGTTTCTTGCCAAACGAGATGACCGGCAAGAGATCCTCGACCTGGCTGAACATGCGCCGTTCGATCACATCGCGGATCTTTTCGTAGCTCGTCCAGTTCGGAT
Organism: Hyphomicrobiaceae bacterium; assembly: GCA_033812735.1. GTDB lineage: Bacteria > Pseudomonadota > Alphaproteobacteria > Rhizobiales > Hyphomicrobiaceae > JABFRJ01. Next base: position 17,615 of record JAPXTA010000034.1, on the reverse strand, counting down.
TCTTGCCGCCGTTCTTGGCGCGAGCCCGAAGCGCGAACTTCACCACTTCGAACCGGAAGTCCTTCGGATTCGCGATGCCGGCGGGCTTCTCGATCTTCGACAGTTCCTGTTCCAGCACCTGCCGGCTCATCAGCTGGCCCGTGTCGGGGTCCTTGAAGTCGTGATCTTCGATCCACGCATCGGCATACGACACATAGCGGTCGAACAGGTTCTGGCCAAAGTCGTGATAGCTCTCGAGATAAGCCTTCTGGATCTCGTTGCCGATGAACTCGGCATAGCGTGGCCCAAGTTCCTCTTTGAGGAACTCGATGTAGCGGCTCTCGGTTTCCTCCGGCATCTGCTCGCGCTTAATGGCTTGTTCAAGCACGAACATCAGATGCACAGGATCGGCCGCGACTTCGTTTGTGTCGAAGTTGAATGTGCCCGAAAGGATTTTGTAGGCGAACCGCGTTGAAGCACCGTCCATGCCTTCCGTGACACCAGCAGCGTCGCGGTACTCTTGGATGGTCTTCGCATGCGGGTCGGTATCCTTCAGGCTCTCGCCGTCGTAGACGCGCATCTTCGAATAGAGCTGAGAATTCTCGTGCTCCCGCAGCCGCGTGAGCACTGAGAACCGCGCCAGCATGTCGAGCGTCCCCGGCGCACAGGGCGCGCTTTTCAGATCCGACGACGCCAGCAGCTTCTCGTAAATCCGCCGCTCTTCCTGGACACGCAAGCAGTAGGGAACGGTGATGACGCAGATGCGGTCCAGAAACGCTTCGTTGTTCTTGTTCGACCGGAAGCTTTGCCATTCGCTCTCGTTCGAGTGCGCAATGATGATGCCCTGGTACGGCATCGCGCCGACGTTTTCGGTGCCGACATAGCTGCGGTCCTGCGTCGCGGTGAGCAAGGGGTGCAGCATCTTGAGCGGCGCCTTGAACATTTCGACGAACTCGAGAATCCCCTGCGTCGTGCGGTTGAGACCGCCCGAATAGGAGTAGGCATCCGCGTCGTTCTGGCCGAAGTGCTCGAGCTTGCGGATGTCGACTTTGCCGACGAGCGCCGAGATGTCTTGGTTGTTCTCGTCGCCTGGCTCCGTCTTCGCAACGCAGATCTGCCGGAGCTTCGACGGGTACATCATCGCAACGGAGAACTTCGAGATGTCGCCGCCGAATTCATCGAGACGCTTCACCGCCCACGGGCTCATGAAGCCCGGCAGAATGCGCCGGGGGATGCCGTACCGCTCCTCGAGCATCGGCCCCATGGCAACCGGATCGAACAGCCCGAGCGGACTTTCGAAGATCGGTGAGATCTCGTCCTTGGTCGCAAGAACGTAGATCGGCCGCTTCTCCATCAGTTCCTTGAGGCGTTCGGCAAGCGACGACTTGCCGCCGCCGACCGGTCCGAGCAGGTAGAGAATCTGCTTGCGTTCTTCGAGCCCCTGAGCCGCGTGCCTGAAATATCCGACAATGCGCTCGATGGTCTCTTCGAGGCCGTAGAAGTCCCGGAACGCCGGATAGATCTTCAAAGTCCGGTTCATATAGATCCGGCTGAGCCGCGAATCCTTGGACGTGTCTACGAGTTCCGGCTCGCCGATGGCGGCCACCATCCGCTCGGCCGCGCTCGCATAGAGGGTTGGATCGCCACGGCAACCCTCGAGATAGTCGCGCAGGGTCATGCGCGTCTGTTTTTGGCTTTCATAGGCCTGAGAGAAGATATCGAAGATGTTTTCCTGGTTCGGCATTTCGTGTCGCCTCCGCAGTCGCCACTTGGATAGAGATTACACCAGAACATTGGGGCGGGCTTGCGATCTCGAACGATGTTAGCGATCGTTCCGCTGCACTCTGTCCTCAACCTCCGGCCCGCTGCTCGTTCCATCGACACCTCAGATGGGAGGTGGTTCGTGCTTAGGCAAATCAGCGGCCGGTTACCTCGCTGCATGTTCGCTCAAAGAAGGTCACGCGGCAACTGGGCAAGTACCTAGTGGCGATTGCCGAAAAGCCGGTCACATCGCGGCGCGATAGTTTGCACCACGCAGCATAATTGCGCAGCGCACGCCAATAGCGGCTGAATGGGATCAGAAACCCACGCTGACGATAGTAACGCGGAACGCCCCCGTTAGGATGCACGCCGCTCGCGTCCAAACACGCCTTCGCGTGTCTCGTAAGCCGACCTCGGCCAAGTGATCGTCACAATCGCGCCGCGATCCGGTCGCGGTCTATTGTCCAGAGTGATGTTGGCGCCGGACCTCTCGAGAAGCGTCTTGGCGATGAACAAACCGAGCCCGAGCCCTGCCGGAGCGCCGCTTTCCTTGGCGGCTCGCGTCGCCGTCGAACGCGTCGTCACATACGGCTCCCCGATGGATTCGATCAAATCCGCTTGAAATCCAGGACCATCGTCGGCGATGGAAACAGTAAGCGACTGCTCGTTCCAGGACGCCGTTACAAGGACAGTGGACGTGGCGAAGTCCACCGCGTTTTCGATCAGGTTGCCGACGCCGTAGATCACGCCCGGCCGCCGTTCGCCGACCGGCTCCTCCGCAGCCGCGGCCGGCAATCCCGCCGCCGGCCGGACCTCGACGACCACCTTGGTTTTACCGCCCCGATAGGGGGCTGAGGCCTCTTCGATCAACTGAGAGACGGTGAGCATGGCATGCAAAGGGTCCCGCTCGCCGGGGCTCCGCGTCAGTCTTTGCAGGATCTCTCGGCATCGCACCGCTTGGCTCTGCAGCAGCGCCAGATCCTCCGCCATCGGGCTCTCGGCGGGTACCGTTCGATGCAGCTCCTTGGCGACCAGCGTGATGGTCGAGAGGGGCGTGCCAAGCTCATGAGCCGCCGCCGCGGCCAGGCCGTCGAGTGCATGCAGCTTCTGCTCGCGCGCCAAGATGTGCTCGGTCGCCGCCAGCGCCGCCGACATCAACCGCGATTCCTTGGCAAGCCGCAGCGCATACACGGCCTGAAACATCATGCCGGCAACTACGGCAGCCAGCAGTCCGGCCTTGTAAAGATGCGGCAATTCGAGCGCTTCGTTGACCGGCCATGGCAATGGCAGGTGATGAAACGCAAGCGCCATCGAAAGCACGCCAGCCAGCAATCCAAGCAATACGGTATTCCGGGTAGGCAGCGTCGCGGCGGCAACCGTGACCGGTGCGATGATGAGCGGCATGAACGGGTTCGTGATACCGCCCGTCAGGAATAAAAGTGCGCCGAGCTGCAGGATATCATACGCGATCAAGCTTGTGCCGAGCTGCGTTGAAAGGCGGTAACGCGCCGGGAAGCGAAGCCGGAGAAAAACGTTTAGCCACGCCGACAGCACGATCAGGCCAAGACAATAGCCGAGCGGCAACGGAAACCCGAGCGCCAGGGAGGTAACCGCGACGGTGGCGAGCTGGCCCGCGACCGCGAACCAGCGCAATCGCACCGACGTCTGCAGCCTCAGCCGGCTCTCCGAGGCGAGTGCGGGCCGGTCGGTATCCGTAAGCATGATCAGTCGAGCCCTATTGCCGCCGCCGCAGGTCGTCAGGCTGCGTCATCGACCATCCGAACGGGAATACCCGCGTTCCGCATGTGCCGCTTCGCCTCGCCGATCGTGTAGGTTCCAAAATGGAAGATTGACGCTGCCAGCACCGCGCTGGCATGCCCGACGAGCACGCCGTCGACGAGGTGATCGAGCGTGCCCACACCTCCCGAGGCAATGACCGGGACACTGACCGCGTCGGAGACCGCGCGGGTGAGCGGCAAGTCGAACCCGGCTTTGGTCCCATCCCGGTCCATCGACGTCAGCAGCAATTCGCCAGCGCCGAGCGATACGACCTCTTTGGCAAAGGCGATGGCGTCGATTCCCGTCGGCTTTCTCCCGCCGTGAGTAAAAATCTCCCAACGATCGGCTTCGCCAGCGCCCGAAACCTTCTTGGCGTCGATGGCGACGACGATGCACTGGGCGCCGAACTTCTCTGACGCCTCTTTGACGAACGCCCGCCGGTTCACGGCAGCCGTATTGATCGAGACCTTGTCCGCTCCGGCGACGAGCAGTTTGCGAATGTCCTCGATCGTTCTAACCCCCCCGCCAACCGTCAGCGGCATGAAGCAGCGCGCCGCCGTCCGCTCGACGATATCGAAAATCGTGTCGCGGTTCTCATGGCTGGCTGTGATGTCGAGGAAGGTCAGCTCGTCGGCGCCAGCAGCGTCATAGGCCGCCGCTGCCTCGACGGGGTCTCCGGCATCGATCAGGTCGACGAAGTTCACGCCTTTGACGACGCGGCCATCTTTCACGTCGAGGCAAGGAATGATGCGTGTTTTCAACATGGTCGGCCGGCCTTTTTGGCGCACTGAGTGGCCGCATAGGAGGTGTGGCATTGGAGCCTGTCAAGCGGCTCAGTCAGCTGTCCGGAGATTGACCGGTCCATCCAAGGCGGCACAATGCGGTCCGCGATACCGCACGCTCGAGTGTGGGCCGCCAAGGGGGCCGGAAATGCAGGCCGCGTTGTCGAACGCGCAATTGCTCGCCGAGGATGGGCTGGCGCTTCTGACCGCCGCGCCGTGGTTGGCGCTGCTCCTCGTCGCCCCGATTTTGCTGGCCGTGATCGTCTGGCGCCAGGCAGAGATCTTGGCGACATATCCAGCAGTGCCCGCCAGCGTCGCACCGATCGAGCGTTTGATCCCGCGTCGCGGGCCAATCGGCATTCTCCTCGCCTTGGTCCTGGCGCTGGCGACCTGGTCGCTAGGCCATGCATTGTCTCCTGATCGCAAGGCATTCCTGGCGTCGCCGGAATGGCAGGTCCAACCCTTCTATCTCATTGTCCACCTCGTGACCCTCGGATCGTTCGTGCGCATCTTCGCCAGCAACTTCCGCGTCGGCCTGCGCAATTTGGATGCCCCTTCTGAACAGCTGGCTGGCTGGGTCCGCAAAATCCTCGGCTGGCGCGGGATGGTGATCTCGGTGCTCGTGGCCCTGCCGTTTGCGTACGCCGACTATCGCTATCTCACGAGTGATCGATATCTGCCGATGGCCGGCCCTGGAAACGGTCTGCGCGGCATCGACTACCTTATGTGTGCAATCTGGACGTTCGAGTGGCTACTCAACGCTCTCATTTGGGTCGTGCTGACCGGGTTCTTGTTCAAGAATTCCGAGGTCATCACGTCGTATCGTTTCAAAGACCCCATCGAAGTCGTCGTCCACGACAGGAAGTACCGCCCATTTCTTAGAATGAGCGCCGAGGGCGCCTCGGTAGTGCTCGCCTTTGGCATCGCTCATGCCTTTTATATTTGGTACGCGGGCGGCGAAGCATCTGACTACTTGGGCCTCGCGATAACCGCGCTGCTGCTGATGGTCGGCTTTTTGGTGCCGTGGCTGCTGCTGCGCCAGAAGGTCAAGCGTGCCGTCGAAGGCGAACGCCACGCATTGGAAAAAGCTGTGGCGAGCGTCGCCCGCTTCGAAGCCGGTACTGCGCTAGCGCCGGACAAGCCGGTAGACCTCGCGTCACTTCAATACAAACTCGATTCCGCGCTGGTCCTGCTGCGCCTCCAGCATCTGAGCCAGCTTCATGTTGATCTCGGTGCCCATGAGGCGCGGGCTCTGCTGATCCGGATCTCGGCGCCACTCCTGACGATCGCTTGGCAGGCATTCCAGCACTGGCCGGAAGTGGCTGCGAAACTCTCTCAGGTCTGGCGGTCTATCACGACGGCAATCGGGGTGATGCTGAAGTAGCACCACCCCGGTTGGGCCCGTCAGTTGAGCCGATCCTTCAGGCGGGCGATCCGGCGGTTGATCCGGTCGTCCTTGCGGTCGGCGCGGCGATCCTGGCGGGCATCTTGGCGCTTCTTCGCATTGTCGAGCACGGCATCGACCGTATCGCGGCGCTGCTCGCGGCGCAGATCGCCACGCTCGCGGGCATTGTCGATGACGCGGCGAACGAGGCCTTTGTCGTCAGCGGGCTTGTTGGCGGCGTTGCTGCCGACTCCGTTGGAGAAGCCTTCCTTTTCCTTTTTGACCGGTTCCTGCGCTGAGGCAGGGAGCGCCGTGAAGGCGAGGCCGAGTGCGAGGGCGGTGAGGGTGAGCGACTTGGTGAGCTTCATCATGATCGTATCTCCTGAGTGAGGGTTCGCTTTTGGACTTGGCTTCTGTTCGGTCGGGCTCTTGGTCAGTCCCGATGATTGGAGAATGCCGCTAACCATCCCGCTCGGCAGTGCTGGCGAACACACATCATGCCGCATCGACGCGGCACTGGCGCTTCGCCCGCCGATCCGCCATATCTCCGCGCATGAGTTCACGCCGCAGAAAGGCATCCGCAGTCGCGCTGGAGACGCCGCATCCGTTCGGCGCCGGTCTGGCATCGCTGCCGGCCCCATTCGAGGCCTGGTTCGCACGTCGTGGATGGAGCGCGCGCCCCCATCAGCTTCGGATGATCGAACAGGCGCGACTACGCCGCTCCACACTGCTCATTGCCCCGACGGGTGCCGGCAAAACACTCGCCGGGTTCCTGCCGAGCCTTGTCGATCTTGCATCGAGGCCGGCACCGAAGCGGAGCGGCCGCGACACGCTCCACACGCTGTACATCTCGCCGCTCAAAGCGCTGGCGACGGACGTGGCGCGCAATCTGTACCAACCGGTAGCGGAGATGGGCCTCGATATCCGTGTCGAGACGCGGACCGGTGATACGCCGGTATCTCGCCGTCAACGCCAGAAGCAGAAGCCGCCCGATCTTTTGCTCACCACGCCGGAACAACTCGCGCTGCTGTTGTCCCACGGCGACGCCTCTCAACTCTTCGGCTCGCTTGAACGCGTGGTGCTCGACGAACTCCACTCGCTCGCGGCATCCAAGCGCGGCGACCTTCTGGCGCTGGGTCTCGCTCGCCTGCGGTCGCTGGCGCCTGGCGTAACGATCAACGGCCTCTCTGCCACCGTCGCCCGCCCGACCGAATTGCGCGCCTACCTCGAGGCACAAGCGATCGGCGAAGAAGCGATCCGCCTCGCCGACCTGATCGAACTGGCAGGCGGCGCGCGTCCCGAAATCGAAATCCTGGAAACCGACGAGCCGCTGCCCTGGTCCGGCCACTCCGCGCGCTATGCCATGCCGCGCGTCTACGAAGCGTTGAAGCGCGCGCGCCTCGCGCTCGTTTTTGTCAACACGCGCAGCCAAGCCGAGATGGTGTTCCAGGAACTGTGGCGCCTCAACGACGATCACCTGCCGATCGCACTCCATCACGGCTCGCTCGACATGACGCAACGCCGCAAGGTCGAAGCGGCGATGGCGGAAGGGAAGCTGCGTGCCGTAGTCGCGACGTCGACGCTCGATCTCGGGATCGACTGGGGCGACGTCGATCTCGTCATCAACGTCGGCGCGCCGAAAGGCGCGAGCCGCCTTATTCAACGCGTCGGCCGCGCCAACCACCGCCTCGACGAACCCTCGCGCGCTCTGCTCGTTCCCTCCAACCGTTTCGAGGTGTTGGAGTGCCGCGCCGCGCTCGAAGCTGCTCACGATGGCGCACAGGACGCCGTGCAATCCCGCATCGGCTCGCTCGATGTACTCGCGCAGCACGTCTGGTGCGTCGCTTGCGCCGGCCCATTTCATCCAGCACAGCTCTTCGACGAAGTCAGACGCGCATCCCCCTACGGGGGCCTCACGCGCGCCACCTTCGATCGCATCCTCGATTTCGTCTCGACCGGCGGATACGCTCTACGCACCTACGAGCGGTTCGCGCGCTTGCGCCCCAATGACGATGGCACGCTACGCCTCTCGCATCCTCGCTTGATCCAGCAATACCGCATGAACGCCGGCACCATCATCGAATCGCCGATGATCAAGGTCCGCCTCACACGTGCGCGTCGCCGTCCCGGCAAGACCGGACGTGCGAAAGAACAGGCGGTCTTCATGGGTGGTCGCGTTCTCGGCGAAGTCGAAGAATGGTTCATAGAGCAGTTGGCTCCTGGCGACACATTCCTCTTTGCCGGAGAAGTCTTACGCTTCGAAGCCCTGATCGATACCGACGCGTTCGTTTCACGCGCGAGCAACTCCGAGCCAAAAATCCCCACTTACAACGGTGGCAAGTTTCCGTTGTCGACCCATCTGGCGGCTCGCGTCCGCGCCATGCTTGCCGATCCTGATCGCTGGCCTCTCCTGCCGCTACCCGTTGCCCAATGGCTTGGCTTGCAACGCGATCGATCCGTTGTGCCAGCCCCAAACGAAATCCTCGTCGAAACCTTCCCGCGTGCCGGCAAGCATTTTCTCGTCTGCTACCCTTTCGAAGGCCGTCTGGTGCACCAGACGCTCGGCATGCTTCTCACCCGCCGCCTCGATCGCATCGGTGCCCAGCCCCTGGGCTTCGTCGCCACCGACTATTCGCTCGCGATTTGGGGACTGGGAGACCTCGCTGAACTCGCCGATGCTGGCACGCTCGATATGCGGCGCCTGTTCGACGAAGACATGCTGGGCGATGACCTTGATGCCTGGCTCGCCGAGTCGAGCCTCATGAAGCGCACCTTTCGCATGTGTGCCGTCATTGCCGGCCTGATCGAGCGCCGGCATCCCGGCAAAGTGAAGAACGGCCGCCAGATCACGGTCTCCTCGGACCTCATCTATGACGTCCTTCGCAAGCACGAGCCGCATCATATCCTTCTTGAAGCCGCCTGGAACGATGCGGCGAGCGGCCTTCTCGACGTCGCCCGCCTTGCCAGCTTCCTCGAGCGCATCAAGAGCGAAAGCACTCTTCGTCACGTGGTATTGCCGCACGTCTCGCCGCTCGCGGTACCGGCGTTGCTGGAAATCGGCCGCGAACGCGTTGCCGGTCCGGGGCTCGGTGATGCGCTGTTGCGGGCTGCTGCTGACGATCTGATCCGCGAAGCCGAAAGCCCGATGCGCCCCGTTCGGCCTGCTGCGAAGAAACAAGCAAAAAAATCGTCGCGCGTTTGAACCTCCCGCCAGGTGGCGTCGTCAGATCAGGCATAGGGCAGAACAACAGCCCTGAAAAAATCGAAGATCTGCAACGACTTCACTCCCTAGCTCGAGGATCACGCCATGACCGCCTTCACCGCCAAACTCGCCGCATTCGCGATTGCCGCTTCCGCGATCGCCCTCAGCCCGCTGACGTCGTCCGACGCCCTCGCCAAGCCGATGGGCGGCATGGGTGGCGGTGGTTTCAAAATGGGCGGCTTCGGCGGCGGCTTCAAACCAGGCCCCATCGGCCCCATCGGCAAAGGCCCCGGTTTCGGCGGCCCCATCAAAATCGGCACTCCGTTGAAGCCCATCGGACCGTTCAAGCCATTCCCGCCCATCTGCAAGGGCCCCGGCTGCTTCCCGAAACCTCCCCATCATCATCACGGCAAGTGGTGGGTGCTCGGCGGCGTAACGATCCTGGCATCCAGTTACGCCGGCTGCGGCTACGAGTACTACATGTGGAAGTCGACCGGTTCGCCCCGCTGGCATCTGAAGTACGCCGAATGCCGCGGCTGGGAGTGACACCCGCGAGTTTCTTTAAGGCCATACTGTGCGCAGGGACGGGGCACATTGCTCCGTCCCTGCAAACCTGTTTACGTGGCCACGGTTACAGCGGGGCGAACCATGATTGTCGTGACGATCAACGAACTACCTGGCCACCGCATTGTCAGGGTCCTCGGACTCGCGCGTGGATTGTCGGTAAGGTCCCGTTCAATCGCTGGCAACATCGGCGCCACGTTTCAAATTCTCAAAGGTGGCAACATCACCATCTACACCAAACTCGCCGAAACCGCCCGTCAGGAGGCCTACGACATGCTTCTGGCGCAGGCGAAAGAGATGGGGGCGAACGCGATTGTTGCGATGCGATACGATGCCAACGAAATGGCGTCTGCCGTAACCGAAGTGCTCGCTTACGGAACGGCCGTCGTTGTCGAGCCGATTCAATCGTGAGGTCGACAAAACGATTACAAATCAATTGATTAGTGAAAAAGTTGCGCCTCCACCGTAACCTGTCAAGAAAAAAGTGTACAGCGCTCGTTAAATCGAGTATGGACCATGCTCCGAGCGATGGGGCCCAAGGTTAACGGGTGTAGCTCAATTGGTAGAGCGTCGGTCTCCAAAACCGAAGGTTGGGGGTTCAAGCCCCTCCTCCCGTGCCATCGTTCGCGCGGTCGGCTGTCTGGTGAATGCGCTCCGCTGAGAGGCTGGCGCGTTCAAGCAGGCAGTCTTTGCGCGTTTGTGGGCCGTTGTTTGGGTGTCGCCGCGTCGATCCGGTGGGCATGTGGTGCAATTGATCGGCAGAGACAGCGGGACCTGATGTCAAAGAATCCTTTGCAATTCATCGACGAGGTTCGCCAGGAGACGTCCAAGGTCACTTGGCCCACTTGGAAAGAAGTTTGGGTGACCACGATCATGGTCCTCATCATGGTAACGCTGACGTCTATTTTCTTTATGACGGCCGACCTTGTGCTCGGTTCGGCGATCAAGTGGCTGCTGGAATTCGGGCGCTGATGGCCTTCGCGGCGTGAGTGTGTGGCGGGCCGAAGACGGTTCGCGGATTTCTAGACGGCAGGCAGAGACGGACGAAATGGCCAAGCGCTGGTACATTGTGCACGCCTACTCGAACTTCGAGAACAAGGTGGCGCAGGCGATTAAGGAACGGGCGGCCCAGCAGGGTCTCGATGGCCTGTTCGACGAGGTCGTCGTTCCAACCGAGCGCATGATCGAGGTGCGGCGCGGTCGTAAGTTCGAGACCGACCGCAAGCTCTTCCCCGGCTACGTGTTCGTGAAGATGGAAATGACCGACCAGGCTCTGGTCATGATCAAGAATACGCCGAAGGTGACCGGTTTCCTCGGCCAGGATAACAAGCCCCGCCCGATCTCGGACTCTGAGGCAGCGGTGATGCTCAATCAGGCGAAGGTCGGCACGGAAGCCGCCCCGCGCCCGACCGTTCAGTTCGAGATCGGCGAGACGGTTCGCGTTTCGGCCGGACCATTCGAGAGCTTGAACGGCAAAGTTGAAGAAGTCGACGAAGAGCGCGCGCGCCTCAAGGTGGCTGTGTCGATCTTCGGTCGCGAGACGCCCGTCGAACTTGGCTTTGCCGAAGTTCAGAAGCTGGCGTCTTGAAGCAAGGAAGTTCGCCTCTTTGGGCTCGACCCTGAGAGGTGTGCAAGTGCGGGAGGGCTCGCCGCCCGTTTACCGCTAACCCGGATCGAAGCTGGTTCTGCCGGCCAAGATCCATCACCAGGTCTCCCGTGCCAACGGAGGCCGCCGACAGGGGACAGACATGGCGAAGAAAATAGACGGTTACATCAACCTGCAGGTTCCTGCAGGCGCGGCGAATCCTTCGCCGCCAATCGGCCCCGCTCTTGGTCAGCGCGGCGTCAACATCATGGAATTCTGCAAGGCGTTCAACGCCAAGACCAAGGAAATGGAGCAGGGCGCCCCGATCCCGGTGAAGATCACCGTGTATTCGGACCGCTCTTTCACCTTCGAAATGCGCATGCCCCCTGCCACCTTCCTCATCAAGAAGGCAGCCGGCATGAAAGCGACCGGCAAGCCGGGTTCGGGCTCGAAAGAGCCGGGCCGTACCGTCGCTGGCAAGGTCACGATGGCGCAGCTTCGCGACATCGCCAAGATCAAGATGAAGGACATGAATACCGACAACATGGACCAAGCGGTCAAGACGCTGGCGGGCTCGGCTCGTTCCATGGGTCTGCAGGTGGTGGAGTAACCGATCATGGCAAAAGCAACACCTGAGCAGATCAAGGCCGCCCGCGCAGCTGGCGGCAAGCGCAATCTCGCCGTCGGCGAAGGCGTCGACAAGATGAAGGCATACGGCCTCGATGACGCGGTCAAGCTCATCAAGTCGCGCGCCAAGTCGAAGTTCGACGAGACCATCGAAATCGCGATGAACCTCGGCGTCGACCCCAAGCACGCCGACCAGATGGTCCGTGGCGTTTGCAACCTGCCGAACGGCACCGGCCGTACGCTCAAGGTCGCTGTCTTCGCACGCGGCGCCAAGGCTGAAGAAGCCAAGGCAGCAGGCGCGGACATCGTCGGCGCCGAAGACCTCGTAGAAACCGTCTCGAAGGGCACGATCGACTTCGATCGCTGCATCGCCACACCTGATATGATGGGCCTCGTCGGCCGCCTCGGTAAGGTGCTCGGCCCCCGCGGCCTGATGCCGAACCCGCGCGTCGGCACGGTGACGATGGACGTCGCTGGCGCCGTCAAGGGTGCCAAGGGCGGCGCCGTTGAATTCCGCGTCGAGAAGGCTGGCATTGTTCATGCCGGCGTCGGCAAGGCGAGCTTCACGGAAGCGGCACTGGTCGAGAACATCAAGGCGTTCGTTGACGCAGTGGTGAAATCGAAGCCGACCGGCTCGAAGGGCAACTACCTGAAGAAGATTTCGCTCTCGTCCACCATGGGCCCGGGCGTGAAGATCGATACCGCCAGCATCACTGGCGGCGCGGTCATCTGAGAATGGGTGTCGGGGCGAAGGCGAGAGCTCGAGCCCTGAAACCTGCGCCAGCCGCCTCGGCGGCAAAGCGCAAAGCCTGTCCAAGATTGCTGGCGTCGCGGTGCCCCCTGGGTGTCGCGGCTTAATCCCCGAAAGTGACGTGGGGGCCTGCATGAGACGGGGAGACGAACAGGATTGCCGCCGCCGCGAGGCAAGCGGGAAACCGGTTTGAACTTCTAGGTCTGCACCGGGTTGGCGATCTCACGATCGCAGGCGCGGTCGGGACAGGTTCCTGAAGCGTCGTTGTCCGACGCGCCTTCCGACCGGCTCCCCACCGGGGAGTCGGAAGGCGCAACGAGAATGACAAGGTGCAACCGCGATGCGTCCTTTTCGGGGCGTTTCGCAAATCGGAGTGTAGCCGAGTGGATAGAGCCGCAAAAGCCGAGCTCATCACGACGTTGAACGCCGCCTTGAAAGAGGCCGGCACCATCGTCGTGGCCCACAACAACGGTCTCGTGGCTGCCCAAGCCGCCGATTTCCGCAAGAAGGTGAAAGCCGCTGGCGGAACGGTGAAAGTGGCCAAGAACACGTTGACGGCGCTTGCGCTCAAGGGAACGAAGGCTGAAGGCATCACCAATCTTTTGAAGGGCCCGTGCATTCTGGCCTATTCGAAGGATCCGGTCGCTGCCGCCAAGGCCGTGTCCGATTTCGCCAAGACGAATGACAAGCTCGTCATTCTCGGTGGCGCGATGGATGCGACCGTCCTCGATTCCAAGGGCGTCAAAGCGCTGGCTGACCTGCCGTCGCTCGATGAACTGCGTGCAAAGCTGATCGGTCTGTTGAACGCGCCGGCGACGAAAATCGCCCGCACGATCAAGGAGCCGGGAGCCCAGCTCGCACGTGTCGTCCAGGCGCAGGCCGCCAAGGGTTGAGCCCACACATCACGTCCATAGAAGTTCACGAACGAACGTTCAAACCGATAGAAAGACACAACCATGGCTGATCTCGCCAAAATCGTTGACGACCTCTCGAAGCTCACGGTCCTCGAGGCCGCCGAACTCGCGAAGATGCTGGAAGAGAAGTGGGGCGTTTCGGCTGCCGCCGCTGTGGCCGTTGCTGGCCCGGCCGCTGCTCCGGCTGCTGCAGTTGAAGAGCAGACCGAGTTCTCGGTCATCCTCGTCTCCGGCGGCGACAAGAAGATCAACGTCATCAAGGAAGTCCGCGCCATCACCGGTCTCGGCCTGAAGGAAGCCAAGGACCTCGTCGAGGCCGGCAACAAGGTCGTGAAGGAAGGCGTGTCCAAGGACGACGCTGCCAAGATGAAGAAGCAGCTCGAAGACCAGGGCGCCAAGGTCGACGTGAAGTAATACATCGACTTGCGATCCGCCGCGTTTCAGCGGCGCAGCAGGTCGATAACATTCACAGTGCAGGCAGCGGTTCTCGCCGCTGCCTGCTGCTGACTGACCAGAACGGTTTTCCGGAACGCCCTTTCAAGGACTTTCCGGTGAGCCGTTTCAGGACTCGGAGGGGCCCTTCCAACGGGCTCGCTCGATACGAGCCGAACGACGACAGCACCGGCGCTCGTTGCGCAACCGCCGGTGACCTCGCAGACGACCCCCTGCCCCCGGGGTGCCGTTTGCCGCGTGGTTAGCGACCTTCACGTCCGCAAACGGGGACGCCGCAGGTCGCGCAGAGAACGAACGGACAGGACCGGACATGGCAGCTCAGTCGGCAAGCAAATCGGCAGCTAAGACGGTACAGGTTTTCAACGGTCGCAATCGCATCCGGAAAAAGTTCGGCCATATCGCGGAAATCGCGGAGATGCCGAACCTGATCGAGGTCCAGAAATCCTCGTATGACGACTTCTTGATGGTGAAGGAGCCGGCCGGCGGCCGCGCCGATACCGGCCTCCAGGCCGTCTTCAAGTCGGTATTTCCGATTTCGGATTTCCAGGGCCGCTCGACGTTGGAGTTCGTTCGCTACGACTTCGATGCTCCGAAGTACGACGTCGACGAGTGCATGCAGCGCGATATGACCTATGCGGCGCCGCTGAAGGTGAAGCTGCGCCTGATCGTGTTCGATGTGAACGAGGAGACCGGCTCGCGTTCGATCAAGGACGTCAAGGAGCAGGACGTCTATATGGGCGACATGCCCCTCATGACTTTGAACGGCACGTTCGTCGTCAACGGCACTGAGCGCGTTATCGTCTCTCAGATGCACCGCTCGCCCGGCGTGTTCTTCGATCACGACCGTGGCCGCACCCACGCATCCGGCAAGCTCCTGTTCGCAGCCCGCATCATTCCCTATCGCGGATCCTGGCTCGACTTCGAGTTCGACGCCAAGGACATCGTCTATGTCCGTATCGACCGCCGCCGCAAGCTGCCGGTCACCACGATGCTCTATGCCTTGGGGCTCGACGACGAAGAAATCCTCTCGACGTTCTACAAGTCGATCTCGGTCAAGGAATCGAAGCGCGGCTGGAAGATTCCATACGCGCCTGAGCGCCTGCGCGGCACGACGCCCGCCGGCGACATCGTTGACGCGAAGTCTGGCGAAGTGATTGCCAAGGCCGGTGAGAAGGTCACCGCCCGCCGTGCACGCGAAATCGCCGAGGACGGCGTCAAGGAAATCCTGATTTCCTCGGAAGAGCTGGCGGGCCGCTATCTCGCTGAAGACATCGTCAACATGTCGAACGGCCAGATCTACGCCGAGGCCGGCGACGAGATCGACGCCAAGGTTCTTGCCGTCCTGCATGAGGCAAAGATCAAGGAAATCCCGATCCTCGACATCGACCATCTCACGATCGGTGGTTTTATCCGTAACACCCTCAACGTCGACAAGAATGCCAATCAGCAGGAAGCGCTGATGGACATCTACCGGGTCATGCGCCCGGGCGAGCCGCCGACGCTCGACGCCGCGACGGCCATGTTCCACTCGCTGTTCTTCGACTCGGAGCGCTACGATCTCTCGGCCGTCGGCCGCGTGAAGATGAACATGCGCCTCGACCTCAAGTGCGATGACACCGTGCGCGTGCTGCGCCGGGAAGACATCCTCGAGGTCGTCAAGACCCTCGTCGGCCTGCGTGATGGCCGCGGTGAGATCGACGACATCGACCATCTTGGCAATCGTCGCGTCCGCTCGGTCGGCGAGTTGATGGAGAACCAGTATCGCGTCGGTCTGCTCCGCATGGAGCGCGCCATCAAGGAACGCATGAGCTCGGTCGATATCGACACGGTCATGCCGCAAGACCTGATCAACGCAAAGCCAGCAGCCGCCGCCGTCCGCGAGTTCTTCGGCTCCTCGCAGCTCAGCCAGTTCATGGACCAGACCAACCCGCTCTCCGAGATCACGCACAAGCGTCGTCTCTCGGCGCTCGGGCCGGGTGGTCTGACGCGTGAGCGCGCGGGCTTCGAAGTCCGCGACGTTCACCCGACCCACTATGGCCGTATCTGCCCGATTGAAACGCCGGAAGGCCCGAATATCGGTCTGATCAACTCGCTCGCCACGTTCGCGCGCGTCAACAAGTACGGCTTCATCGAAAGCCCCTATCGCAAGGTGCACAACACCAAGCTGACCGACGAGGTCGTGTATCTCTCGGCAATGGAAGAGATGCGCCACCATGTCGCCCAGGCGAATGCGACCATCGACGACAAAGGCAAGTTGATCGAAGATCTCGTCACCGTCCGCTATGCTGGCGACGTGATGCTCGTTCCCGCCGACAAGGTCGACTACATCGACGTGTCGCCGAAGCAGCTTGTGTCGGTCGCGGCCGCGCTCATCCCGTTCCTTGAGAACGACGACGCCAACCGCGCGCTGATGGGCTCGAACATGCAGCGTCAGGCGGTCCCGCTTCTCAAAGCCGAGGCGCCGCTTGTCGGCACCGGCATGGAAGAAGTGGTGGCGCGTGACTCAGGCGCAGCCATCGCCGCACGCCGGACCGGCGTCGTCGACCAGGTGGACGCGATGCGTATCGTTATCCGCGCCACGGAAGAAGACGATCCCTCGAAGCCCGGCGTCGACATCTACCGCCTGCGCAAGTTCCAGCGTTCGAACCAGAACACCTGCATCAACCAGCGCCCGCTCGTGACGGTTGGTGACAAGGTGAATGCTGGTGACATCATCGCCGACGGTCCCTCGACCGATCTCGGTGATCTCGCGCTCGGCAAGAACGTGCTCGTCGCGTTCATGCCTTGGATGGGTTACAACTTCGAAGACTCGATCCTGATGTCCGAGCGCATGGTCGCCGAGGACGTCTTCACCTCGATCCACATCGAGGAATTCGAAGTCATGGCCCGCGACACCAAGCTCGGGCCCGAGGAAATCACGCGCGATATTCCGAACGTTTCGGAAGAAGCGCTGAAGAACCTCGACGAAGCCGGCATCGTCTACATCGGTGCCGAGGTGAATCCTGGCGATATTCTTGTCGGCAAGATCACGCCGAAGGGCGAAAGCCCGATGACGCCGGAAGAGAAACTTCTGCGCGCCATTTTCGGTGAGAAGGCATCCGACGTACGCGATACCTCGCTGCGTCTGCCGCCGGGCGTCTCTGGTACGATCGTCGAAGTCCGCGTCTTCAACCGTCACGGCGTCGACAAGGACGAGCGCGCGACCGCCATCGAGCGCGAGGAAATCGAGCGTCTCGCAAAGGACCGCGACGACGAGCTTCAAATCCTCGAACGCAACGTCTATGCGCGCTTGAAGGAAGCGCTGATGGGCGAAGAAGTCTCCAAGGGCCCGAAAGGTGCCCGCAAGGGGACGACCGTCAACGACGAGATCCTGGGCGAAATCCCCCGCAGCCAGTGGTGGGAAATCGGCCTCAAGGAAGAGAAGGCGATGGCCGAGGTCGAGGCCATCCAGAAGCAGTTCGAGGAAGCCAAGAAGGGCCTCGAGCGCCGCTTCGTCGACAAGGTAGACAAGCTGCAGCGTGGCGACGAGCTGCTTCCCGGCGTGATGAAGATGGTCAAGGTCTTCGTTGCCGTGAAGCGCAAGATCCAGCCGGGCGACAAGATGGCCGGCCGTCACGGCAACAAGGGCGTCGTGTCTATGATCGTGCCGCGCGAGGACATGCCGTTCCTCGAGGACGGCACGTCCGTCGACGTGGTGTTGAACCCGCTGGGCGTGCCAAGCCGCATGAACGTCGGGCAGATTCTTGAGACCCACCTCGGCTGGGCCTGCCGCGGCCTCGGCCGCGCCATCGACGACGCGCTCGAGAAGTGGCATGCTACCAACGACGCCAAGGC
>JAPXTA010000033.1:0-39747 GCA_033812735.1 Hyphomicrobiaceae bacterium | reverse complement strand
GTTGCCATCGACGGCAATGCGGCCGGCCCGACTGGAGTGCGCGGTCGCGGTGAGGTCGGCATCGGCCTCGTTCACCGCAGCGGGATCACGGTCGACCTCTCCGGCAGCTATGACGGCATCGGCTCAGGTGGCTACAGCGCCACGACCGGCAAGGCAATGGTGCGAGCGCCGCTGAATTGAGGCATTGCGTAGTTCATCGGGAAAGAGCACGGGGTCGCCAAAAGGCGACCCCTATTGGTTTGGCAGCAGAACCTTCTGCAAGAAACGTGATGGCCCACCACGCCGCTCTACGGTGCCCCCATGTCCGCTCGTGTATAGATTGGCCAATATGCGGCGCAGCATGACGGATGTTGGATGTCGGCAGCTGGCCCGTTGTGTCGACCGCTCGACGCTCAGTCTCAGACCGTCACAGCATTCGAGTTTCTCCTCGTTGTAAGGCCCGGCTCACCGAGCTCTCGACCAAATGTCCGCTCATGGATGTGGAGCAGACGATTAACTTAGGTGGTCGTTGTTCAGACGATGTGAGCCCTGCTATGTCTGCAAACTCTGCACCGCGTAACTTGCGGCGATGAGCAACTACGCGAATGACCCAAACCGGAAGTCTTAGGTGGTGTGTTTGATATCGCCTTTGAGCGTCAGTTTGGCGCCGAAAGCAGACGCGTCGGACACCGCGCGGCGGAGTATGATAGCCGCTTACCACATTGTGCGGCTTGGTTTCGTCTGAAGCGTGATGTATGTGGCCGTTCATGCACCATCTGAGAACAAAGCACCAACACGCCGCCTTGAATACGTTGCGAGCACTTACCGCAGCGGTATCAATAGTCCTTTTTGCTTTTGTTCCCCATGTTGCAGCGCAAGACATCAAAGTGGGCATTCTTGCCTATCTCGGGGCTGAACACTCCTTGGATGAGTGGGCCGCGACTGTTCACACCTTGAAGGTCGCGCTTCCGCGTTCGCGTGTCGAAGTCCGGCCGCTTGATCATGCAGGATTGTCCCACGCCTTAGCGCAAAACGAGATCGACTTCGTCCTGACCAATCCAGGACATTACGTCGAGCTCGAGGTGGCATATGGCATCAGCAGGATTGCGACACGGCAGACGGGAATGCCCGTGGCATCCACTATCGTCGTCAGGTCCGACCGTGCCGATTTGAAGTCGCTCAGGGACCTACGGGGTAAGTCGGTTGCCATCGTGACAACCGAGGCTTTCGGCGGCTTCCAGGTCGCTTGGCGTGAACTTGCCCTTGCCGGAATCGATCCCGGCAAGGACTTGTCGCTAGTGGCCGTTGGCCTGCCGATGACGCAGGTCCTCTCGGCCGTAGTGTCGAACCGAGTGGATGCGGGCATCGTGCGCGGCTGCCTGATCGAGCAGCGCGAACGCTCTGGTGATCTCGCACGCGGGGCAATACGTGTGCTGTCCCCGATACCCAACGAAGGCACTGGGTGCGTGGTGTCGAGTCGCCTCTATCCCGATTGGCCAATAGCGAAGGCACGTCGCACTTCGCCGGAACTCGCCAAGCGCGTGGCAACAGCTTTGCTGACGTTTGAGCCGCCACCGGGCGAGCCCAGCTGGACCGTGCCGGTGGACTATCAACCGGTGCACGACTTGTTTCGGGACTTGATGATCGGGCCCTACGAGTCATTGCGACATGTTTCGCTCTCCGAGCAGTTGCGGCGTCATTGGTATTGGGTCGTGCTGGCATTGCTTTCACTGCTGGCCTGGGTCGCCCACGTTCTACGGGTCGAGGGGTTGGTGCGGCGACGCACACGGGAGCTGGCCGTTGCGAATACAGACCTGACCCGCGAGATTACGGCCCGCAAGGCGGCTGAAGAACGCGATGCCTTGCATCGGCGCGAACTCGATCACGTCGGGCGCCTGTCGATCGTCGGCGAGATGGCAGGCGGGTTAGCGCACGAGCTCAATCAACCGCTCGCGGCAATTGCCAATTATGCCGACGGTTGCCAAATTCGGCTTCAGCAAGGCCAGATCGATGGGCCTGCCTTGATCGATGCAACAGGACGTATTCGACAGCAGGCGGAGCGTGCCGGTCAGATCATCAAGCGGATGCGCGCGTTCGTGCGAAAGCGCGAGCCGATCAGGACGCCGGTTGAACCGTCAGAGGTGATTGCTGAAACGGTCGAGCTGTTCGAAGGCCCGGCGCGTCGTGCTGGGGTGCAACTGAACATAAAGCTAGGAAGCGCTCTACCGCTGGTCAACGCAGATCGGATCCAGCTTCAACAGGTCCTGCTCAACCTCCTGCAGAACGCCCTTGATGCATTGCGAGACGCGCCTGCAGGCGACAAAGCCATCGATGTCGATCTTTCGGCGCGCGATCTAGGAGTCGCCATCTCGGTTATAGACAATGGGCTGGGCATTTCGTCTGATGTGGCACCGCGCCTGTTTGAACCATTCTTCACGACGAAGCCCGAAGGCCTCGGCCTCGGACTCGCCCTATGCCGGTCGATCGTCGAGGAGCATGGTGGCCGGCTTTCCGCGCATGACAATCCAGGTGGCGGCACCATTATGCGCGTCTGGCTTCCGGCCATTAAAGCGGAGACACCACGAGTATGAGGGCAACGGGCATCGTCTATGTGATCGACGACGACGAGGCGATGCGCCATTCCCTCGAATGGCTGCTGACGCCGCTCGGGCTCGATGTCAGGACATTCGCATCGGCCGACCGATTTCTCGAGGCACACGACGGCCATGCAGTGGCATGCGTCATTGCCGATGTGCGCATGCCGGGGATGAGCGGCCTCGAACTGCACGAGGAACTCGTGCGCCGCAAGTCGCTCCTGCCAGTTATCATCGTCACCGGCCATGGCGATATTCCAATGGCGGTGCGGGCTATGCGGACCGGCGCCGTGGACTTCATCGAGAAGCCACTCAACAATCAGCTGCTGATCGAGCGAGTGCACGAGGCTCTGCGTCTCTGCAAGTCGCGGCGCGAGGACGCTGCGCAAAGGGGGGCGATCCTGGCCAAAGTCGGAAAGCTCACCGCACGTGAGCGCGAGGTCGCGCAGGCAGTGGCAGCCGGCAAGCAGAACAAGACGATCGCGCACGACCTCGGTATCAGCCTGAAGACGGTTGAAATCCATCGCCACAATGCAATGGCAAAGCTCGGTGCGACGACCGGCGCAGATCTGGCGCGTATGTTGACGCTTGCGGGCCTCTAGGGGTTAACCCCTAAGCTGATCCGGGTAACGCCCAAATTTCCAGGAACTCGATGGCAGCGTAGCGTCACCATGGTCGTGGAGACCGCGGCACTATGCGTACCGGTGTCTCCATCTTGCCTTGGAGATGGCTTGCGATGTCCGATTCTCGGCGAAATTTTTTAGAGACACTGGGGGCGCTCACCGTGGGTGCCGCGGCAGCGGTGGCCGCCGGCGCCAAGTCGGTTTCGGCGGCCTCGCCGGCTATTCCGCCTCAACCGCGGCATCGCTGGGCGATGGTGGTGGATGTCGCCAAATGCATCGGCTGTCAGGCATGCACCGTCTCCTGCATTCACGAGAACTCTGTGCCAGAGGACAGCTTCCGCACCATCGTTTCCACTTACGAGGTCGAGGAAGGCGGACGGGCGGCGATGGTTATGTTGCCACGTCTCTGCAATCACTGTGCGAACGCACCTTGCATCCCGGTCTGCCCCGTGGGCGCCACGTGGCAGCAGCCCGACGGCATCGTCGTCGTCGACGGAAACAAGTGTGTCGGCTGCGCATACTGCGTGCAGGCCTGCCCCTACGATGCACGCTTCATCAACGCCACCACACAGAAAGCCGACAAGTGCACGTTCTGTGCGCATCGGGTTGAGGCCGGCCTGTTGCCGGCCTGTGTCGAGAGCTGCGTCGGTGGCGCCCGCATCTTCGGCGATCTGAATGATCCTGAAAGCATGGTTTCAAAGCTTGTGTCCAAAGGCGATGCAAAAGTCCTGAAACCGGAACTTGGAACCCAACCACATGTCTTCTATCTCGGCCTCGATGAACGGTTGACAGGCAAAGTCGATGGCGAGCAGACGCTTTGGAAGCCGCTGGCGAAGGAGACGCACTGATGTCCGTCATCGAAGTCGTCAATGTATCGCGCGAAGTGACTTGGCTGCCGTGGGCCGTCCAGTACTTCTTTCTCATCGGGATTTCGGTTGCCTGCTTCTTTATGAGTCTGCCGTACTATCTCGGAAGAGCTCAGGATAGCGCATCGCTTGCCCGCACGGCGTTGATCGCGGCAGTTGTCTGCGGAGTGGTGGCTCCCGTCGCGCTGCTGGCGGATCTGCATCAGCCCGGCCGGTTCTGGCGCTTCTACACAAATCCCAATCTCAGCTCCTGGATGGCCTGGGGCGCATTTTTCATTCCCGGTTATCTTGTTGGCTTGCTGGTCTATGCATGGGCTGCCTTGAAGCCGGACCTTGCGGTTGCCGGTCAAAGTGGCGGACCGCTTGCGCGCTGGCACGCCATTATCTCCTTAGGAGATTCTCCGGCACCAGTGGTTCTCAAGGCATCGGCCGTTTTCACGGTGCTGATGGGTTTTTTGATCCTGCTCTACACCGGCATGGAAGTGATGGTGGTCCGTGCCAGGCCGCTCTGGAACACGCCACTCTTGCCGCTGCAGTTTGCTGCGACGGCCTTCGTCGGCGCCGCAGGCCTTGTGATGGTGCTCGACCGTTTCATGGGAAATAGGGACGTTGGCACCGTGCGCGCGGCGTCTCAATGGCTGCTATGGAGTCTCGTTGCCACGATTGTTTTCGGATCACTCTGGTATGCGACAGGCCTGTCGGGCCTGGTTCGGACCCATGCAGAAGCGCTTGCGAGCGTTGCTCAATTGTCGTCGTGGAAGCTAACCGCACTTTGGCTTGCTGCCTCGGTCCTGCTGCCTCTCGTGCTGCTGTGGATTGTGCCGTCACAACACACTTGGCTCGGCGGAGTACTCGCGCTCCACGCCGCTTGGATGTTCCGCTGGACGGTCTTTATCGGCGGACAATCGCTGCCGAAGACAGG
The DNA here is from genome assembly GCA_033812735.1 of Hyphomicrobiaceae bacterium. GTDB lineage: Bacteria > Pseudomonadota > Alphaproteobacteria > Rhizobiales > Hyphomicrobiaceae > JABFRJ01. The sequence continues at coordinate 34,763 of JAPXTA010000033.1, read as the reverse complement.
AGCCGGCGAATATGCCTACCACCTCCCACTCGGTCACGATGGATTGCTCGGCATCGCCGGCACAGCCGGTCTTTGGATCGCAACTCTCATCATCGTTACCCCTCTGATACCTAGCCGATCTCCTAAGCCTGCAATCGGCCCCACCTTTGTCCCTGCTGCCTGAGGAGACCACCATGGTCGACCGTCGCACACTCTTGAAAACGGGCGCCGCCGCTGGCGGACTTGCAACTTTCGCCGCTGGCTATGCCGACACCGGCAAGAAGATCGCCAGTGGAGTGGCCGAAACGCTGTCAGGCACGGCACGGGCCGCGTCCATTCACGGCGCATCTCTCAAGCCCGAATACGTCGTCGATGCCAAGTCTGGAACAGTGACGCTCGATCCTGATCAACAAGTTAGCTACACGATGTGCATGGGCTGCACTACGTTTTGTGGCGTGCGGGTGCGCGTCGACAAGAAGAGTGGCCGCATTTTGAGGGTGTCGGGCAACCCCTATCATCCCCTTTCGACCGACCCGGCTTTGTCGCAAGAGACGTCGATCAAGGACAGCTTTATTGCCGTGTCGGCGGCTGGCGAGAAAGGCCTCGAAGGACGCTCAACGGCGTGCGGACGCGGCGCTGCCGTGCTCGAGCACATGACCAGCCCATTCAGAATTACGCGGCCGTTGAAGCGGGTCGGCCCGCGCGGCGCGGCTCGCTGGGAGCCGATCCCGTTCGAACAACTTGTTAAAGAGGTCGTGCAAGGGGGCAATCTGTTCGGTGAAGGTCACGTCGATGGCCTTGCCGCCATCCGCTCGTCCGAACCCATCGATCCAGCGCGGCCGGATCTAGGTCCGAAGTCCAACCAGCTTGCTGTGCTGACCTCGACCAATGAAGGACGAGAGAATTTCCTGCGACGCTTCGCACAGAAGTCATTTGGCACGATCAATATGGTTGGCCATGGCGGATACTGCGGCGGCTCATACCGGTCGGGCTCAGGTGCCGCATTCGGTGACGTAAAGCAGATGCCTCACGCCAAACCGGACTTCGCCAACGCCGAGTTCGTGATTTTCTGCGGCACAGCGCCGGCCAATGCCGGCAATCCGTTCAAGCGCCAGGGCTGGCAGCTCGCGAAAGGCCGCAGCAGCGGCAAGCTAAACTACGTTGTCGTTGATCCCGTGATCGGCCACTCCGACTCGATGGCCGCCCGTCACCGCGGACGGTGGATTCCGATCAAGCCGTCAACTGATGGTGCATTCGCCATGGCGATGATCCGCTGGATCATCGAGAATAAGCGCTTTGACGAGAAATATCTCGCCCAGCCCAATGGCAAAGCGGCCGCCGATGCGGGCGAGCCTTCTTGGTGCAACGCGACGCATCTGGTGATCGCCGAGGCCGGACACCCGCGTGAAGGGGCAATGCTGCGCGGGTCCGATATCGGACTCGCTATTGAGGGCGAAAAGTACAGCGACAAGGACCCGTTTGTCGTCGTCGATCCCGCAACGGCCACACTAGTGGCTCACGATAAGCAGGCCGCAGCCGCACAGCTGATTGTGGCGAGTTCGTTCCAGGTCGGCGAAACCAAGCTAATGCTGCGTTCGGCATTCGACATGCTACGCGAAAGCGCGAATGCGATGACGATTGCTGAGTACGCGGCGATCTGCGCGGTTCCTGAAGAAACAATCACGGGACTGGCCAAAGAGTTTACTAGCCACGGGAAGAAGGCCGCTGTGAACACCCACGGCGGCACCATGGCCGGCAACGGCTTCTACAGCGCATTCGCGCTCGTGACGCTGAACACGCTGATCGGCAACCTCAACGCCAAGGGCGGCACGATGGCATCGGGCGGCGCGTTCCCGGGTGAAGGCAAAGGTCCGCGCTATGATCTCGAAAGTTTTGCCGGTGCGGTCACGCCCAAAGGAACACCGTTGTCACGCAACATTCCCTACGAGCGTTCGGGGGAGTTCAAAGCCAAGAAGGATGCCGGCAAGGCTTACCCCGCTGAGCAGCCCTGGTATCCCAATGCACCGCAACTAGGCACGGTTTGGCTGCCGGCAGCTTTGAGTTCATACCCCTATCAGATCAAAGCGATGCTGCTTTGGACCGCCAATCCCATTTACGGGATTCCGGGACTGCGTGCCCAGGCCGATGCCCAGATGAAGGATCCTAAGAGAATTCCGCTCATTATTGCGATTGATCCGTTCATAAATGAAACCGGAGCCTATGCCGACTACATCGTCCCTGACTCGGTGCTGTACGAAAGCTGGGGTTTTGGATCTCCCTGGCACGGAGTGCCGACCCGCGTATCCACGGCTCGCTGGCCGGTCGTCGAACCTGCTATGGAGAAGACGGCAGACGGCGAACCGATCGGTATGGAGGCGTTTCTCATTGCCTGCGCCAAGGCCATGAAGCTGCCAGGCTTCGGTGCCGGTGCCATTCAGGATATTTCGGGCGCGTCGTTCGCGCTCGACAGAGCGACGGACTACTATCTTCGTGCCGGAGCAAACATCGCATTCGGCGGACAAAAGCCGGTTGCGGACGCTACCGACGAGGACATCCGCTTTGTCGGCCTCGATCGCTTGCTGCACCCAATGCAATCGACACTCAAGGAGGACGAGTGGCGTAAGGTCGCTAACGTGCTCGCCCGCGGTGGTCGCTTCCAACCTGTCAATCAAGCTTACCAAGGCGAGCAGATGACCGCTAAATTCCTGCGGCCGCTCCAGCTGTACAACGAGACAGTTGCGATCAGTCGATCGGCTACGACGGGGAAGCGCTTTTCAGGCGTGCCGAAATGGGCGGAGCCGTCCTTCGCTGACGGCAGCACCATGCGCAAGCACTATCCTGAGGCACAGTGGCCAATACTATTGACGTCCCAGAAGTCGGTATTGATCAACAGCTACACGATCGGTGTCGATCGCTTGCGGGGGCTGCACGTCGATAATCCCGTCGCGCTACATATTGACGATGCCAAGCGCCTCGGTGTGCGCAATGGTGACAAGGTGCGTATTACCACTCCCGGCGGGTCGGTCGTCGGCACGGCATTGGTGCGGCACGGCGTGCAGAAGGGCGCCGTGTCGGTCGAACATGGCTTCGGTCACCGCGAACTCGGTGCCCGCGCACACACGATAGGCGGCAAGAGCCAGCCGGTGAAGCCCGAGTTGGCCGCCGGCATCAACCTCAACGACGTCGGCTTGCTCGATCCGACACTGAAAACGCCGATGGTCTGGCTCGATCCCGTTGCAGGCTCGTCCGTCCGTCAAGGACTGCCTGCGAAAATCGAGCGTGTCGCATGAACGTTGAAGGTCGCCTGTCCGCCTAAAAGCTTCCTTACCGGCCACCGGGCAAGGGAGAGACACGAATGTCTCTTCCTGGCCCATCGCGTCGCGTCGAGCCGGGCCGCTTTTGATCAGGTGCGGACATCACGATCTCGCGCTATGGGCAACTCAGCGATGCGGCCACGTTTGGCTCAAAGCGACTGAAGCCTAAAAGACCCACTAACTGCGCGGAGCAGGTCGCCACCTTGAGACAGCGCCGCGACGCAGTTCTACTAGAGAGAAGCTGGCGTGTAGCTTCGTCTACTTAGCCAAGCGATAGGAAAAACCGCGCTCAACGCGCTTTGGCTCATCGGATCTCGACGGTCATGGGGCTTCTTAGATGGAGCCAGCCCATGGCTATTCAACTTCCCCAATTTATCCTCAAAGACCGTGCTGTTCGGCTCGACGGGCTCGTAAGCCTGGAGTGGGTTCGGTCTCGACTTAGCGCGGGCCGCATCCAAGCGCTGATAGCGGACAAGCATGACAAGGGAGCAGCGTCGGCATTCCAAACTGCCGACGGCGGCTTCGAAGCTTTCACCATGAAGGCCATGGAGACTGACCAGATACCGCTTTTCGTCGCACATCCTGACGGCAAGACTGCGCGGCAAATCAGGCCAGAGGTGCTTTCGCATGGCCATCCTGCTTTCAATCTCTTCATCACAATCCGCACCGGGCGCTTTGCTACAATTGGCATGCGACAAGTGACGCCGCACGCGTCGGGGAGGGTATCTTCTCCTGAGCTATCTTGAGAATCTCTTCCGGCAAAAGCAAAAGGCGATTTAGATTCTGCTCATCGTCGAACTGACTAAGGCGTTCGCGGTTCTTCTTCGTCATCCCTTGGCGCTCGACCTTCAGCCGCTTGCCGGCAATCTTTAGTCTTTGACTCTCTTCGTCCCGTAGCTTGGCATGATGCTTTGCGATAACCAGAAGCATGTATGCCATGTTGTGAATGTTGCCGGATGATTTGCCGCCTCGCCGCCGCAGCATCGCATCAAGACCGCGATAGACCATTGTCGGTCGTACCATCGCCTGCAGATCAGGGAGCTCCGACAGACTCACGCCGTCTGCTACCAGCTCGCCGAAAAGGCGACAGATCTGAATCCGGCGATAGTTGATTGTGGCCTTGGCAAGCGGTGGCGGTGCATCTTCATCGGCAAAGGTAATCGACTGGCCGCGTGCCAGGTAGGTCTTCATGTCATCGCGAAAGGTCTTTGGCAGTGCATCTTCGGCGATACCAAACACTTTGCGGCGCTGCAGGATGGTCAGTCGGTGCTTCGGCCAACCAGTGATCGAGTCAACAGACCGGTTCCAATGGACAGCTAGCTCGCGGATCAGTTCATCGCTCTCCGGCTATGCTTGTGCGTGAAGGCGCGCGTCGCTCTGCGACGTCGAAGCCAGCTTCACGCGCCCTCATTTCCAGCACGGAGCACGGCGATGAACTTGCAGCGCATCAATCAGCGCGAACCGCTCTTGAAGGTGTCTGAAGCTGCCGAGCGATGTCGGCTGAGCGAGCGCCAGATGTGGCGTCACATTGCATCTGGCCACCTGCCGGTGGTGCGGCTCGGTCGCGCTGTACGCATCAGGCCGATCGATCTCGACCGCTTTATCGACCGCGAAGTGACATGACCATAGGAGTCACAAAATGTCATTTCCAGTCAACAACATGAGCACGCCTCGGGGAAGAGCAGGTGTCAAAAACGAAATCGGATTTCAGTCGTGGTAATTCCCGAAAAAGCAGCTCAGTCAGCCCCCGTCATCCCGAGGCAAAACCAGTCATGACCGCCCACTTCCCGACGACGTTCACCGGACGCAAGACGCTATACCTTGCGGATCCCGGTGCGCAGCGCACACTCGCTGATGCGATCGCGCTGCTACGTGAGGACGAAGAGCTATCGAGCGTTCGCCGGCGCGATTTGATCTCAGCGCGGTGCCGAAGAATTCGGAGCATGAAACTTCGCTATTCGATTAACCGGCGAGTTTCCGAAGCGCACAGCGTTAGCAGCGAGCCTGCAATCATTGGTTCTGTAGTTACCAAGCGCACGCAGGAAATGGACCAACAATCGAAAAGCGATATCTCGCCGATCGAATTCGCTAAGGCCCGATGCAGGGTACGATGCCGCGACAGTCTGAGGCATAAAGTGTCGACGATGGCATCGAAGTCGAGAGCATCGGAACGCCTACTGGTACGACGTGGCCTCAGCGAAAGCGAAGCTGCGATCTACCTGTCGTTGTCAGCGACGTTCTTCAGGAAGCTTGTGGAGCAAGGAGTTATGCCGCGCCCTCGGCTGATTGGCAGCCGGCGTATCTGGGACGTGGATGAACTCGACATTGCCTTCCGAGCTCTACCGCGCGAAGGTGGTGAAGAGTCTGTCGCTGACAGCGAGGGCGACAACAGCTGGGCGGATTTCAAGTGACGCTAATCAGGCTGAAGCACATCGATCGCTTTGTAGATCGTCATGGACGTGAGCGATTCTATTTTCGCCGCTCGCGCGGTGCGCGTATTCCGCTGCCCGGTCGACCGGGATCACCAGAGTTTATGGTTGCTTACGAGCGCTCTGCGGTTGGCGAGGTCGCGCAGCCAACTCCACGGCTGCGGGGTGCGCCCTGGACGTTCGATCGGCTGGCACAGGACTACTTTGCGGCGCCGGAGTTCCTCACCCTCGCCCCATCAAGCAAACGTACTTACCGGTCCGTGATCGAGCAGCTGATCGTCGACGAAGGCATCGGTCATCGTCTCGTGCGCGAGATGACGCGGGAGCACGTGCGGCGCGTCCTGGCCAAACGCGCCGGCACGCCAGGCGCGGCAAACAGCGTCCTACAGAAGCTCAAGGTGCTGGTTCACTTCGCTATCGATAATGGGTGGCGAAAAGACGATCCGACTCTTCGCATCAAAAAGTTCGCCAAAGGCGAGTTCCATACTTGGACCGAAGAGGAAATCGCTCAGTTCGAACGGGAATGGCGAATCGGAACGACAGAGAGGCTGGCGTTCGCGCTCTTGCTCTATACGGGCCAACGACGGTCCGACGTCGTGACCATGTCTTGGTCGGATGTGAAAGATGGCACGATCTGTGTGGTGCCGCTGAAGACCAAACGAACGAGCGGCGTGAAGCTCTGGATCCCGATCCATCCTGCCTTGCAGGAGGTTCTGGATGCAGCGGAACGGACAAACGGGACAATACTACAGACCATGTTCGGCGCGCCCTTCACGTCGAATGGCTTCGGCAGTGGCTTCATGGCCGTTAAGATCGACAAGGCCGGCCTCCCGAAGCGGTGCGTGACGCATGGTCTGAGAAAGCCGCTGCCCGCCGACTTGCCGAGGCCGGATGCACGGCTAATGAGATTGCTTCCATCACAGGTCACGCCACACTGGTCGAGGTCTCACGCTACACAAAGGCCGCCGAGCAACGGAAGTTGGCGCAGTCGGCGATGAAGCGGCTTTGGGCCACAAAATCGATCCCGGATTCCCAAACCTATCCAAAACGGTTGGGAATTCCGCCGAAAAATCTCAGTGATTCAAGGGGGCTGGAGGGTGGGTGGTGGAGCCGAGGGGGATCGAACCCCTGACCTCTAGCATGCCATGCTAGCGCTCTCCCAGCTGAGCTACGGCCCCAAACCATGGGATTGCCCCGCAGTTGCGGGAGCAGCGCTCTCGTATTCCGGTTCCGAGCCGATGGCAAGCGCGAATTTGGCGATCGGCGACAGCGTCCACTTGCGGCGGCATGGTGGGGAATCGTCAGGGGCGTACCGGCCGGAACATGGCGCCGAGAGGCATTGTTGCCGGTCTGTCTGGCGGGCTTTTGCGCCGGCTGCGGATGGAAGGCTGAGGTGGCTGGTTGGGGTGGTCTAATGCCGCATCGGCGCCGGTCGTCGGCAAAGCCCGTTCCGCACGCACGCCGGCCCTTTGAGCGAAGTAATTCCCCATTGCGAGGGCATCCATCTCTGTGCGGGCGAAGCAGGCCACCGCCTCGGCGGGCTTTGCGACAATCGGCTCCTGCTCGTTGAAGCTGGTGTTGATGAGGACGGGTACTCCGGTTATTCGACCGAATTCGAGCAACAGGGCGTGGAAGCGTGGATTTGCCGTCTTGTCGACGGTTTGGATGCGCCCTGTGCCATCCACGTGCAGCGCCGCCGGGATGAGGTGCTGTTTGCCGGGCCGCACACGCGGCGCCAGGGTCATGAATGGATCGGGTTGTGTGATCTCAAAAAACTCCGCGGCGTGTTCGATCGGGATCGCCGGTGCAAACGGGCGGAAGTTCTCGCGCCGTTTTATGCGCGCGTTGATGACGTCGCGCATGCCCTCTTTGCGCGGGTCCGCAAGGATCGATCGATTGCCGAGGGCGCGGGGGCCCATTTCGAACCGTCCTTGGAACCACCCGGCGATCTGTCCAGCGGCCAATGTTTGGGCCGTTTGCTCCACGAGTTCTGAATCGCTCAGACGGCTATGGGTGATGCCGGCGCCCTGCAGCGCGTCCAATATCTCGCGATCGGTCGCGTGTGTTCCATAATAAGGATGGGTGAGCGCGCCAGTGCGGGGCCGATCACAATTTTGATGAGTGTGCCAAAGCGCGGCGCCGAGGGGAGCGCCAGTATCCGATGCGCAGGGTGGGACCCAAAGTCTATTGATGCCAGTTTCCGCCAGAACGCGTCCGTTTGCGACGCAGTTCAGCGCAACGCCACCGGTCATCACCACATTGCGTATGGGATAGCGCGCCAGTAGAGCGCGAACCAGATTGAGCACGATTTCCTCGGTTACCTTCTGAAGCGCGAAGGCGAGGTCATAATCGCGGGCAGTCAATGGCGAGCCGGGCGTGCGTGCGGGACCGAACGCGTCGATGAATTTTGGCTTGAATGGACGGATCTGGCCGTAGGCGTCGTAGTCGAAGTACGACATATCGACGGTGTAACTGCCATCGGCATTGGTGCGGACCACCTTGCGGAAGCGGTCGAGGAGGCTGTCGCTACCGTAGGCGGCGAGTGCCATCACCTTGCCTTCGTCGCCAAAGCCATGGAAGCCGAGGTGTTCCGTGACGAACGTGTAGACGAGGCCGAGCGAGTTGAAGACGGGTGTCGACCAGACGCGCTCCAGTTTATTGCCACGGCCAATGTAAGCAGACGACGACGCATCATCACCATATCCATCCATCACGAGGACGAGCGCCTCATCGAATGGAGATACAAAGAAACTTGCGGCGTGGGCGTCGTGGTGGCCGACAGGAACGATCGGCGGGAGTTTCTTGGTTTGCGGGAATGCCGCTTGCAGGCCCTTGCGCAGATAGCTTGATAGCAACACGATCTGGTTGCGCTGAGCGGAGTGCGCCCGCGAATGGAGAAGGTTTAGGCTTGCGGGAAACCTGCGTAACAGAGCCGACGCCGCAAATTTGCGGAGCCGCCGCTCGTCCCAGGGGGTGGCTATCGCATCGACGTCAGTGAGGCTGAGATCAAAATATTGGACGGCTGAGGCGAGGGCACCCTGTGGGAAGGCCTTTGTGCGCTTCGTACGATTGAAGCGCTCTTCCTCGAGAACGCAGACCAGGCGCCCATCGCGCACATACGCCAGGCCACTATCGTGCGTGTTGCAGACAAGGCCTAAAACGTTCACGCGATACGCCCCTAAACAAACTCGCTGCGCTTCCGTCGTCAGGGTAACGACTAATAACGCTGGCGCGACCATACCGACGCTATGCCGGAGTGTCGAGCAGGAGAGTGAACAAAACGGGAAACTGTGGCGCTTGGTTACCCTTCCAGCTGCCAACGTCCGCCCGGCAACCGACACGCAACGCCTTCGGTTTTGCGGGAGTGCTGACCGGAGATCAGCATGACCGACAACTGGCGGCATACCTGACCGACCGGCGACTTGAAGGACCGCATCGGCTGCAGCACGGCCGAGATTCGTCCGTTGCCACGATGCCAGACGTAGGCTGAGCCATCGGCGACCTGTGACAGCGCGGTGTGGACCGCATCGAGCGTAGCGATTTCGTCAGCGTCGTCGAGATAGGTTCTGAGGTCTGGCACTGGCGCTCGAGAGCCCTGAGGACGCAGGCTTGCGCCTTCGGCAAACGCAATGGCGGGGGCGAGCAAGATCAACGCAAACATGAAAAGGCCCGCGATCAACGTTGCCGCGATCGTCGAGAAGCTTTCGGTCTGACGCATTTGGTACACCTGACGCAACGCAACGGAACACGAACCAATACTTGGTTCACTATGACAGTCGCTCAGAAGGGTAAACTAAGACTGAACACGCTTGCCGGCCAGACTCAGGACTTCTGCACGGCAGTCCGAAAGGGCAGCGTTTCGGCCTTGAAGATGCCCGCGGCCACTGCGGGATCCGCCAATGTAAACGCTGTGGCGGCAGCACGATCGGTTGTTTCGAAAATGCAAAGCCCGAACGTCTCGGGTCCCGTAGTATCGGTCCGGCCCGCCAAGTGTACTACGCCGTCTGCCACACCCTTTTTCAAGTAAGCGAAATGTGCGGCGATTGCAGCCTGCTCGTCGGCGGTCGGTCCAGCCGTCAGCATGTCTGCCCGCACTGGCCGTATCACATAGATAAATTGCGGCATGTCGATCTCCATCGCGCAGTCAACGAAGCCTTGGCATTCAAGCCGGGCCCGGTCTAGCGTGTCTCCATCCATTCAGGGGAGACGGTTTTCATGGCAAAGGCTGCAATGAACAAGGGCGTCAACGTGACGACGATGGAGCATCCTCTCGATCCGCTGAGCAGTGCGGAGATTGCAGCCGCCTGCGATATTCTGAAGACAGAGAAGAAGCTCGGCGCCGATACCCGCTTCGCCTTCGTTCAGCTCGAAGAGCCTTTGAAGGCCGACGTACTGGCATGGAAGCCGGGGGCGCAGGTTCGCCGCCAAGCGTCAGCTACGGTTTTCGACTGCAAGACCGGCCGGACCCATATCGCTGTCGTGGATATTGGAGCCAAGAGCGTCACGGGGTGGGTAGAGCATCCGGTGAAGGAGCACCCGTATGGCCAGCCTCCTGTCATCATCGAGGAGTTCTTCAAAGTCGGCGACATCGTGAAGGCAGACCCCGGTTGGCGCAAGGCGATCAAGCGGCGGGGGCTCACGGACAAGGATATCGAACTTGTGCAAGTCGATCCGTTCTCGGCCGGTTACTTCGGCCGCGATGAGGAGAAGGGCCGCCGTCTCGTCAGTGCCGTGTCGTACTATCGGGAGAACGAGAAGGATAACGGTTATGCCCATCCGATCGAAGGCGTCGTCGCGCTTGTCGACCTGATAGATGGAAAAGTCGTTCACCTGGTCGATGAGCCGGAGGTCGTGCCGATCCCCAAGAAGAAGCGTAACTACAATCGTGCCGCCTATCCGAATACCCGCTCGGACGTGAAGCCGCTCGATATCGTTCAGAAGGACGGCCCGGGGTTCAAAGTCGATGGTTGGAAAGTGGATTGGCAGCGGTGGTCTTTGCGCGTGGGCTTTTCAGCGCGCGAAGGCCTGACACTCAATCAAGTCAGCTACAACGATGGCGGCAAGTCGCGCCCGATCATCTATCGCGCATCGATCACGGAGATGGTCGTGCCCTATGCCGACCCTACCGCGAACCACTATTGGAAAAGCGCTTTCGACGCTGGCGAATACGGGCTTGGAAAACTTGCCAATGCGCTCGAGCTCGGGTGTGATTGTCTTGGTCACATCCACTATTTCGACGTGCCGGTCGCCGATGACATAGGCATGCCAACAATCATGAAGAATGCGATCTGCATGCACGAGGAGGACTATGGCATCCTCTGGAAGCACTACGAGTTCCGCAACGATACGTTCGAGGTTCGCCGCTCAAGGCGGCTTGTGATCTCCTTCTTTGCGACGGTCGGCAACTACGACTACGGCTTCTATTGGTACCTCTATCAAGATGGCACGATACAACTCGAGGCCAAGCTGACCGGAATCATCCAGACGGCTGCTGTTACGCCAGGGAAGGCCTATCCGTGGGGTGGCATGGTCGCTGAGGGGCTGGGAGGACCGACGCACCAGCACTTTTTCAACGCGCGGCTTCATATGATGGTCGATGGGGAGAAGAACTCCGTGACGGAGCACGAGTTCGTGCCGCGCCCCTGGGGCAAGGACAATCCCTATGGCAATGTTTTCGTTACGACGTCGCGTGTTCTCGCACGGGAGCGCGATGCCGCGCGCGAAGCCGACGGTCGTACCGGGCGCTATTGGAAGGTGATCAACCCGAACGTCAAAAACAGTGTCGGCAATCCGACGGGCTACAAGCTTATCGTCAACCCATCACCGCTGATGCTTGCACAAGAGGGAGCGACGATGCGCGAGCGCGGTGGATTTGCCACCAAGCATGTCTGGGTCACGAAATACGATCCGGCGGAACGTTATGCGAGCGGCAACTTTCCGAACCAGCATGCAGGCGGTGATGGTCTGCCGAAGTATATCCAGCAGAACCGGCCGATTGAGAACGAGGATATTGTCGTGTGGCACTCGTTCGGCCACACCCATGTCTGCAAGCCGGAGGATTTTCCGATCATGCCCGTGGAGTACGCGGGGTTCATGCTGAAGCCGAACGGGTTCTTTGCGGAGAACCCCGCGATGGATCTGCCACCCGACAAGAATGCCGCAAGCACGGACAATTCCGGGGAGGGCGGAGATAGCTGTTGCTGCGACTGATCCGTCCGGTGTCACTCCGAGTCGGGCGTATCAGCCGCCTTGGCGATCTTCATTAGCGTCTCAAGGAAGTTGCGCTGCTCACGGTGATTGAGCAGTGCAGCCAATTCACTGTCCACAGATTGCAGGAGCGGTTTGTGGCGTTCGAGCATTGTCAGGCCTTCGGGTGTGACGCGTAGCGCATAGCGCCGTGCGTCTTCACGTGTGCGGCGCCGCGTCAGAAGGCGCCGTTGGACAAGTCGCCTGACGATATCTGCCAGGGTGGAGCGGTCTATGCCGCACCGGCGACAGATGTCGGTTTGGCTTGGATCGTTCAGTGATGCGATTGCATCGAGGACGACGAGTTGGCGAGCTGTCAGCGCCATTCCCGGTGCCGCCTTGTCAAAGAGGGACTCGGCGAATTGACTGGCGCGATGCAGAAGGTGGACAAGATTTTGGGGCGGTAACGGTTTGTCGGCGGACATTCTTTGATCTCCCGGGCTTATTTCGTGCCTCTCGGCGTGCAGGGTTCGTACAGAAACGAACATTTTCCCGCTTGACGCTGAAGTCCGGTAATTTGACAGTTGGTATCCGGAGTGTTTTCCGGCACCTGGGGCCAGGAGTGTGGGCATTATGTCAGAGCCGCATGTGAGGGCCCATCTTTTCGAGGGTTTTGAAGCATTCTGCGCGGCGCGACGGCTGGCGTTCCCGGCTCTGCTGGACGCGGGCCAACTCAATGCAGATATGATCGCCGATCCTGGGGCTGAGATTCCACTTAATGCCGCCGCAAGCGTATTGTCGATGGCTGCCGACACTTGTGGGGATCAGTGTTTGGGGCTGCATTGGGCGGAGGCCTTTCCGAGAGGCGCTGCTGGTGTATTGGGGTACCTGCTTGGCAATGCGACGTCGGTTCGAGAAGGTGTCCGGACGATCAATCGATACGTCTCGTTGCATCTCGATCCGATCGAGGTCCAATTCATCGAGCACGACGAGGGGGGAGCGCGCCTCGAGTGGCGATTTCCAGTCTCATTCACCGCGCCACGGATGCAGTATGCCAGCTTTGTGATGGCCTTGTTGGTGATTAACTTGAGGCGCTACATCGGCGATGGTTGGTATCCCAAGGGTGTCGAACTCGAGCACCGAGCGCTGCCGTGTGCCGCCGACGTGGCCCGCATCTTCGGGCCGAATGTGAAATTCGATTGCCCAGCGAACGCGCTCAATCTTCGCGAGTCGGTTCTCAACCGGGAGTCACTGCAAGCGGACCATCATCTATTCGTTCTTTTGCGCGATCTCGGAGACCGGCTTCTTGCCGAGCGCCGGTCCAGTGTCGACTTCGTGGAAGCGACGCGCCGGACTATCGTCAGGGAGCTTGAGAATGGACGCACGACGCTCGAGGCGATTGCCGAAGTGATGACCATTCCGCCGAGAGCGCTACAGACGAAGTTGTTGGCAGCTGGTGAGACATTCGAGGATCTGCTGCAGGATACGCGGCGGTCTATCGCAGAGACGATGCTGCGAGACAGCGATTTGACGCTCACGGATATCGCGCTGCTGCTTGGCTTTTCCGAGCTGAGCGCCTTTACCCGTGCGGCAACGCGTTGGTTTGGAATGGCGCCGCGCAATTTCCGCAGCGAGACGCGCCGCGGCGCGCCGCCGCCGTCACTCGTGCAGTAGCCGTTCAGCGCATCAACGCTTCAGCGACCGCACCGAACGCCGGAAGCGTCACGGGATCGTTGTTGATGTTCCCCGCCATCGGGTGGGACGCGTAGCGGGCGATCACTACTTCCGCCTTTGGATCGATGTAGAGCGATTGACCGTGGATGCCGCGTGCCATGTAGACGCCATGGCTATTGTGGCTAACCCACCATTGGCTGCGATAGGACCAACCAGAAAGAGTGTGGAATCCGGAAGGTTTGAATTTCTCTGGGTCGGCGCCACGGGCGATGTCGTCGACAACGTGGGCGTTGATAATCTGTCTGCCATTGTAGAAGCCCCGGTTGCGCATGACTTCGCCGAAGCGCGCCAAATCGCGTGTCGTCGAGTTCAAGCCGCCGCCAGCGCTTTCAATTCCGAGCCGGTCGACGGTGTAGTGCGCATCTTCTTCGGCGCCCATCGGCTGCCAAATGCGTGCAGAGACGAGATCGGAGAAGGGTACGCCCGTCACCCGGCGAATGATCCAGGCGAGTGCGTCGGTATTCACGGTTTTATAGGCGAAGACCTTGCCATGATCTCCAAGCTTCTTGAGCGTGGTGAGATATTCGAGCAGCGAGATAGGCGGCTTTCCCGGTGCGGGCGGCGCCATGCCGTTGGCTTTGCGCATCTCGAAAATGTCGGATTTAGGATCTGTGTAAACCTCGGTGTAGGCAAGGCCGGTCGTCATATCCATGATCTGCTCGACGGTCGCGTCACCGAACGCCGACCCGGCGAATTCAGGAACATATGCTGTCGCAGGAGCCTTCGGATCGAGCTTCCCTTCGGCTACGAGCATCCCGGCCAACGTCCCCGTAAGCGACTTTGTGGCCGACATGGCAATGTGCTGCTTGTGGGCTTGGAGCGCGCCGAAATATTTTTCGAAGACAAGCTTGCCACGGTGCAAGACGACGATTCCGTCTGCACATGTCTCCGCGAGCGCTTGTCCAAAATCGATGGTCCGGCCATCCCATACTTTGACTGGAACCTTATCGAGCGGCTGCTCATCTCGCGGCAATTCGGATGCGGCGCCGGCACCGCGCCACACATTTCGTGTCGGAACAAGTTGGCGAATATTGCTCCAAGCCCAGCGGAACTCAGGGAACCGGCGGAAGCGCTCGTCAGCAAACGTGATGGCTTTATCTGGCGGGGGTGGGAAGCCCTGCATCCAACCAAGTGCAACCGGGTCACTCGTGGCTGCATCCGGTGGCGCCGTTGGCGTTGACGTGGACATTGGGTTTCTCCTGGACGTGCCGTGTCGAAGCGTATGCCAGAGTTTAGGGGCGGCGCGATTGCATTCGCTGGATGCGCTGGGGCCTTCGTGCAGCTGCTACGTGTTCAGAAGGGTATGATGAGGCACGTGGTTGTGCCGTGAGCATAAAGAGTTCCCTGGGCGTCGATGATACGGCCTTCTGCCGTTGCGGTCCGTCGTCCGACGTGGATCACTTTTCCTTCGGCCCTAATCGGTCCGGTCTTGTCGGACATACCGCGAACCAAGTGTACGCGGTATTCGAGTGTCGTGTAGCCGGTGCCGGCCTCCAGTGTGGACATGACAGCGCAGCTCATGGCGCTATCGAGCAACGTGCCAGCCAAGCCTCCGTGCACGGAGCCGATGGGATTGTAGTGCAGGGACTTCGGTGTGCAGGCAAAGACGGCCGCGCCTTTACTCGCCTCTATGATCTGGAAGTCGAGCGCCTTTGAGATGGGAGGCGGCGGAAGACTGCCGTCGATCATTCCTTTGAGTACGTCCAACCCGCTCCTGGACTTGATGATCTCAAGCGGGATCGGCTGAGGCTGCATCGGATCGGCCGTCATACTGCCTCATGCCTTGAGGGATGCGGGGATATGGCGTTTCGTCTGGCGGGCAGGTGCCGCTTGTTTCGCGGTTGAAGTCTCGGAAAAGAGTTCGACCAGTTTGTCCGTCATTGCGCCCGCGAGCTCGGTGGGATCGGTGATGGTAACGGCCCGCTTGTAATAACGGGTGACGTCGTGGCCGATGCCGATTGCGATGAGTTCCACTGGCGAGCGGTTCTCGATCTCGTCAATTACTTGGCGCAGGTGCAGTTCAAGATAGGACCCTGAATTTACCGAGAGGGTTGAGTCGTCTACGGGGGCGCCATCCGATATCATCATAAGGATACGCCGATGTTCTTGGCGGCCAAGCAAGCGCTTGTGCGCCCAGGCCAGTGCCTCGCCGTCGATGTTTTCCTTCAGAAGTCCCTCGCGCATCATCAGCGCCAGCGACCGCTTCGAGCGGCGCATCGGGGCATCTGCGCTCTTGTAGATGATATGACGCAAATCATTCAGGCGGCCGGGGTTCGATGGTTTGCCGGCGGCAAGCCATGCCTCGCGCGCCTGCCCGCCCTTCCAAGCCTTCGTCGTGAAGCCTAGGATCTCGACCTTTACGCCGCAGCGTTCCAGCGTGCGGGCGAGAATATCGGCGCAGCATGCCGCGACCATGATCGGGCGGCCACGCATAGAGCCTGAATTGTCGAGGAGCAGCGTGACGACCGTGTCCTTGAAATCGGTGTCGCGCTCTCTCTTGAACGATAGCGCGGCCATCGGATCCATGATGATCCGCGGCAGGCGTGCGGGATCGAGTGCGCCCTCTTCAAGATCGAAATCCCATGCACGGTTCTGTTGTGCGAGAAGCTTTCGCTGCAGCTTGTTTGCGAGGCGCGCGACTGCGGAAGACAGATTGCGCAATTCCTTGTCGAGGAACGTACGCAGGCGCTCGAGCTCGTCGGGGGTTGAGAGATCTTCGGCGTCGATCTCCTCGTCGTTCGCGCGGGAGAATACCTTGTAGCCAAAGGCCTCGGGGTTATCGAGCACGTTGTGGTTGGGACGCCAGCTTTCGGGCGTATCCGCCATGTCGTCGCCTTCGGCGTCGTCGTAGTCCATGTCGGACTCGGCGGAGTCCTCGGTTTCCGACGCTTCACCTTCTTCGCCTTCGGCGCGCTGTTCGTCGACGGCCTCCTCTTGGCTATCAGAGCCGTCCTGCTGCTCTTCGGCTTCCGATTCGCCGGCTTCATTCTGATCCTGGTCCTGATCGTCGTTGTTTTCGGCTTCGCCCTGCGCATCTTGCTCGCCGAGTTCGAGATCGCGCAGGAGGTCGCGAGCGATCTTTCCGAATGCGTTCTGGCTCGAGACGTTCTTTTCCAGCTTTTCGAGGGTGGAGGCGGCACGCTCCTCGATCCACGGGCGCCACAGGTCGACCATCTTCTGGGCGGTCGCCGGGGGCGGTGCGCCGGTCAGCCGTTCACGCAGAATGAGGGCGACTGCATCCTCGAGAGGTGCGTCCGAACGTTCCGTGATTTCCTCGTAACGGCCATGACCATATTGATCTTCGATCTTGGCTCCGAGGTTCTGGGCCATGCCGGGCATGCGATTGGCACCGATGCTCTCGACGCGCGCGCGCTCGATGGCCTCGAAGACGTTGCGGGCGGGGCCGGCCTCTGGTGCCAGTCTGCGATGAAGGCGCGGATTGTGCATCGCGGCCGTCAGCGCCAGGCTGTCCGACCAGCCGCGGATGACGGCCACCTCTTTGGCGGAGGGTGCGCGGCTGGGCTCCGGCAAATGGACTTGTTTGCCATCGATTACCGGTTTGCCCGGACCGAAGCCGACCTGGACCTCCTTGTCCTGGGCAATGGCTCGAACGGTTAGCCCCAGGACGCGCTTGAACGGCTCGACGGGGCTTTCTTTCTTGGGCGGCTGGGCCATGGGGCAGCTATCGCTTTCAGCATTCGAAATCGGCGGTAACTGGTACACCAGCATAGACGACCCCGCCACTGCAAGAATGGGGGCCTGAAATGCACCTGCGGGTCGTTCATCCTCGTGACGGATGAGCATCAACTGGCAGCCAGAGCCATTTGAACGGCTTGGGAAAATCGCCTGCATTGACCTGGCGCGCGGCGGCACGGCTTGCCACGCCGTAGAGGCGTTCTTGCGCGTTGGTGTTGGTGAAGTCGATCATTTCCTTGAGGTGGTACGGCGCGATCCAACGGCCAGCGTTTTCCCGCTTCTCGAGCCATTCATTTTTCAGCTCGATGTCATAGCGAACGAACGAAAGGAGAGCCTTCGGGTCGGGGCTGTGAGGAAGTAGCTCCCCTTCCAGGGTGCCGATTTCGCGGTCGATCAACCAATTGCGACCCGATGGATTGGAGAGCCATTGCAGCATCGACAAAGCGAGCTTCTGGCCGTCCGCGATCATGCTCTGCAGGCTATCCTTGGCGACGAACGCGGGGAAGGCGTGGTACCATCGCGGTTTGAAGCCGGTGTCGAAGCGGCCGGTGCCGACCGACACTAGTAGTACATTTTCAGGCCCCAGTGGCCACGCGATACCGTCGTCGTTTCGCCGGGCAGTGCCGCTTGCTGTTCCTCCCAACCGGTAGCCCTTCATGCCGGCCATCATGAACAACTGCAGCGCCGGATTGTTGTGCGGGGACACGCCGCCATCGACGAACCAAGCAGTTTGATCTTCAGGCTCGTTTCGCTGCTGTTGCGCCGGACCGCGATGGATCTCCAGTTGCTGTGTTTTGAAGAATGTCGGTGCCGCGGTACTTGCGCGAAGCAGGTCGACCAGCCTGAATTCGCGGTTAGCCACGGTTGCCGGGTTGGCATGGTCGCGATTGTAGTAGCGCGCAAAAGGGTTGTTCGAGAGCACCCAGACGCTGCCGGTGCGCGCGTTCTTCGCTACGATGACGAGCCCTGAAGTGAGCGAGGCGCTATCGAGCCTTTCATCGCCGACAATTTCATGGATGTACTTTCGCAGCCGGCTCGAGTCATTGCGTTCGCCGAGGATGCCGAAGACGGGCCAAAGAAACCACAGTGTCCGCCGCGGCCGGAAGATGTCCCGCGACCAAGTTTGAAATCGCTTCTTGATCTCAGCTGTCGACATTCCCCGGGCCAGCATCGTGGCGATCAATGCCCCCACGGATGTGCCGCCGATCAAATCAAAGTAGTGGCATAGGCGGAAATCGCCTGGCTCTAAGCCGCGCGCTGCGATCTCGTCCTTCAATTCGACCCGCAGTACTGCTTCGATGTGCTCAAGGAATGCGATCGTTACGATCCCGCGGGCACCCCCGCCATCGAGGGACAGTATGCGCTTGGGCCGCCAGTTCCCGGCTGCGTCGCGCGCCTGCAACCGCGCTCCGATATGATCCCCCATTCAGGGCTGACCTCGCACCTTAGATGACTTCCGGCCTAAAATTATATTGTCATGCCGATGGAGTGCGAACAATGCGGTGAAAGCGTGAAGCCCGCGTCGACCTCGCGTTCCTAACCGGGTAGAAGGGGCGAGCGCCTCAGCCACATTGGGGTTAGAAGTCAGGACCGGTCATGACCCTCAGAAAGATACATGCCAACAGCGTGCCGGTAGGCGAGGTTGTCCCGGTTGGCAAAGGTAGCCATGTCTATCTGATCGACGGGTCAGGATATATTTTTCGCGCATTCCACGCGTTGCCGCCTCTAACTCGTCCATCGGATGGATTGCCGGTTGGGGCCGTGCACGGCTTTTGCCAGATGCTCTGGAAGCTCATTCAGGACGCGCGCGGCACGCGCGGCCCAACGCACATCGCGGTCATCTTCGATGCGAGCAAGGACAGCTTTCGCAACCAGATCTATGCGGAGTACAAGGCTCACCGCCCGCCTGCCCCCGAGGAGTTGGTGCCTCAGTTTCCGCTCATCCGTCAGGCTGTGAAGTGCTTCAACGTAGCCTCGATCGAGCAAGACGGCTACGAGGCTGATGACTTGATCGCGACATATGCCAAGCAAGCCAGCGATGCAGGCGCCGACGTTACCATCATCTCGTCAGACAAAGACCTCATGCAACTCGTTGGGCCACGCGTTGGTATGCTCGATACGATGAAGAATAAGACGATCGGCCGCGACGAGGTGATCGAGAAATTCGGCGTTCCGCCTGAAAAAGTTACCGACGTTCAGGCGCTGTGCGGCGACTCAGTCGACAATGTGCCTGGGGTGCCCGGTATTGGCGTCAAGACTGCGGCGGACCTCATCAATGAATACGGCGATCTCGAAACTCTCTTGTCTCGCGCCGGTGAAATCAAGCAGCCGAAGCGCCGGGAGAAGCTGATCGAGTTCGCCGAACTGGCGCGAATTTCTCGAAAGCTCGTGGAGTTGAAGCTGGACGTACCGGTTGAAATTTCGATTGATCAGTTGGGCGTTCAGCCGACGGAAGCCGAGCAGATGCTTGGATTTCTGAGGGAGATGGAATTCAACACGCTGACCAAGCGCATTGCTGACGCCCTCGGCGTCGAGCCGCCGGCGCCGTTGGCACAATCGGTTGGCGGTTCCATCAAGCCGATCGAGGCTGCCGCTGTTGCCGACCATGGCGCTTCGTCGAGTGCTTCCGGCCCTTCGGACAAAGGTCCAGGGACGCCGCATGCGGTAATCGCATTTTCACAGACGTCCGCCCGTATCCCGGTGGACCGCTCGAGATATTCGACGCTTCGCACACTAGAAGAACTCGATGCTTGGATCGCAAAGGGGTTTGGTGCAGGCGTCGTCGCGTTCGACACAGAGACGACTGGCCTCGATTGCATGCGGGCGGATCTGGTCGGCTTCTCGCTGGCTGTCGGTCCGAACGATGCTTGCTACGCGCCTTTAGCGCACACGACTGGCGGCGGCGATCTGTTTGGCGGAAGCGGCGCGGCCCCTGGGCAGATGGATTTGCGGGAGGCTCTTGCCCGTCTAAAGCCACTGTTGGAAGCGCCTGGTGTCCTCAAGGTGGCCCAGAACGGCAAGTACGATGCCCTGCTGCTCAGCCGTTATGGCATCGCCGTTTCGCCCATCGACGACACAATGTTGATTTCGTATGCGCTCGATGGCGGTAAGGGATCGCATGGCATGGATGCCCTTTCCGAGCGCCATCTCGGACATGCGTGTATCAGTTTCGACAAGGTCATCGAGCATGCGCCGGGCGCGAAAAAGGCCGATAAGACTTTTGCGGGCGTACCGATCGACAAGGCGACAGAGTATGCGGCTGAGGATGCTGATATTACCCTGCGGCTCTGGCGCGCGCTGAAACCGCGGTTGCCGGCTGAGGGTATGACGACGGTCTATGAGACGCTGGAGCGGCCGTTGTTGCCAGTGATCGCCGGTATGGAGCGTGCTGGTATCAAGATCGACAAGCAGATTCTTGCGCGGCTTTCTTCGACGTTCGCGCAAAAAATCCTGCAACTCGAGGAAGAGGTGCAGGCGTTGGCCGGCGTGAAGTTCAATCTGGGCTCCCCGAAGCAGCTTGGTGAATTGCTCTTCGACACCTTGAAGCTGCCAGGTGGCAAGAAGACGAAAACGGGTCAATGGGAAACGCGGGCTGGCTTGCTCGATGAGCTGGCAGCCAACGAGGAGCTGCCGGATGATGCGCGCCGCCTCATCAATACGATGCTCGAATGGCGGCAACTATCAAAGTTGAGATCCACATACACCGACGCTCTGCCGGGATTCATTCATCCCGAGACCGGGCGCGTCCACACTTCCTATGCGCTAGCTGCGACGACGACGGGGCGTCTTTCATCGTCGGACCCAAATTTGCAGAACATCCCAGTGCGGACCAAGGAGGGTCGCGAGATCCGCACGGCGTTTGTTGCTGACGCGGGGCACAAGCTTGTCTCG
Organism: Hyphomicrobiaceae bacterium; assembly: GCA_033812735.1. Lineage (GTDB taxonomy): Bacteria > Pseudomonadota > Alphaproteobacteria > Rhizobiales > Hyphomicrobiaceae > JABFRJ01. The sequence goes on along the minus strand of JAPXTA010000033.1, from coordinate 13,534 downwards.
GCAGACTATTCTCAAATCGAGTTGCGTGTTCTGGCGCATATTGCCGACATTCCGCAACTCAAGAAGGCTTTTGCCGATGGGCTCGACATTCATGCGATGACGGCGAGCGAGATGTTCGGTGTGCCGGTGAAGGATATGCCGAGTGAAGTGCGCCGGCGCGCCAAAGCGATCAATTTCGGAATTATCTACGGTATCTCGGCTTTTGGGCTTGCCGCTCAGCTTGGCATCTCAAAGCAGGAGGCGGGAGATTATATCACCACGTACTTCAAGCGCTTCCCGGGCATCCGCGACTACATGACAGCGATAAAGGCGGAGGTGAAGGCGAATGGCTATGTCGAGACGATTTTCGGCCGGCGTATTCACTATCCCGAAGCCAATACGAAGAACCCGTCGATGCGCGCATTCATTGAGCGTGCGGCGATTAACGCGCCGATTCAAGGATCGGCTGCAGATATCATACGCCGTGCGATGATCCGCATGCCGGCCGCGCTGACGGCGGCTGGTCTATCCGCGCGGATGCTGCTTCAGGTGCATGACGAACTGATATTTGAAGTGAAGACCGTGGAAGCGGAAAAGACCATTCAGCTGGTTCGGCGTGTCATGGAGACGAGCAGCGAGCCGGCGGTTAGGCTTTCAGTGCCAATCCACGTCGACGCGAAGGCTGCCGACAACTGGGACGAAGCGCACTGACTTCATCATTCCAAGTGAGAAAAGGCCCGTATTACGGGCCTTTTCTTGTTTTGCCGATGACGAATGCCGCGTCAGTGATTGTCGCGCGGCAGGCCCTTGGTGGCGGCGATCTTCTGGTATTTGACCGCCGGCTTCAGCACCATGCCGTTCGACAACTCGTCGACCATGCCGCGCTGAATTTCCTGCCAGGGTGTCTGGCTCTCGGGGTACTTGTAGCCGCCGGACTTCGCTAGTGCTTCACGCCGCTTCTGCAACTCCGCATCCGACACGAGGATGTTGGCGGTGCGCTCCTTCAATGAGATGCGCACCTTGTCGCCTGTCTTTACGAGCGCGAGCCCGCCGCCGGTCGCGGCTTCCGGCGAGGCATTCAGGATCGACGGCGAACCTGATGTGCCGGACTGGCGGCCATCGCCGACGCAGGCGAGGGACGAGACGCCCTTCTTCAGAAGGTAGTCCGGTGCGCGCATGTTGACGACTTCCGCGGCTCCCGGATAGCCGACTGGCCCGGCCCCGCGCATAAACAGGATGCAGTGCTCGTCGATCTTGAGCGACGGATCGTCGATGCGCGCGTGATAGTCCTCGGGGCCATCGAATACGATCGCGCGGCCTTCGAAGGCCATCGGGTCTTTCGGGTTCGAGAGGTAGCGCTGACGGAACTCGTCGGTGATGACCGAGGTTTTCATGATGGCGCTGTCGAACAAATTGCCCTTCAGGTTGAGGAAGCCCGCCTGCTTTTTCAGCGGCTCGTCATAGGCCTTGATGACGTTGCGATCCCACGTCTTCTTGCCTTTGTTGTTGTCGTAAAACGTCTTGCCGTTGACCGTGATAGCGACCTTGTTGATCTTGCCCTTGTCGATCAGTTCGGCAGCTACGGCTGGCACGCCGCCTGCACGGTGATAATCCTCGCCAAGATACTCTCCGGCAGGCTGCAAGTTGACCAGGAGTGGCACGTCGTAGCCGATCTTCTCCCAGTCGTTGTTGTCGAGCTTGACGCCGATGTGGCGGGCGATCGCGTTTAGGTGCACCGGCGCGTTGGTCGAGCCCCCGATTGCGGAATTGACGGCAATTGCGTTCTCGAAAGCTTCCCGCGTGAGTATCTGCGACGGTTTCAAGTCCTCGCGCACCATCTCGACGATGCGCTTACCCGTCAGATAAGCGATCTGCTGACGCTCGCGATACGGCGCGGGTATCGCCGCACATCCTGGCAGGCTCATGCCAAGGGCTTCGGCGAGCGAGTTCATCGTCGTCGCCGTGCCCATTGTATTGCAGTGGCCCGCCGATGGCGCCGAAGATGCGACGAGTTCGAGGAAGCCCGTGTAGTCGATCTCGCCGCGCGCCATCATCTCGCGCGCCTTCCACACGATGGTGCCCGATCCCGTGCGTTCGCCTTTGTGCCAGCCATTGAGCATCGGCCCGCCCGACAGTGCGATTGCCGGGATATCGACGGTTGCCGCTGCCATGATCTGCGCCGGCGTGGTCTTGTCGCAGCCGGTCGTCAGGACCACGCCGTCGATCGGATAGCCGTAGAGGATCTCGACTAGCGACAGGTATTGCAGGTTGCGATCAAGGTTCGCTGTCGGCCGCTTGCAGGTTTCCTGAATTGGATGGATCGGGAACTCGAAGCAGATGCCGCCTGCCTCGCGAATTCCCTCGCGTACGCGCTCGGCCAGAACGAGGTGATGGCGATTGCAGGGCGCGATGTCCGAACCGCTTTGTGCCAGGCCGATGATCGGTCGCCCGGATTGTAGCTCTTCGAGTGTCAGGCCGAAGTTCATTGTGCGCTCGAGATAGAGCGCGGTCATGTCGGCGTTCGCCGGGTTATCGAACCAGGCTTGCGAGCGCAGCTTCTGCTTCTTGCCGTTCGACGGTTTGCCGTTGGAAGTCGGTTTCGTTGGCGTCTTGGCCATAGGGTCCTCAAACAGGAAATTAGACCCGGGAACATTAGCGCCTGGAGAAGGCATGACCAGCGTTATCAACGCGTATCAGGACATCGCAAAGGGTCTCTTCGCATCTGCGAAAAGAACGCGGCCGTAACGCGGAGAGACACGTTACGGCCGCAGATGGACAGGCGTCTGGATTTACGCGCTCCAGGTGGCCGTCCTTTGGTTTTTCCGGAGTGGTATCGGCGTGGGATCGATCAATCCCACTTGAAGACCTGGATGAGAGCCGGGCCGATGATGACGATGAAGAGCACAGGCAGGAAGAAGATGATCATCGGAACGGTCAGCTTCGGGGGCAGGGCGGCCGCCTTTTTCTCGGCTTCCGACATCCGCATTTCGCGATTTTCCTTGGCCATCGTGCGCAGTGCTGCGCCGACCGGCGTACCATATCGCTCGGCCTGGATCAGTGCTGTGCAAACGCCCTTGATCCCTGGAAGTCCGGTCCGCTTTGCGAGATTTTCGTAAGCCTGACGGCGTTCTGGCAGGTAGGATAGTTCGGCTGTAGTCAGGGACATTTCTTCGGCGAGCTCGATGGACTGTGTACCGACTTCGGCCGAGACCTTGCCGAACGCTGCTTCCGTTGACATGCCGGACTGTACGCAGATCAGCAGCATGTCCAAAGCATCGGGGAAGGCTTCCTTGATCGACTGCTGGCGCCGTTGGACCTGATTTTCGATGAACATGTTCGGCAAGAAGTAGCCGAGGTAGCCGGCGCCGACGGCGACGCCAATCTTTACGATGGGTGCGTAGTCGTAGTCGGCGATGAAGAACATGTAGATGAGCCCGGCGACCGTAATAATCGCAGGCATGATCAGCCGGAAGAACATGTAAGTGATGACCGGCGCCTGACCGCGAAGCCCGGCTTGCTTCAACTTGTCACGCAGATCTTCGTTGTCCCAGATCGACCGCAGGTCGAATTTGTCGACGACATCGCTCATCACGCCAGCGGTGTTCTGGCGCAGCCCACCTTTGCCGTCTTTCTTGGCGAGGTCGGAAAGGCGCGAGGCGCGCATCTTGTCCCGCTCGGTTGCCATGACGCGCATGCGTGAGGGCAGGCGGTCGCGCGAGAGAGACGGCAGGACCAGGGTCATGACCATAGCGAACATGGCTACGGCTACCAGTACGGACACCAGTACTTCCGGTTTCGTGATCGCATCGATGAATTGGAACATGGCGCGTCTCAGTTCTCAGGCGTGCGCCGTCACGGCGCGTTTCGTCTCTTGGTCATCTGTCCGTTACGCGAAACTGGTGTCAGAACTTGAAGTTGATCATCTTTCTCATGATCATGATGCCGCAGAACATCCAGAATGCGCCGGCGAGCAGCAGGAACAGGCCCATCTGCTTTTGCCAAAGAAGCGCGATGTAGCCAGGTGTCGTGATGTAGACCAGGATCATGACGATCGGCGGGAGAGAGCCAAGAACCGCGGCCGAGGCCTTCGCTTCAGCCGACAGAGCTTTGACTTTGGCGCTTAGCGTTTTGCGATCGCGGAGCACGCCGGAGAGGTTGCCAAGAGCTTCGGACAGGTTGCCGCCTGCGCTCTGTTGAATGCCGATGACGATCGAGAAGAAGCGGACTTCTTGCAACGGCATGCGATTCATCATGCGCTCGAAGCACTCGTTCAGCGGCACGCCTACGCGGGATTGCTCCACGACTTCCTTGAACTCGGTCGAGACCGGATCCGGGCTTTCACGCGCAATGATGTTCAAACACTCATTGAGGGGCAAGCCGGATTTCACGCCGCGCACAATGACGTCGATCGCGTTGGCGAATTCGTTGAGGAACTTGTTCTGGCGGCGCTTGACTGCCTTGGTCAAGAACCACCGTGGCAGGCCGAACGTGCCGATGATCGCGACTGCGGCTGCGACGAATTTCGGAAGGCCGGGCGCCAAGATCAGCGTTGCAAGCCCCGTGACCAGGCCGCACGCGACGCTTCCCATCCAGAACTGTTTCACATCGATCTGCATCCCCGAACGCGCGATCAGCTGCCTCAGGGAGACCTTCTTCTGTTCCTTCTGCTGCGCTTCGAGTTCCTTGATGGTCTCGGCAACCTGACGCTTGCGGCTCGAGGCGATATCGCCAGCAGCGCCCTTTGCAGCCACCCGCGAGGTGCGGGTCGCATCGGCGACGCCCTGCATACGCTTATCGGCTCGCCGTTCACCTGTAAGGAACGGGGCTATCAGCATATAGATGATGGCGACAACGGAGATCGCTCCGACCACCATCAGGCCATACAGCATCAGATCGTCTTGCGACATGATCATTCACCCATGGGGTTGCCGTTGGAGTCGGAGACTTCCGACGCTGCGAGCGCTTCTGCGAGACGGCCCGTTTCGCCATAGTATTCGGCGCGCTCCCAGAAGCGCGGACGGGCGATACCCGTCGAGCGATGGCGACCGATAATCTTGCCGTTCGCGTCTTCGCCCATGATGTCGAAGACAATGATGTTCTGAAGCGTAACGACTTCGCCTTCCATGCCCACCACTTCGGTGATGTGGGTGATCTTTCTGCTGCCGTCGCGGAGGCGCGAGGCCTGCACGATGATGTCGACTGAGCCGGTGATCATTTCGCGAATGGTCTTCGTCGGAAGAGCGAAGCCGCCCATCATGATCATCGATTCCATACGGCTGATGGCTTCGCGCGGGCTGTTGGCGTGCAGCGTTCCCATCGAACCGTCGTGGCCCGTGTTCATCGCCTGAAGAAGGTCGAATGCTTCGGGGCCGCGGACTTCGCCGACGATGATGCGTTCCGGGCGCATACGAAGGCAGTTCTTGACGAGATCGCGCATCGTGATCTGGCCTTCACCTTCAAGGTTCGGCGGACGTGTTTCGAGACGCACGACGTGCGGCTGCTGGAGCTGAAGTTCAGCCGAGTCTTCGCAGGTGATGATGCGTTCATCGTGATCGATGGTACCGGACATACAGTTGAGCAAGGTGGTCTTGCCCGAGCCTGTGCCGCCTGACACGATCACGTTGCAGCGGACGCGTCCGATGATTTCGAGGATCGTCTTGGCCGCTGGTGTGATGGAGCCGAACTTGACGAGCTGTTCGAGCTTCAGGCGATCCTTCTTGAATTTACGAATGGTCAATGCGGCGCCGTCGATCGCGAGCGGCGGGGCGATGACGTTGACGCGCGAACCGTCGGGAAGACGGGCGTCGCAGATCGGAGAGCTTTCGTCGACACGGCGGCCGACCTGGCTGACGATACGCTGGCAGATGTTCATCAGCTGAGCGTTGTCGGCGAAGCGGACATTGGTCTTTTGAACCTTGCCGCCGACTTCGATGAAGCACGCGTTCGCGCCATTGACCATGATGTCAGCGATGTCGTCGCGGGCGAGCAATGGTTCAAGTGGGCCGTAGCCGAGAACGTCGTTGCAGATGTCTTCGAGCAGCTCTTCCTGCTCGGCGATCGACATGACGACGCTTTTGAGCTGAATGATCTCGCTCACGATGTCGCGGATTTCCTCGCGCGCGGCGGCGGCTTCGAGCTTGGCCAGCTGCGTGAGGTCGATCGTATCGATCAGTGCGTTGAAGACAGTGGTCTTTACATCGTAGTACTCTTCGGAATGCCGCCGCTGGGTTTCAACGGCTTCAATCCGTGGGGCTGGCTTTGGCTCAGGTGCCGCGGCCTTCTGCTGAGCAGCGCTGCGTTGCGCGTCAGTTTGCTTAGCCGGTACGGCGGGGCCGGTCGGCGCAATCGGCTTCTTGGGCGCGCCGAGGCTGGCGGGATCGTTGGTGCGGCGACCGAACATGGATGACTACTCCTCAGCGCTTCAACTTCAGCTTCGAGAGCAACGGAGCGAGAGCACTGCCGGATGTGGCGGGCTTCTTCTCTGTCGTGGTGTCTTTGCGGTGGGCGAGTTTCATCGCCAGCTCGCGGAACTGTGGCGCTGCCTTCGCCTTGGCCGACAATTCCTCGACCATTTGGCCGTTGTTGGAGGCCTGGCCGAAGGTTTCGGTGTCGAACTCGATGACCGACGACGGCTCGATGCCGATGGCTTCCGCGAACGCCTTTGGTTCGATTTCCGGGCGCTTCGGCATTTTGACCATGTTGAGAACCAGCCGCGGCGGCGCATCGTTGGAGCGAGCCGACTTCACCATCTCGAGGAGGTTCTTTGCGTTGCGCAGGTTTGCCAAATCCGGCGTCGCCACGATGACGATCTCGTCTGCTTGCAGCAGCACGCGCTTTACCCAGGGCGTCCAGGTGTGTGGCAGATCGATGAAGACCTGAGGCACGTTCTGGCGGACTACGTCGATCACGACGTCGCAGGCGTCGGCGGAAATTTCGTAGTCGCGGTCGAGTACAACCGGCGCTGCGAAGATCGACAGATGCTCGGAGCACTTGGTGAGCAGGCGATCCAGCAATACCTCGTCGAGGCGCTCAGGGCTCTGGAGGGCTTCGGCGATACCTTGGGGCGGATCCTGGTTGAAGTCGAGGCCGGTGGTTCCGAAGGCCAAATCGAGGTCGGCGACGACCACGTTGGTCTTCAGATGCTCGGACATGGACCAAGCAACGTTGTGACAGACGGTCGAGGCACCGACGCCACCCTTGGCACCGATGAACGCGATGACGTTCCCGACCGGGTCCGTGTCGGGGTTGTTGTAGAGGTTGGAGAGGCTTTCGAGGAACTGGAGCGGACGAATCGGTGCAACGAGATATTCGCTCACGCCGCGCTTCAGGAGCTCGCGGTAGAGAAGCACGTCGTTGACCTGGCCGATCACCATGACCTTCGTGCCGGCGTCGCAGCACTCGGCGAGCGCGTCGAGTTCGCCGATCATGTCGTGGTGATCGAGGGACGATTCGATGACGATCAGGTTCGGGGTCGGGCTTTCCTGGTAATGGGCGACAGCGGCTGTCGCGCCGCCCATGTGCACTGAGACGTGTGCCTTGGCGAGGCGGCGGTCTTCTGCGGCGACCTGGACCACTTCAGCAGTGGCCGGGTCTTCGCAGAAAACCTGGATCGAGATACGCGGGATGGGACGCGCGCGCTCATGACGGTCGTCGCCGCCGAGTTCGGACGGTTCATGACCCTCGGCGAGGTCCGTAGCGAGTGCGTGTGCTTGTCTGCTCATCCTAATCTCCCGAATGCAAAGTCGTTACTTCGCAGCGCGTTCGTCGCCATTGCGAGCGGCACCGCTCGATTCGCCCTTGACCCATTTGTCGAACTTCACTTCGCGACGGTCTGCGCTGGCAGGATCCATCGTGCGCGGTCCAAGCAAGTCGGCAGGGTTGGCAATCTGGGCAGCCAGGTTGCGCTGCTGAGCGCAACCAAAGTTGTGATAGTTCAGATTGCGCTTGGTCTCGGCGAGGTTATCCGGCCAACGGCCACACTCCGGACCTTCCGCGACATAGCGCAGATAGGACACGCGGATCGGGGGCTGAGCCTGACCGTCGCTGTGATAGGGTTCGACAGTGATGGAACTGTCGCTGAAGCCCTGATCGGCAAGCATCGGCCGCATGTCGGCAACCGCATGCATCGCTGAAACCTCGTTTGCGGACCCAGCAGGCACCGAAATGACGATCTTGCTGTTACCCCCATCTTGTGCCCGATACCTCGTCAAGAATGAGTAAAGTTCAGCGCGCTGGCTCGGGGCGAGACCGTTCGATCCGCGTGCAACTCGCAAGGCAACGCTGTTTGGTTGCTGCGACACCATGATGGGGTGCCGCTGGCTCGGTTCCAAGAGCGACCAGCCGGCGGAGTGGCTCGGGCGGTCGTCCAGGTGCTCGCAACCGGCGAGACTGAGGGCGGCAACCGCAACGGCGGCTTTCACCATGGTTTGCATGTAGCGCGACGTGCGACCGATACCGGGGGCAGTGCGACCTTTGATATTGGAGATCATGATACGCTCCTGGTTCTCGGATCAGTCGACGATGTAGCCGTGGTCGCCCTTGAGGCCACCGTCGGGAATGGACTTGCCCTTGCCGTAGCGACGGTTCAGATCGCCAAGGAAGTTCGCCTTGAGGTCGGAGGCTGCCGCGAGGCCATCATCCGGTCGGGCAAGGTTCTGGCGGGCTGTCGGGCGGACCATGTAGGGCGTGACGATGACGACCAGTTCGGTTTCGCTCTGCTGGTAGTCGCGGCTGCGGAACAGCGTGCCGAGGATGGGAACATCCTTGAGACCGGGGAAGCCTTCGATGTTCTGCCTCGTGTTCTCAGAGATGAGGCCTGCGATCGCCATCGAACCACCTGACGGCAACTCGACCACGGAACGTGCGGTGCGTTTGCGAAGCGACGGGATCTGTGTGCCCGACAACACGAGCGCGCCTTCGTTCGACAGTTCGGAGACTTCGGTATCGATCTTCAGGCTGATGCGCCCCTCAGAGAGGACAACCGGCGTGAAGGCGACGGCAACACCGAATTCTTTGAACGAGATGCCGATGGCGCCGTTTTCGGCCGAGATCGGAACCGGGTATTCACCACCCGCGAGGAAGCGAGCGGATTCGCCTGAGACCGCGGTCAAATTCGGTTCGGCCAGAGTCTTGATCAGACCGTCGCGCTCAAGTGCTTGCAGGGTATGAGCCAAGCAGTTGTTGCCTGACGCCCAGCCACCAGAGAAGCCACTTTGGCCGACATAGCTCGGATGGATCTGAGGCAGGATGTTTGCGCAGCCCGCAGCCCCTGCAGGAGCGCCAGCGGTGACTACGCCTGCCTTGTTCAGGGCTCCGAGCGTCGTCGCCGTGATCGGGAAGGTATTCATCGTGCCGAAGCTCTGGGCGAAATTGCCCGCGGAGAGCGACGTTGCGAGGTTGACGCCGAATTGCTTGAGAACCGAGCGGTTCACTTCGGCGACCGTTACTTTCAGCATCACCTGCTCTTCACCTTCGACGGTGAGGAGGTTGATGACCGGCTTGTTGTTCTGGTTGCCACCGCGATCGGATTCGCCGGAGATCTGCCAGGTTGTCACGCCGCCGACTTCGGTGCGGGTCGACTGGATCGAGTTGCCGGTGATGCTCTTGTTCGCTGCTGCGTATTGCTTGGCGATTTCCATCGCGCGCTGGGCGTCGGCCGGTGTGCGGACCGAACCCATCAGAACCACGGCTGCGCCTGCCAGTTCCGTGCGGATCTGGGAGCCGGGCAGCATGCGGCGAAGCAGATCGTCGAGCGAGGAGAGATCCGAGCCGACGTTGATTTCCAACGTCATGATCTGATTGCCCTGCGCATCGAAGAAGAATGCGTTGGTCGAGCCGGGCTGCTTGGCGATCAGGAACACGCGGTCGGAGGTCTGGACGACGGCGTCGACCTTCTGCGGATCCGAGATCATGACGTCGCGCAGCTCGAGCGGGAACTGCAGCATCATGGACCGGCCGCGGCCGAGCGTGATCTGACGGTTTATCGGGAACTGCGCGTTAGCGGGGATCCGCATAACCGAGCTGTCGGTGCCGGTTCCGTTCTGCCCAGCCATGCCTGAGTTCCGGCCCGACTTCGAGCCCGGATCAGCAGCAATAGAGCCGTCGGTGCTGCCCCATACAGCTGCGAGGACCAGCGCAACAGCGCTTGCCGTCCTCTTCCAAGTCATCCGCATGTCAATCTACCTCGTTACTGCGAATTGTTCGCGCTGTTATCTGCCCGGTGGTGTCAGTTGACGCCGTATGCACGGGACTTCACGCCATAACGCAGTACTCGGATGGAATTGCCACGCTGACCGGTGCGCTCACTTGCGCCGGGCTGCGATTGGTTCATGTCGGCGACGCTACGAAGCGCCAAGCTGATCTCACCCATGGAGTTGGCGAGGGCGAGAAGCTCGGACTGACGAGGCGTCAACTCGAGGGTTGCCGTATTGCCGTCCGCGTTCTTTTTGCCTTCCTTGGCCTCGATCAGCTGACCGATGGCGAGGACGCGAACGTTGCGGAAGAGGGTGTCGGAGATGAAATCTTCACCACCGCCGGAGCGACCGCGCTTGCGCTGAATGAGGATGACGTCGACGTAGTCATTCGGGAGGATCAAGCGGCCTGCTGCCGATGCTTCGTTGATCTTCGTTGAGATGGCGCGCATGCCGGCCGGGAGGATGGCCGACAGAACGCCGCCTTCACCCGCCTTGATCAGCTTGTGCTCTGTGATCGGCTCGTCCTTGAGCAGGGGAGCACGTGCGATACGCCCCGCGAAATCGCGGAATGCGTTCGGCTTGTTGCGGCTCTGAATGAACGACGTGCTGACCGCACCGTCAGGCCAGTCTTGCCAACGGAAGTTGTCGGCAGTCACGATCTGGCCGAGGCTTATGTCTTGTTTCGCGACAAGAACCTGCGTCTTCGCGGTCTGCTCCGCGACGACGACGGTTTCCTTCTTGCCGCTACTTAGCTTTGTCATGCCCCAAATTGCGCCGAGCCCGCATACGGCGGCGATTCCGAGGCTTACCAACTGCGCTTGTTTCATCGCACACCATTCCTATCCGTCCGATGAGTTCCACCTCATCCTCGGATCGAGTGTGCGTTAGAAACGTCAATGTGAAGTTAATGCGCGTCGCAATTTGGATCAGTGGCCGACGCGATTCTTTGCGGGATCTTCCTCATATACGCAGAACTGACTGTCAGGAAGCGGAGTGATGTGCTGGCACGCCTAGAGGCGTGCGTCAGCCTGCAAGTCCTGCGAACCACATGGTCTCAGGATAAATCCAGAGCGCACCCGCCGCGAGAGCAATGCCATATGGCACTTTTCCTTTCGGGGCGTGAAGGCGCGAGAGCCAGCCGAGCTTGTTCAGAGACAGCGGCAACGGCATCTTCCGGAACGTGAGGAGACCCAGCGTCAGGGCTCCACCGAAGATCGAAGCAATCAGTAGATAGGGTAGCAGCTGCTCCATGCCGACCCATAGGGCGACGGCCGAGACAAGCTTGGCGTCGCCGCCGCCGATGATGCCGGCGATAAAGAGTCCGAACGTCACCGCAAGCACGATGAGGCCGGCAGCTACATGCCAGCCGAATTGCGTGAGTGTGATGCCTGAGAAGGGGGCAAGTGCCAAGAACGCGGCGACCAGAACCAGCGAGATGCGGTTCGGGATCGTCATCGTGAATAGGTCCGTGAAGGCTGCGAGGATCACAGCCGCCGGGAAGATCGTTAGGATGGCCAACTCGTACACGGAAACAGGACCTTCGATGCTGGCGTTGCAAAGGCGCGAAAGACGCGCTCGGACACCGTAGGCGAAAGCCGTCAACAACTGGTTAATGCGTGACCCGTGATCGGCATGGGCGGACTGATCGAATCAGTTCAGGCGGGATCTCTCGATCCACTCGTCCGCTTCCTGTTGCGCCTTCGCGCGATCCGATCGGGAAAGTTTCGACGTCAGGTCGTCGAGCTGCTTGTCGGCCAGTCCGGAAGCCTTGGCGATAAGGTGCCACTTTGCGGCCTGTACAGCATTGGCCTGAACTCCCGCTCCATGAGCATAGCAGCGTGCAAGGCGGTTTTGGGCGACAGCTGAACCCTTTTGTGCGGCCGATCTGAAGTACATCACGCCGGCCGACTGGCTGACCGGGACACCTCTACCCTGGAATAGCCACACTGCGTATTCGACCTCGGCGTCGGTATGGCCTGCTTCCGCGGCGCGGCGGAGCCACTCCGATGCCTTGAAGGCGCTCGGTTCCACGCCCGTCCCGGTAGCGTATAGGGTTGCCAGATCAAATTGGGCGACTGCCACCCCTGCTTCGGCAGCGAATTCCAGATGCGCTGCTGCCCGATGAGGGTTTGCGGGCTTACCATCACCCGTTAGGAAGAGAAGAGCCAGATTGTAGTTCGCCAGGGCGTGACCCCGCACCGCTGCCTCTTCGAACATTTGTGCAGCGCCGGCTCTATTCTTCTGAATGCCCTCGCCCTCGGCCAGCATCAGCGCGAATGCAAACATCGACTCGAGGTCGCCCAGCTCAGCCCCGCGCCGGTACCATTGCGCGGCCAAGACAGGGTCCACCGTAACGCCCAGGCCTTGCTGATAAATGCGACCGATCAGCATGTGTGCTTGCGGTTCCCCTCGCTCTGCAGCTTCACGGGCCAACTCGAGGGCAGTCAGGTATTGGCCTTGCTCGAAGGCTTCGTATGCGGCGTCGTCGCCCGAATTCTTCGCGACTGTGCTGCTACCGGCCGCGCCTGGCGCTCCGGTGATTGGCCGATTTAGCGGCGGGACTGAGGGCAAGGTGTTGACGGGTGCGGATGCCGCTGGGGCGAATTTGGGTCCGGGTCCGGTGATCGCTGCGGGTTGCTTTGCTAAAAGCGCAGATGATTTCGCAGCCGGTTTCGAAGGATCCTTGTTGAGTAGTTTTGGCCCACCGGGCCTTTGGTTCGGGGTCGTCAATGTTCCCGACGACCACGAGCTTGCTTCTTGCGTGAAGGCGGGGACAGGCCACACCAGGGCAACGGCTGCCAAGGCAATGAAGCTCGCACGAATTGAAGGGCTGGCCTTCATGAGACCTCAGCTTCGCGTCATTGTTCGGGCAAGGCGGTCTGCAGTCGAGCGAAGCAAATCGGCGACTGCATGCGGCGACTGGCCCGCCGGTATTGCCGTTCCAAGAAAATCCGCTCCTGCCTCGATATATTGAACCTGTTCGGCTTCACTGTCGGCGTCGAGGGCAACGCAAGGGACTTCAAAAATCTCACTCCACCACTGCACGAGTTCGGTGGTCGAAAGCTCTGGTGCAGGATCAATGGCGAGATCCTCATCCGAGGGTTGAGGCAGCGTCACCCGGGTCTTGCTAAACGCAATGTAGTCGGCACCGGCTTCGCCGGCTTCCATCGCCAAATGGCGGGAGCCACCGCAATCAAGGCCGACTATGGCTGTTGCACCGAGGGTTGCGCGGGCATTCCTATAGAGTTCCAAGAGGTCGGGCGCAGCTGTAAGATGAACGCCATCGGCACGGAGTTTGCTCGCAAGTGCCGGATCGTTCTCGATCAGCGCCGCTACTCCTTGGTCTTGGGCTGTTCGAACGA